>NZ_JACJSF010000030.1 GCF_014698035.1 Desmonostoc muscorum FACHB-395
GTTGATAAACTAATATCAGTTGCACTCGACTTAATAAATCCTCAACATTTAAGAAACTGGTTTGCTAATTGCTGCTACTGTACCTCATAACAGCCGGAACTGCTGTAACGGTACAGTACAGACCCGTTAAAAAATTTCTTTGATCCCCTACTGTAGCGGTTCCCAATTGCATGGAATACAGACCTAACCTCCAGCCCCTTCCCTTCAAGGGAAGGGCAGGGTGGATTAATTGTCTAGAGAGAAAAATTAAAACCCTCATTCTTGCGTTCATAAATCCAGTTCCCCTGTTAGCAGGCTGACGAGGTTACGGGGATTACAAATTTTCTCTCCGCACAATTAATCCACCCTGCTTCCCTTCAAGGGAAGGGGAGTAAGATTCAAAGCCTCTCTCCTAGTTTGGCTACGGTGTACACACAAGTCGAATTACCCCCCTCAATCCCCCCTTTCTAAGGCAGGGCTGATTCATTCCATTTCAAACAGGATTTGTCAAGATGGTTAGCAAGAAAATTGTAAGTAAGCGTGACGAAGAGATGAACATTTAAGCACTGAAATATCAGTAAAATAGTTGGTTTCATCGGCACGCCAGTAACAAAATAACTAATTTTTAATCGCTAGAACCCTTGATTTTTAAAGCTCTTTGGGGAATGAATCAGCCCTGCCTTTCTAAGGGGGGAAGCCGGAAATCCAGTTCCCTCCCCTTTATAAGGGGAGGGTTAGGGTGGGGTAAAACCAGCTTCTTAAACTACTTCAGACTTGTGTGTACACCGTAGCCTAGTTTGGAGAGAGGTAACTGGATACTTGTTTATCTGAGAATCCCTTAACAACTTACAGACTAGACATTACATCCCGTGCAACTGCTAAAGTTTGATCAATGTCTTCTTCAGTGTGAGCAAAAGACGTAAACCCAGCTTCAAATTGAGAGGGTGCTAGGTAAACACCACGTTCTAACATACCCCGATGGAAGCGTCCGAATTTGGCTGTATCAGACTTTTTCGCATCTTCGTAGTTATGAACTGGGCCAGAGGTAAAGAATAAGCCAAACATCGCGCTGATTTGACCGCCGCAAGCTGCATGACCAGTTTCTTTAGCAATTTGCAGCAAACCATCTGCTAGCTTTTTAGTAATCCGCTCAAGATAATCGTAAGTACCTGGCTTTTGCAGCAATTCTAAAGTCTTAATACCAGCAGTCATCGCCAAGGGATTACCAGAAAGAGTCCCAGCTTGATATACAGGGCCAGCAGGGGCAACCATTGACATAATATCTCGGCGACCGCCATAAGCTCCTACTGGCAAACCACCACCAATAACCTTGCCCAAGGTTGTTAAATCGGGGGTAACGCCAAATTTTTCTTGAGCGCCGCCGTAAGCAATGCGGAAGCCTGTCATCACTTCGTCAAATACCAATAAGGCTCCATACTCGTGAGTGAGTTCCCGTAATCCTTCTAAGAAACCTGCGTCGGGTGCAATAAATCCAGCATTACCAACAACTGGTTCAAGAATAACGCCAGCAATCTCGTCGCGGTTTTCTTCAAACAAGGCTTTGACGGATTCTAGGTCATTGTAAGGTGCGGTTAGAGTAGTGCTAGTTGCCGCTTTTGGAACTCCTGGCGAGTCTGGTAAGCCAAGTGTGGCAACACCAGAACCTGCCTTCACGAGAAAAGTATCGGCGTGTCCGTGGTAACAACCTTCAAACTTGATGATTTTGTCTCGGTTGGTGAAAGCCCGCATCAGCCGCAAAACTCCCATACAGGCTTCAGTTCCAGAGTTAACAAATCTGACCATTTCGATGCTGGGAACGGCATCGATGACCATTTCTGCCAAAACATTTTCTAGAGTTGAGGGAGCGCCGAAACTGGTGCCTTTTTCTAAAGCTTCATGCAACGCTGCAATTACTTCTGGATGAGCATGACCGCAAATAGCTGGGCCCCAAGTACCTACATAGTCTATATATTGGTTGCCATCTACATCCCAAATATATGCGCCTTTAACACGATCAAAAACGATGGGTTGTCCACCTACAGATTTAAAGGCACGAACTGGAGAACTTACTCCTCCGGGCATGAGGTTTTGAGCAGCGGCGAAGACCTCTTGTGATTTTGTTGTTTTAATTGTGGTATTTACCAAGGTTCTCTCCTAACAGTGGACAATAAAAAGCTCTATCTCAGGATAGGGTTAAAAATTGCTTAGAATTTCTATCCTATAGAATTAACTGAACCAAAAAAATAACAATATGTTATACAAGTCCAACAAAGACTTGCCTCTAGATATTCAAACTCGATTATCTGAAGCATACCAGGATCTTTACCGAGCAGCTTTTAACTCGGCTATCCATTGGTATGGTGAGGCATCGAAAGCTCATAAAGTTGCTTTAAGTGCTGTAAGAATGCAGTCTGCAATGGAACACAATGCTCTTGTTTAGAGCTAGATAAGATAGTTAAATTCAAAAAAACATACCAGTTGCTCTATTCAGAATGGTATCGTAAATCCATAAGTTATTCTCATTAGAGCAAACTAGCTGGTATGTCTTCTAACGATTTGCGATCGCTACATTACGCCATCCCTGTTGAAAAAATTCACTACGATGAACGGGGTTTAGTGCCTGCAATTGTCCAAGATTATTTGGATGGTACTGTCCTAATGATGGCGTGGATGAATCAGGAGTCGTTACAAAAAACTTTAGAAACTGAAGAAACTTGGTTTTGGAGCCGTTCCCGGCAAGAATTATGGCACAAGGGGGCGACTTCTGGACATATTCAAAAAGTGCAAAGTATTCGTTATGACTGTGATAGTGATGCCTTGCTCATAGGGGTAGAGCAATTAGGAGATGTTGCTTGCCATACTGGAGAACGCAGTTGCTTTCACCAAATAGAAGGAAATATTGTTCCACCACCAGGGGATACGTTGTCGCAATTGTTTCAAATAATATGCGATCGCCGGGACAATCCTACTGAAAGTTCTTATACCTGTAAACTATTCGCTGGTGGCGATAACAAAATTTTGAAAAAGATCGGTGAGGAAACCGCCGAGGTGGTAATGGCCTTTAAAGATGATGAAGCAGATGCGATCGCAGGTGAAGTGGCTGATTTGCTATATCATACTTTGGTTGCCTTAGCTCACCATCAAGTTGATTTGAAATCTGTGTATCGTAAGTTGCAAGAACGTCGCCAATGAGGAGGAAAGGGAGCAGGGGGCAGGGAGAAAGAGGCTTTTCCGATTTTTGCACAGATGCGGTAATCATAAGTGATTAACCGGACTTTTAACTTCTTTCTTTGTGTCCTTTGCGTCCTACCCTGCGGGAAGCCGCTCCGCGTCTATGCGGTTCGTTTTTCTTCCTTGTACTTAAATATGGTTTAGCGCATCTTCATACAGAATTGGTATCAGCTAAAATCCGATTGAGATACTGTAAAATCACCACGACAATCAGCACACTCAAGGGGAATCCTAGCCAAAAAGTATTGGTAATAATTTGCGGTTGATCTAATGCCCATCCACCCAATGGATGACCAATAAAAGACCCAATCGCCCAACACACAGCATTGACGGAGAAATAAACGCCACGTTGATTTTCCGGGGCTAACTCAGTGACTAAAGAGGCGGCAGATGGAGTATAAGAAACAATTGCAACTGCAAATACTCCCAATGCCAATGCTACCCAAACTAAATTATAAGATGGGGCAGTACCGCTTACCCAAATGAGTCCAAAACCAACTCCCCAAAGAATGGCGGAAACGGTGAGTGCCAGTGTGTGAGAACAGCGTTTTAAGAAACTGGTGACAGGCAACTGACAAATGATAGCTAGCACCAGATGCCAAGCAAATAGAACGCTAATAGTAGTTTGAGCAAATCCTTCGGTAGTACTTTTGATAACAAAGTTTTTGAAGTAAAGCGGCAGAGTGCTATGGATTTGAGAAATATAGATTGTAAAGAATATATTAACTGCGATGTAGACCAGGAAACGGCGATCGCTTAATACTGCCATCCAAGAAGCAAAATGTTCTTTCTTTTCAAATTCCCCTATCTGCTGTTGTTCGGTTTTACTAATTCCCACATAGACAACCCCAAAAAACATCAGAAAAGAGATGGCATCAATGATAAATAGCCATCGATAACTCCCAATTACCGCGATCAAAAACCCAGCAAGCATAATTCCGATCGCTAACCCAAGATTATCAGCCAGTCGTGCGATCGCAAAAGTTTCGCGGCGATTGTCAATCTGGCTAGCGTCAGCCACAACAGCTTCAGCCGCCGGCCAATAGAAACCTATCCCTAAACCGCTAATCAAGCTACCAATTACCAAAATAGTAAAATCATTGGTTGCAGCTAAAACCAGAGAAGCAATTGCTGAAATCGCCGTCGCTAGCAACAAAGTGCGGCGGCGGCCCCAGTGTTCAGAATCAGCCAAAGAACCACCTACAATCCTCCCCACAATGCCGGAAATCGAGGCGCTACCCAAGGCTACCCCAACACTGGTTGCAGATAAACCAACTTCATTCACAAAAAAGATGGGGGCGTAAAACAGGGTACAGCCGGTGCCAACTTCCGACAGAAATCTACCTATCGCAAAAATCCAGACTTGGGGATGTATTGAGGGCAGCCACGATGATAGCTGAGATTGAGAAGCTAATTTCATGAGTTTAGATGTCATAGTTTGGTGACATTTTTGTAATTCTTATCATTGGCTGCTATTTTTCTCACTCATTCCACAGGGTTTCCACAGGGATTTTAGCAGTTTTCCACAGGTTCACTACGAACTAATGGGCTTCTTACCCTCTGACTGGGGATTGTTAATTAACAGTGGCAAAGAACTTCAAGGACTGAGTTTTTATAAAGTAAAGTAACGAAAAATAGGCTCTAATGCTTATTCTTTCGTTCGTATTTATTTTTTATACATTCATTTTTAACATTTCGCAGCATTGACAAACCCACCCCCTCTTGGCGCACAATGATTCGGCTTGCTTTTGTAATTCCTTCAACCGTTGGCATCAAATGTGTAAAATATATTACCTGAGATGTAGACGTAGATTGTCGGGATGACAAAAGAGTGGTGAGGTAGTTCGGTCTTCTCCCAAAGGGAGAGGCTAGCGCCAAGGGGGTTTCCCCCATGAGAAACTACCGAACCCGTAAGGGTGAGGAAGCCATAAGCCGCTTCACCGCAAGCAACTTGTCCCTCTTGATTATCCTCATAGGAGGAAAATCTCATGAAATCAACGGTTAGCATCTTTACAGAAATTCCCGAAACACTCCACGAATCCTTAAAAAACTACTTAGAAACCCATCCTGATTGGGATGAAAATAGGGTATTGACGGCTGCACTATCATTGTTTTTACTCCAAAATGGAGATAGCGATCGCCGGGCTGCCCGAGTCTATCTGGAAACTTTATTCCACCACTCCTCAGTAGAAACGCCCAGCATCGATTCACCCACAACAGCTAATCTATTAGATACTCCATAAGTACGGGCGTTATTCTCGCTCATACTCTAATGTGGGCACGGCAAACCGTGCCCCATAAATGGGATTTGATCCAATAGCGATTAAGCATATCGGGGCAATATTACAATAGACATCTCCGAAAATGAATGTAGAGACGTAGCACTGCTACGTCTCTACAAGGATTCTGGATAACGCATATTTAATTTCTGGAGATGTCTAATAAAAAGGATTCAGTAGATTCTGCTCTATAACTTGCTCAAAACTATACGCAGCAAGGGCAATTCATGAATTGCTCCTACTGCGTATACGTATTTTTACATTAGTGTCAACTTCGAGCCTGGGCAAGAAAAAACAAGGGGCTTAAGCTCCTTGTGATGAAACCTGCAAAGGCAGGTAAATTCAAGTGTAGATGCGGTTTATAAGCGCCGATTTCAGATTAAATTGACAAGCTATGCGCCCCTAAAAACTTCACCTAAGCACATATCTGCCAAAACAGTCAGATCCAAAGAAATATTTTCCAGTGGACTTTCTTTACTGTCCACCGTCTTGAATTGATAAACAAACATTTCAAATAACTGTCTGGTCAGTATTTGAGCAATTCTATCTATGTTTAATTAATTGTCTAAATTTGTCTTTTACTGAAGCTAAAGAAATTCACTGATCACTACCCCATAAGTCAACAGTCAAGAGTTAAAAAACTCTAGACTATAGACTCAGGACTTGGCTTCCAAATGTTGGGGGTGAGCAGGAGATTCAAACTTATACCCTACGCCACGTACAGTTTGAATTAATGCTGGCTGACTAGCATCAATTTCAATCTTCTTGCGAATTTGACCAATATGTACATCTACAACCCGTTGGTCGCCGACATATTCATAGTCCCACACCTCTTGGATTAATTCTGCCCGTCGCCAAACTCGACCTGGATGACTTGCTAAAAAATGCAACAAGTCAAATTCCAGCGCAGTTAAGGGTACTGCTTGGTTATTAAGTGCTACCTCCCGTCGCACCGGATCAATCATCAGTTTTTCAAATACCAAGCGTTTCTGCTCGGCAGTAGTTATCACTCGCTGCCGTCTCAAAATCGCTCCGACTCTGACTTCTAGCTCTCCCAACCCAAAAGGCTTGGTGAGATAGTCGTCAGCACCTTTGGCAAAGCCGCGAATTTTGTCAGCTTCGTCAGCACGGCTAGTCAACATCAGAACAAAAACACCATTACGACTTTGCATCTCTTGGCAAAGGTTAAACCCCGTTACATCTGGTAGATTCACGTCTAGAATCACCAAATCAGGGTTAAATTGCTCAAATAGAGCTAAGGCTGTCTTTCCGTCTTCGGCAGCCTCCACCTGATAGTTCTGTTTAATCAAAAAGCGTTGGATTAAATTCCGAACCGCAGGATCGTCGTCAACTACAAGAATCTTGGCAGGAGCCATGACCATTACTTTGCACAAAAATTCGTAAGATTAACAAGAGGGTTGCGTAAAAACGCAGTTACCACTTTGGGACTAACTAAGAATCTACATGGCTACGGTATGGGAATCCCGATCATTCACAAATAAATACTGTAATCAGAAATGTGGGCGATGAAAACGCGAAACTTCTTTTAGCCACAGTAGATAGGCGCTCTGACTTTAGCCGTAATAGTTCTAGTTAGATGGCAACTTAAAACGTTTCAATTTTAAATCGATATGCGGATATATACCACAAGCGATTATTCAGTATAATTAAAAAAATTCTATTAGGGCACAGTAATTTTGCCAAATTGAAAGCAGTAAAGTTAATTTTTTCATAAAAACTCTGGATTTTAGGTACTCTCCGTTCAAATTCTAGATTAAAGCCAGAATTAAGCAACGACATGAGGGTATACACGGAGTTATAGCGATATGTTAAAGTGACTATAGTTGAAATTACAAAGTCAATCAAACTAACCCGTGCTACTATCCTGGTAGGGCATAAAAGTAGGTCGAGACTTTAGTTTCGATTAAAACAAAACCTAAAACTGTTTTTTATTCGACAAAAGACTGCCGCTGACTGAGGCTGAAGTAACAAACTCCCATGAGCGATCAAAATCCCTACGAAAAACTTGGGGTATCAGAAGAGGCTAGCTTCGATGAAATTCAGGATGCTCGTAATCGCCTATTCGAGCAACATAGTGGCGATGCCAAGCATTTAGAAGTAATTGAAGCAGCTTACGATGCGATTTTAATGGATCGCTTACGGATGCGCCAGGAAGGTAAAATTAAAGTTCCTGAGCGCATCCGGTTTCCAGAGTTGCGAGTGCAATCACCTCCTAAAGAAAGTCCAACGCCTCGTGAGCAGTCACCTGCATGGCTGCAACGGATGCTGGATCAGCCAACACCTGCGGATATACTTTTACCAGGAGCTTGGTTTCTTGGTTTGAGTTCTATCAGCTTGTTTTACCCAGAGGGAGGCGAGCAGATTTTGCAGTTAGCATTGGTGGTTGGGGTAGGCACCAGTATTTACTTTCTCAATCGCAAGGAAGGCAAATTTGGCCGAGCAGTTTTGTTTACCCTGATAAGTTTAATTATTGGCTTAATCGCTGGGGGACTAGTTGCTAGCTGGCTCTTACCACAAATATCATCATTCACCAATCTGGGAACGAATCAGTTCTCTACCGTAGTAACGTTTATATTGTTGTGGTTGGTTAGTAGTTTTCTACGGTAAACCACTAGCTGTAAGCAAATTTCCATAAAGAATACATGGTTTATATGTGTTCTTCTCAAAGATATAGAGTCAGGAGTCAGAATACATATTCTGACTCCTGCTTTCATTTGTACGATTAATTCAATCTGTTAGAGCTACAGAGCCTTTCTAGACAAGATATTTGGGTTTTAAGACTAAATCTACAGCAGTGCTGAAATCTTTAACGATTAAATCGGGGTGGTAAAGTTCCAATTGGGTGCGATCGCGGATACCACATTCCACAGCCATCACCTTGATATCATAATTTTTAGCTGCGGTGATGTCGGCTTCCGTATCTCCCACCATCCAGGTATCGGCAGCCGGAGGTAGTTCTTTTAATGCCCTAGCCATTAACAAGGGCTTATCTTCAATATCACGAGTTTTAACGTAGTCGTTACTCAGGCAATAACAACGATTTTCTGGGAAAAATCTCCCTAAATCGTGTTTTTTAAAAGCATAATCTAGTTCTCGAACTCGGCGCATGGTCATGACTGCCAAATCAATTCCCGCTTCTTGAATTTTTAACAGTGCATCCACAGCACCAGGCGCGAGAGTGTCATAGTTGAAATAAGCTTCTGTATGCACAGTTTGCCGCCGCAACTGGGCAAATTCTTGGGCTTGGGCTTCATCTAACCCTGAATTTAAGGCGATTTGTTTTTCAGGAACGCGCGATCGCTTTAACTGCCAAAATTCCGCTTTCGGAAGTTCTTGCACTACTTGATCTGGGCGACGGGTTTTCTCTAAGCAGAATTGATAAACACGGTAGTACCGTTCGGAAACATCAATAATTGGGCCGTCGAAGTCAGTAATCAGTCTTAGCATCGGCGGAAAAAGTTAATTTTTATTAAAATTATCTCAGATGTATGGCTATTTTCTGAGGGTATCAAGTCTGGCTGAATTTCAATTGATATTTTGTACTCAGGCATTATTGCAGGGT
Source organism: Desmonostoc muscorum FACHB-395 (assembly GCF_014698035.1). GTDB lineage: Bacteria > Cyanobacteriota > Cyanobacteriia > Cyanobacteriales > Nostocaceae > Nostoc > Nostoc muscorum_A. The sequence continues at coordinate 9,073 of NZ_JACJSF010000030.1, forward strand.
ACCACGTTTGATTTGTTCGCTTTCAATGGCTTCAAATAAGGCGCGAAAGTTACCTTCGCCAAAACCTTGAGCTTGGAAACGGCGTTCAATAAACTCAAAGAAAAATGTTGGCTGTTCAAAAATAGGCTGGGTGAAAATTTGCAGTAGTAGGGGTGCAGTTTGTTGTGTCCCTACGGGAGTATATTCTTGCCAGTCTACGAGAATTTCTTGTTGAGCGATCGCTTCTAGTTCTAGAGGTGATAGCGTGAGTCCTGAACGCTGTTTTAGCTGTGAATAGTAGGTTTGGGGAACTGAAAGCAAAGGTAAACCACTGGCACGAAATTTAGCGATCGCACTCACCAGATTAGTTGTCCGTAAGGCAATATGTTGAATACCTGGCCCCCGATTGACATCTAAAAACTCCTGAATTTGGGAATTTTTGGAAGCTGGTTCATTAATTGGCAGTTGGACGCTGCCGTTATGCGAAACCATCACCTGACTGTGTAAAGCAGAACGATTGGTTTTAATTTTAAATGCTTGCTGGGGTTGAAAATCTAGGATTTTTTCGTACCAAGCGACAGCACGATCCAATTCACCAACTGCCACATTTAACACAATGTGATCTATAGCAGCAAAAGTGTTGTCATTTGTCATTTGTCCTTTGTCAAAAACTAATGACGAATGACTACTGACAAATGACCTTTCTATTAATGTATGAGTCAGTCCACCCCAGGCGGCAATTTTGCCACACTTGAGAAAAGCCCTACCTACCTGGCGTTCCTGGATGGGTTGTAGGATTGTAGCACCATGTTTTTGAGCTTGTGCGATCGCAGCTTCTACATCTTCCACAGCAAAAGCGACATCTGCTACACCGGGTGGATATTTACGCAAAAACTCCGCTACTGGACTTGTGGGTAACAGTGGTGAAGATAGAAAAAAGCAGACAGCACCACTTTTCACTACTTCTGTACAAGTGTGAAACGAACTGCTGCGATCGGCTACTGATTGAAAACCAAGATGGTGTACAAACCAATCCCGCCAAATTTTGGCATCTTCTACATAGAAATGAACGTGATCAATTTTCATAGATATTGAAAATCCAGCATAACAGCTTATATATCTGTAAATTTTGCCTCTTTTGCTAGATTTTCATGTCCTTCCTAAGCAGGAATTATTTAGGCGAACTCCCACTCTAAAAGAACATATGACTATCAGGTTGAATATTAATTTCCATTGGCACAGCTTGCGGTTCGGCAGAAAGGGCAAAGAAAATAGCATTGGCAGCAGTTTCAGGACTGAGCATTTTTTTCCGGTCTACTTTTAGGTTGACATTATCCCAGAAAGGAGAATCTACCCCACCAAAGTAGAATAGCGTGAACTTGATACCAAAACGCTTGAGTTCCTCTGCCATGCACTTGCTAAAACCCACAACACCAAACTTAGAAGCAGAATAAGCTGCTGCCATCCCCATCGAATGCTTGCCGAGAATTCCTACCACATTACAGATGTGACCAGACTTGCGCTTTTGCATCTCTTCAGCAGCCGCCTGGCTAGTATAAAAGCTGCCTTTTAAGTTGACATCTAGCATCTTGTCTAAATCAGCAGGTTCCAGGCTGTTGTAAGGCTTGAGTATACCTACACCGGCTGCATTCACTAAAATATCGATTTGACCAAACTGAGCGATGGTCTTTTCTATCAAAATATCTACTTGTTGGGGGTCAGTAATATCAGTGGGAACGGTCAAAACTTCCCCTGATAAATCAGCCGCCAGTGTTGTTAAACGAGCTGCATCCCTCGCAGCCAATACCAACCGGACTCCGGTGGGCGCAAGTTTATGTGTTAAAGCTGAACCAATACCACCAGTAGCACCGACAATAACGACAACTTTATCCTGCATTGCAATATTTATATTTCTTTACATCTGTTTACATAATACTGAATTACAGGCTCAGGTTGTACGTAAACATCCAGAAAGTATCTAATCGCAGAATAGTGCTGTTACCTCGTATTCTTTGCCACTCGCTTTTAATGTAAATGTGGGAGACGATTCTAAATATTTAACAAAACTAGAACCCAACTTTAATTTTTTTATAATTGAATTAGGGGATTCTCCGGTTATTTTCTGTAACTCTGAACAGAGTTTAGGCACAGATAATTTAGTTGTAGGAGAATTTATATGTATATCCTGAATAATTTTAAATAGTAATTTATCTAATATTTCTCCATTAGCAATTGTTGTAAAGTCTTCTTGTTTTTCTTTTTCTTGAATAGATTCGGTCAGTGATTTATTTACAACAGGGGTTATTTTCTCATTTTCTGGTTGCTTTAAATTATGTTTAATATTAATCTCGCATCTTTCTTGAAATGAAGTTGCAACATCCACTAAACTGTTTAACCTAGCATTGATTGATTCCTGTTCAGTTTTAATCAAATCTTGAATTGTATCAAGCACTTTTTCAAAAGATGGAACTTCTGTTGCCACTGCTAAGGAATAATCAGTTAATTTGCCAGTATTCCGATTTTCTACATGCAAAATTTGCCCTTGTCTACGTACCCAATAAACAATCAATCCCTGGTTTTGGAGTTCGTTACAAAGATGATTTAAAATTCCATCGCTAGAACAGACTAATATTTCTTTAAGTGTTGGATAAGAGCGTAAGATAGAAGCACCAAATGCAATCATTTTTGCATCAGCACTATTTTTACCTTCAGGCACATGGACAAGTTGATAGCCACGGTTATATAGTTCAATATCTTGCTTCCCAATATTGGGATTTTTCCAGTTAGCAAATGCAATTTTAACTTGGAGAGGATATTTACAAATACTGGCTAAAAAAAATTCTGAATTAATATCTAATTTTAAATTTTCTGCATCCAAAAGTAGAAGAGAGATTCCTATTTCTTTATGTCTAATTTCATTTTCTTGCTGAATTTTTAAGAGCAATTGGCTGAACACAGAAGATTCTAAGCAATCAGGTGATAGTATAGTTTGCAGAAGTTCTTCAGCTAATATAAAATTAAAAGAGCCAAGACCTTTCTCTGTGATTTTTTCTGGCAGGTTTTTTACTAAAGGAAGTTCCGCCTCATCAGTTATAGATACTTTAGTATGTCCATTGCTGTTAGCAAGCAAGTCCATTTCCAGGGAACGAGGTAATGCAGGCTCAAAGAATTGTTTGCCACAATTTTTGCAGAGGTAATTCTGCTGGTCATTGCGACGACCATTTTTATAATATGAAGTAGATTCGCACAGAGGACATTTCATCTTATGGTTCAGGTGGTCTAGGCAGATACTTTTCTTTAAGTATATAGTATAAAAAAAGACTGTCAATGTCAGTCTGCATTGCCCAACATAAGAAGAACTCAAAGTAAGCAGAAATTAAATTCAACCTTAATTTCCGCCTGCACTATGTCATAGCCCTATGAATAGTTAGATTTTAAGAAACGCTTCAATTAACGCGGGCAAAAACGTATTCACGGGTGCGAGAATCTACGGGATTAGTAAAAATTTTATTTGTAGTACCAAATTCAACCATTTGAGTAATACGATTTTCATTACTATGAAAGAAAGCCGTAAAATCAGATAGGCGAGTAACTTGATGCATGTTGTGAGTAACGATCACAATTGTTAACTCAGAACGCAAGTTATGGATCAAATGCTCAATTTTCATGCTAGCAGCAGGATCAAGACCTGAACAAGGCTCATCCATCAATAAAACATTTGGTTTAACTGCTAAAGCCCTAGCAATACATAATCTTTGTTGTTGACCACCAGAAAGTTCTAAAGCAGACTTGTGCAACTTATTTTTCACTTCATCCCAAAGTTCGGCAGCTTTGATGGCAGATTCAACAATTCCATCTAATTCTACTTTCGGATGCCATCCAATCAATTTCACTCCATAAGCAACATTATCGTAAACACTCATAGGAAAAAGATTTGGCTTGGGAAAAACCATACTAACTTGGCGACGTAAGCGATTGATATTGACCCGACGCTCATAAATACTCTGACCAAAAAACTCTACTTTTCCTTCAACCTTCACTTCTCCTTCTAATTCACTCATGCGATTTAACGATTTAATAAAAGTAGATTTGCCACAACCGCTAGAACCAATAATTGCCGTGATTTGGTTTTGGTAAATATCCATTGACACGCCTTCAACTATCTTTTGAGTGTCGTAAGAGAAGCTGAAGTTTTTGACTCTGATGGCTGGAATTAGTTTACTCATATTGCCAAAACGTGTAAAACAAAACTTAACTAAGTAAAACAGTACAAATCAGCACAGTTGTTTCACTATGTTACTCCTAAAAGGAGATATACATGTAAATTACGTAGTTATGCTGTAGTCATCCAGCAGATAAACTGTTATCAGATATTCATCTTAAGACTGTGTTCCAAAAATTATCTTTTATAGACTTTTTATGCCTATCTTTTCCCCCTTAATTGACGTATCATCTCTGTTATGAGAAAAGATTTGGTCTGGTTCGATTTAAAATAGTTATATAGAAATCCGCTTTGATTTTTGTTCGCGCGGCATGGTGTAGCCATACTTACTTGTGTGGGTTGGCAAGAGGTAATAGGAAAAAAGGCTTTTTAAGTTGTACAGAGTTTTTTCAAAAATTAAATATGAGTTCTATATCAATATCACATACACCTCATGGATAATGAGGAGTTAGTTTATTTATCAAGATAAATTAATAACTTTTTTAAACTACATTTTATGAGTATCTTCTAGCGCGAGATAGTTCGACAAAAATCAATAAGTCACGCTAGAACATACCTTAACCGAAACGCCCTGAAATGTAGTCGCGGGTGCGAGGGTCTAGTGGATTATTAAAGATTTGCTCTGTAGCGCCAAATTCAATCATTTGACCAATGCGACTTTCGTCGGTGCTAAAGAAAGCCGTAAAATCAGAAACGCGGGCGGCTTGCTGCATATTGTGGGTAACAATCGCAATTGTCAACTCAGACTGTAAGCTATGAAGGAGTTCCTCAACTTTCATGGTGGCAATGGGGTCAAGAGCCGAGCATGGCTCATCCATCAGCAGAACTTTCGGCTTAACTGCTAAAGCGCGGGCAATACATAATCTTTGTTGTTGACCACCAGACAGCCCTAAAGCTGATTTATCGAGCTTATCTTTGACTTCATCCCAAAGAGCAGCGCTTTTAAGGGCAGATTCAACAATTTCATCTAATTCTAATTTTGAATTTCTACCTGCTATTCTCATACCGTAGGCAACATTTTCGTAAATGCTTATCGGAAAAGGATTCGGTTTTTGAAACACCATACCAATTTGGCGGCGTAATCGGTTGATGTTGACACGAGGATCGTAAATATTCTGACCAAAAAATTCTACATGTCCTTCAACTTTTACAGGACCTTCTAATTCGCTAATGCGATTAAGAATTTTGATAAAGGTAGATTTACCACAACCACTAGGGCCAATAATTGCAGTTACTTGTTTTTGATAAATATCTATTGATACCTTTTCAATTGCTTTTGTTGTGCCATAGTAAAAGCTGATATTTTTAACTTTGATAGCTGGAATTAGGTTACTCATGCTTGATTAAGGTGCGAAATAAAAATTATAAAAACAGAATTCAGGAGTCAGGATTAAGACGAAATTATATAATAGTAATAGGAGACAATCAAATATATTTTAATTTTCTACTAAACTTACTATTTAATAGCGTTAAATTACTAGTAAATCTGAATCATCTACTAATTAATTCTTACCTCTGACTTCTGAATTCTGTATTCTGCTCATTTTATTCTTCTCTGTCTAATAACTAAGCGAGAAATAATGCTGACACATAAAATTAAGCCGAGTAAAACTATAGAAGTAGTCCATACCAATTGGCTTTTTTCTGGGTCGGGGTCATTGTAGAGGTTAAAAATCAATACTGGTAAAGAAGCTGTTGGACTTAACAATCCTTCTGACCAATCTAGACTAAATAAAGCGGTAAAAATTAAGGGTGCTGTTTCACCAGCAGCACGAGCTACAGCTAATAAAATGCCTGTAGTAATTCCGGGGATTGCAGTAGTGACAACAATGCGAAAAGTAGTTTGGAAGCGAGTTCCACCTAAAGCAGCAGAGGCGAGGCGTTGAGATGCAGGAATCAGTTTTAAGGATTCTTCTGTTGTCAGTATAATCACAGGTAGCATAATCACAGCTAAAGCAAAACCACCTGCGATCGCACTAAATCCTTTAGTTACTAGAACTATTACACCATAAGCGAATACACCTACAACAATTGAAGGCACGCCTGTAAGAATGCTGGTGATAAAACGAACAACACTAGCAATTGTGTTGCTTTGTCCAAATTCTGCTAAGAAAATTCCTGTCATAATCCCTGTGGGAATGCTTAAAATAGAACCAATTATCACCATAATTATGGTTCCCAGGATGGCATTGCCAAAGCCATTATCAATCACTGCTTTGACAAACATTTCTGATTTGAGTCCAGATATTCCCCGGATGAAAATTTCCCACAAAATTGATAATAAAGGAATGAGTGCTAGACCTGTAAAACCAAAGGCGATCGCATTCATTGCATAAGTAAATATTACTCGCTCTGTTGGCAGAGGACTGCATAATTCTGCTACTAAAGATTCATCCCTTTCTGACTGGATGTAACCACTCATAAGTTTTACAAATTTTGATTGATAAACGTCTTGCTACACCGATAAGAAAATATCATTTGTTTTTCCTAGCAACCCACTTCACCAATAGTACAGCGCCAATATTTACAGCTAAAGTCAATCCAAACAAAATCAATCCCAAATAGCTTAAAGCACCTATATGTAATCCCGGTTCAGCTTCAGCAAATTCATTAGCTAATACAGAGGGAATTGTATAAGCTGGATCGAGTAAAGAAGCGCTGATTTGAGCAGAGTTACCAATCACCATAGTGACAGCCATTGTTTCACCCAAAGCACGTCCTAAAGCAAGCATGGCTGCACTCACAATTCCAGAAAATCCCGATGGTAGCAAGACTCGAAAAATTGTTTCCCAACGAGTTCCACCCAAAGCCATAGATGCACTACGTAATTCTTTAGGGATAGCCATTAAGACATCACGGCTAATTGCTGCCATTGTGGGCAAAATCATGATGGCTAGAATAACTCCAGCAGTCAACATATTAGTTCCAGAAGGATCTTCTGTATTAAACAGTGGTATCCATTTAAAAGTGCTGGCTAGCCACTTTTGTAGAGGCTCTAAAACTGGAATAAAGACAAAAATTCCCCATAGACCAATAATTACACTGGGAATTGCTGCAATTAATTCCACAACAAATGCTAGGATGGTTCGCAGCGATGTAGGTAAGAAATTTTCACTCGTGACTAAGGCTACTGCCATTCCCACCGGGATAGCAAATAAAATAGCGATCGCACTACTTACCAGAGTTCCATAAATATAGGGTAATGCACCAAAAATCTGATTACCTGTATCCCAATCTTTTCCCCACAAAAACCCCAGTCCAAACTGCTTGATGGCTGGTAGAGCTTCTGAGAAAATTACCCAACTCATCAAAAATAGCACTGCAACAGTAATCACGGCAAAAAAGTATACTAGCCGTGTAAAACCTTGGTCAAACCAGAAGTTTGCACCACTGACACCTGTTAGATTAAAACTTTCATCGCCTAGATTTGAATCATCTGATGAATTTGCCATTACAAATCAATAAAATAGATTTTTGATTACTACTAGAACGAGTTATGAACTTACTCTAGTAGGAGAGGAAATTAGTAAGATAATCCCCCTATTCCCTCTTTTTAAGCAGGGTGGATTAATTGTGCGGAGAGAAAATTTGGAATCCCCGTAACCTCGTCAGCCTGCTAACAGGGGAACTGGATTTATGAACGCAAGAATGAGGGTTTTAATTTTTCTCTCTAGACAATTAATCCACCCTGCCTATTCCCTCTTTTTAAGGGGGAACATTAAAATCCCCCTTTTTAAGTAGGTTGGGGGAAATTTTCTACGTAAGTTCTAAAGTTGTGTAGGTTGAGTTGAGTAACGAAACCCAACATTTTCATAGCTTTGTTGGGTTGCGCTTTGCTTCACCCAACCTACAATTTTTATTAACCCAAACGTATTGCTTTTTAAGTGGGTTGGGGGATATTTTCTACGTAAGTCCTAAAGTTTGCAAATTAAGGTTTGACAGAGCTATTCACTGTTTGAAGCACCCGATTCGCTACATTAGATGGAATTTTGGTGTAGTTGAGGTCATCGTTATACTGTTGACCATCCTTCAATACCCAATTAATCCATTTCTTAATTGCATCAGCCTTAGCAGGATTAGCATACTGTTTGTAAACCATCATCCAAGTAAGACCAACAATGGGATAACCTTGTCCTGGATCTCCTACAAAAACACGGTAGTTGTCTGGGAAAGTAACAGTTGCTAAAGCTGCATTTGCAGATTGTAAAGAAGGAGCAACAAATTCTCCTTTCTTATTTTGTACCAGTGCTGATTTGAGGTTGTTTTGGACAGCGTAGCTATATTCTACATAACCGATAGAACCAGGAGTCCGAGCTACTATAGCAGCTACGCCTGGATTACCTTTGCCTTTGAGGACATTTGGCAAATTCCATTTTGGAGCAGTGTTAGCTCCAACTCTGCCTTTAAAATAGCCACTGATAGCACTCAAGTGATTAGTAAAAATGAAAGTTGTACCGCTACCATCAGCACGAACAGCAAATTTAATTGTTTGATTTGGTAGATTAGCACCTGGATTATCAGCTTTAATCTTTGCGTCATCCCATTTGGTAATTTGACCTGAATAAATTGCTGGTAGTGTAGCGCGGGACAATTTGAGATCGTTAACACCCGGAAGATTGTAAACAACAGAAACAGCGCCGCCGGCTGTGGGTACTAAGATTGCACCGTTCTTGACTTTAGCAATTTCATCATCTTTCATTGCAGCATCACTACCACCAAAGTCAACGGTTCCAGCGATGACTTGACGAATACCGCCGCCACTACCAATTGCTTGATAGTTAATTTTCAAGTCTGGATATTTCTTCTTTACTTCACGAGCATACCGTTCGTAAAGCGGAGCCGGAAAAGTTGCTCCTGCACCATTGAGAGTTTCAGCTTGTGCGATCGCACTAAAAAATGGACTAAGTGCAACAGAAGTTGTCACCAATGAAGTAGCAACGACACGATTCAAGGTGGTGGTCGAAAAAATCATATTACCTCTGATTAAAGGAATATCTTCCTGCTGTAATTCCAGCCTTAATCAAGGTACATTTGTTATGGTTAAACTTTCTTTAACAATTGATAAATAAAAAATTAAGATGCGTTTAAATCTTCATTTAAAATATTTTTTACTTTTTGATATTTGATTGATTAAATTAGTTAGTAAAAAGATGCCAATAAAAACTTAAACAATTAAAAATGAGTAAATCACTAAACTTAAAAAAGATAACTCTGCTAGAAAATGGATAAAAATCTGTATTTATCGGTTAGCTTGGTGATGATGCGTTTTGGCATATTTTCAGTGCAAGAATAGTAGGTTGCCTTGAACGAAATATTTGTTACGCAGTCACCTTTAACCATCCAAAAATATCACCTACCGTCAACTGTAACCCCTGACAAAATTCTGGCACTGGTAAAACAGACTCAATTTCCTCAAAAGGTAAAGGTTGTTGTCCCGCAGGATAAACAGCAATGAATCGCTCATCAGGGTCAATTAACCAACCCATTTTAGTCCCATGATTGAGTGCGTGTAAGATTTTCTTTGTAACTTTTGTATGGCTTTGTTCGGGGGAGAGAATTTCGATTATCCAGTCGGGTGCTACACTAAATGTATTGGCAATATCACCATTTTCATCTACGGGAAGCCTTGCCCAAGAGAATACAGCGACATCGGGAACTATAGAACGTCCTGCAAAAGTGCAACGTAATTCTGGAAAAGCCCAACCCATTTTTTGGACTTTGATAACAGAATTGATTGTGGGACAGAGTTCTCCTTGAATAGTGCTATGTTTTCCTTGAGGCATAGGTTTTGGAAGGATTTTCCCATCGATGTATTCACAATACGGTTTTGTTTCTGGTAGTGCGATAAACTCTTCTAGGGTCAATATTTTATTTGATATTTGTACCATGATTATCCTAGCTTCAACTTATAATACTTTTTGACATCGTTAGAATTTATCTTATTCTAAAATATTTTTCAATTTACCAATCCGTAAACATCTAAATTATTTCATGCTTTCTTGCGCCTACAATACATTACCAAAAGTATAAATAATCCCGTTCCTGCCAAATATTTAATTACATCAGGTATGCTCGGATTAGGTGAAAAAAAGCCTTCGATCGTACCAGCAATAATCAACATTGGTACAATGCCAAATACTAGCTGCACCGCCTGAGAACCATAAAATTTCAGTGCATCCCCACGGCGATATTTTCCAGGAAATAAAATTGCTCTTGCTAATAAAAATCCTGCACCCCCAGCAAAAAAGATTGCGGGTAATTCCAAAGAACCATGCGGAAACACAAAGGCCCAAAAAGGATAAGCCAGATTATTTTGACCAACTAAAGTTCCAACAGCACCAATTAATAAGCCATTAAATACCATCAAATAGGCTGTATATAGCCCAAAGGTGATGCCACCGGCAGCAGCACCAAAGGATACGGACAGATTATTGATCGTAATACCACTGGATGCCAGAGGTTCAACACCGACAATTGACCCCATCCATAATTTATGCTCATCTCGCACCTTGGTAATCAAACTTTCAGGTACGATCAAAGCCATAAAGCTGGGATTTTGCCAAGAATACCACCAAGCCACTAGTGCCCCCAGTAGGAACAGTGCCGTGGCTAAAGCAATATATGCAAATGTTTTCTGGACTACATCTGGTAATCCCCATCTGTAAAATTCTAAGATTGCCTGCCATTCCTGTCGCCGCGAACCTTGGTAAATCTGCGTATAGGCACGAGTTGTTAAAGATTGTAAACTTTGTATCAAAGTATTGCCGATTTGCTGGGTACGGGCACGAGCCAAATCTGCCGCTACTGAACGATATAAACTCGCTAACTCTCTAATTTCTGATGCCCTTAGAGACTTTAGCCCTCTTTTTTCTATCTGCTTTAATAAGGCATCCAGACGTTGCCAATTTGGTTCTCGTCGCGCAATCCAACGTTGAATATTCATGAATTTTGGGAACACTGAGTTTAACTTAGCTTAAGATAGCCTCAAATTGATCTCCGTAGTTTCAAGGGAAATTTGCCATTATGTCTGAAAATTTTGGATCTTCCGGCCAGATACAACCACTGAGTGTAGGAAATGTTGTCAGTGCTGCGGTGCGATTGTATCGTTCTCATCTTAAGACTTATTTGAAACTGGCTGCGATCGCTCACTTGTGGGTTCTCCTTCCGATTTATGGCTGGGCAAAATATGCAGCCATCTCTGGACTAATTTCACGCTTGGCTTTTGGAGAATTGATTTACCAACCTGAAACTGTCCAAGCCGCCAGCAGCCATGTTAATCCGCGTCTCTGGTCATTTTTAAGAGTTGGTTTTCAGGTAGGAGTATCTTTGCTGCTAGTTTATTTAGGATTGGCGATCGCAGGTGGTATTCTGTCTGCTTTGCTGGTAGCGTTATTGGGAGGGATATTAGGTACTGCGGGTGTTATAGTCACAACCACATTGACAATAATTTTAATGGTAATTATTTTACTGTTGGGACTAACCTGGTTCTACTCTCGTTGGATAGTAGCTGAGGTACCGCTAGCAGTTGAAGAAAATATTAATGGTGGCGAAAGTGTTGCTAGAAGTTGGGAGTTAACTAAAGCCTCGGTACTTCGCATTCAGGGCGTTGTTTTAGTTGCTTTTTTCGTTACACTGCCATTAGTGTTTGTATTAAATTATGTACCTAGCTTATTCCTCATCAAGCTCGAGCCTGGTACTGTCATCTACGGAATTGTGTATTTTATTTCTGTGATTGGTAGCTTAGTAGGTGGAGTTTTGATAATGCCGTTCTGGCAAGCATTAAAAGCTGTTTTATACTTGGATTTGCGGACTCGGCGTGAGGGTCTAGGTTTGCAGTTACGGCAACCTCCTACACAAGATTTTCGTTGACCAACGTCTTAATTCAACTCTATTAATTTTCAATTGGTTAAAATATGCGCTTTTTTAATCGCATCACATTCCAGACTCCAGAAAGTGTAGAGTTGGAATTTACTTTAGCGGGAATTGGTAATCGAGCTTTAGCGCTGCTGATTGACTATACAGTGTTGGGTATAACTTTGCTTTTGTTTGTCTTTACCTGGGCTGTATTTTCAACGCAGCTGGTAAATTTTATTGAAGACTTTTTTACGAGTTTACCAAATTTAGACATTTGGTTGTTAGCAATTTTCTTCATTATTGCCTTTGCAATTTACATCAGCTATTTTGTATTTTTTGAAACCTTATGGTTTGGGCAAACCCCTGGTAAACGGGTTGCTAAGATTCGCGTAGTTCGAGATGATGGCAGGCTCATTGGGTTACAACAAGCAACTCTCCGTGCCCTACTACGCCCCTTTGATGAGACTTTATTTATTGGCGCTTTTTTAATTATGTTGGGTAGTCGTGAAAAGCGTTTAGGTGATTTGGCTGCCGGTACAATTGTAATTCAAGCTGAAACACCCATTGCATCTGCGACATTGACAATTTCAGAACAGGCAAAGGAACTTTATGAACAGTTAATCCAAATCGCCGATTTATCGAAATTATTGCCCGATGACTTTGCAGTTATTCGTGAATATTTGCAGCGACGGGCTGCAATGTCATTAAAGGCAAGAGCCTCATTATCTCTAAAGTTAGCCGAGCAAGTAGTAGCTATTATTAATTTAGAAAACTTGCCAGAAGCTGTTACACCTGATGTATTTTTAGAAGCTGTTTATCTCGTGTATCAAGAACCTAAATTTTAGGCGAGAGATTTTATTTACAGCATTGGTAAAAAGTTAAGTTTACCTAAAAAACAAAATCTTGAAGAAGAATTCAGAAGTCAGAATTCAGGAGTCAGAATCAAGACGCTCGATAGCGTAGCCATGCCAAAGGCTTATCGGACAGTCGTACAAAATTCATTCTGTTAGCGGATAGCTAAGGTTTAGCCCATTCTGACTCCTGGATTCTGTTCGATAATCAGTAGTTAGTTGCCAGTGAGTGGAAACTACTGGCGACTAACTACTAACTAATGACTTAAAAATCTAAAATCGGCCAGTCTGGTTCACGATAATAGTGTGTCATGTTGTCAAATTTTCGCAATTCGACACGATTGATCGAAAATTCTGGCAAATTAAACAGCCATTTTTCATTCAATTCCGAAAGATTTGTGCTGAAACTTGTGCGGTCTAAGTCAGATGAAACCTCCCCAAAATAGGCTAATGTAACATGGGCAGTGAAATGATAATGCTGCTCAATACCCAAGGCAATCAACTTGGGATTTTGATAAATTGTTCGGCGGAATTTAATAATTTCCTCATAGCAGCTTTCATCTTGAGGTACTAAACAAACAGCTATAGCTCTTGGCATCAGTATCAGTCCCAGCATTTGCCATTTAATCGGATGACTCCTATTTGTCATCAATTGTTGATATTGCTGAAACATTTCGGCTAAACAAGAGGGTAACTCCTCGTCAAATTTAGGATTATTTTCGCGGGCATCAAGGTAAGCATGATCCCAAATTAAATCCGCTAAAGTGACATGGAAGCTAGCAGGAGGTACAGGTATAATCAAATTACGGTTTACAGGCAACTGCAAAAGTTCCTGTTGGTAAGTCTGTAATTTGGCATAGAAAGCAGAATTTTCTGATTCTTCTTCTGCCGCAGGCGTTGTAATTAGCGTATACCCAGGAAAAGACGCTGCTTCTCTCAAGCCAGAATTTGGCTGAAATTTAGAAGATTCCTGAATATGCTGGGCTTGGGATCTGTAGGCTTCTGGCAGCGTCAGTCGTGCTAACCGATTTAAGTAAGTTTGATAGTTGTCGTCCAATCTTCATAGCCTCACGCTCTCACTTGATAGATTTTAGGGAAAATTACCCCGAATAAGAGAATGATTTTAAAAGTATTTAGTTTTTGGGAGTGGGGAATAGGGAAGAAGCAGGGAGAGATGAGGGAGACAAGGAGAACAACGAGGATAGAGAGATAAGGGAGAATTATTAAACAAGTTTCGTCTTTGTCTCCACCTCTCCCTTGGCTTCCTTCTATCTTCACAATGCCCAATTCCCAATTCCCAATGCCCATCGGTGAGAGGTTTATCTATGCCAATCTATGTTTACTGGGGTGAAGATGATTTTGCGATGGAAAAGGCGATCGCTGTTTTGCGCGATCGCGTTCTCGATCCCAATTGGATAAGTTTTAATTACACTGCATTCACCCCAGATCAAGCTGATGCTGCTATCCAGGGGTTAAATCAGGTGATGACACCCACTTTCGGCGCTGGTGGGCGCTTGGTATGGCTGATAAATACAACCTTGTGTCAGCACTGTCCAGAGAACGTCTTAGGGGAACTGGTGCGATCGCTATCTGTCATTCCCGAAAACTCATTTTTATTACTCAGCAGCCGCAACAAGCCAGATGAACGCCTCAAATCCACGAAATTGTTAAAACAATTTGCTACCGAATTCCGAGAATTTCCCCTCATTCCCCCTTGGAAAACCGAATTACTAGTGCAATCTGTTAATCAAGTAGCCCAGACTGTGGGCGTAAAACTGACTGCCAATACTGCCCAACTGTTGGCAGAATCCGTTGGAAATGATACGCGATTGCTCTACAATGAAATAGAGAAATTACGGTTATATGCCCACGGTACCAATAAGCCTTTAGACGTAGATACCGTTACAAAGTTAGTAAGAAATACTACTCACAATAGTTTACAATTAGCAGCAGCAATCAGAATAGGAGATACAGCGAAAGCTTTGACAACCTTGGCAGATATGATCAATGCTTCTGAGCCAGGATTACGGATAGTTGCCACATTGATTGGACAATTTCGCACCTGGCTATGGGTCAAGATTATGATAGAAAGTGGTGAGCGCAACCAACAAGCGATCGCTCAAGCTGCTGATATCGGTAATCCCAAGCGGATCTACTTCTTACAACAAGAAATCAAACTGCTTTCTGTGCAACAGTTAATCTCCTGCTTACCTCTACTATTGGAGTTAGAAGTGAGCCTCAAGCAAGGAGCATCAGAAATGTCAACATTTCAGACTAAAGTCATCGAACTTTGTCAAATATGCCGAGGAAGTTGACAATCAAATATAAAAACTTGATGTATTGAACAGTTGCTGGAACTTCCAACTCTGAAAATAATTCAAAGTCCTTATAATATCCCTGATGTAGTTTTGTGTCACACACTATATGAATAAAATTTCCAATTTCCTTTCCCGATCCAGCCGAAAGCGAATCCTTTGCCAATCATTCTTTTTCGGCGCGATCGCTACTGCGAGTGTCATTTCTAACGCTTTTTCAGTTAATTCAAAAGCTTATGGTCAAACTGCATCACCAATAGCTAACAATACTCAAATTGACAGCTACGCTCAAGCAGTGCTAGCAATGGAACCAGCACGTCAAAAGGCTTTTGAAACCATTAAAAACCTGATTGGCAGTGGAGAAGTTCCCAAAATTGTTTGTAACGATTCTAACAGCATAAATGATCTTCCTAGAAAGGCTCAAGATATCGCAGTAAATTACTGTAATAACTCTCAAAAAATTGTCCAAGATAATGGTTTGAGCATCGATCAGTTTAACAAAATCACTATAGAAATACAAAATAACGATCTTTTAAAACAGCAGGTTTACAACACCTTATTACGTCTGCAAAAAACCCCCGATTCTCCTTAGTTAAAATCTGCATAACACTAAAATTAGACAGGATCGCGGTTAAAATAACTACCCTTGTATGAAAGCAAGGGCTAGTATTTTTTATCTATAGAACAATCCAAGATTTATTCATAAAATACTCGTTTGTGGATAATAGGTTAATAAGTAATAATCTATTGAATTTTAAGAATCGGTTTTTATTACCGTCCTATCATTCAATTATCAGAAAAGTTTGCTTGTCGCTTAGTGTGAATATTTTTCATGTGCTTCTTCACGGTGTTTATGGTGATGTAAAGCTTCATAGCAATTTCTTTGTAGCTGTAGTTGCTTCTATAGAGAAACCAAATTTCAGCTTCTCGTGGCGTGAGGTCAAATTTTTTAACTTCAGTGAGTGCTACATTTTTTACAGACTCATACTGGTTTTCTATGGTAACTAATAAGCAAGGCACTTCAAACCCATCTAAATCTAGCAGTCTCACCCTAATCCGAAAAATATTTGACTTATCAAGTACAATTTCATCCGACAAAATCAGAAGTTTATCAGAAAACAAATACTGGCTACTGAGTAAAGATTCACAAAGATTCCAGATAGCTGGCGGTACAAAATTCGGGTTGAAATTGTCTTGATTGAATTGGCAACAAAGGCGATTAGCAGACGCATTACTATGTACTACTTCACCAGTTTGGCTTAAAATTAATATACCGTCTTCTAAGCCTTCAATTACTTCTTGTAAAAAATTAGCTCGCTTCGAGTTAAGTAAATCAATATTCTCTAGCTGTTCTGGTTCTGCTACTGTTTTTACTAATGTCTTTGTTAGGGCAATCATAGGAGATAAATTAATGTATAAAATAGTGCTTGTTTATTAGATTCGTGCAACTTGGAAGATGTACTAATCTATTTTTTGGATGGTTATCTGAATAAATTGGGTGAATATTGCAGACTAATCACACCCATGAAAGTAAGTACAAGTGTTATTTCTAAAACAAACTCCTGAGAATACTCAATCAACAATTCATCTATTTTGTTTGAATTAATTTAGGTTATACATTTTAAATACAACTCTGAAATAGCCTATTTCGGAAGACGCAAAATTTAATTTGGCTAGACTTTGCCTCGCTACGCTAAGGTGTCATTGCTAGATTAATTGTCTAAAATCAAATGTATTATTTTGTTGAATGTGAGCCACTTCTACAAAATAGCTATCACCCCAATAAATAAAAATTATTCAGATGTAAATAAAAATATACACACAAATATTTTTATGCGCGTGTATTTACTATGTATGCTAAATTGCAGACTAAATTTTACATTGATTAAAGTAAGCGATCGCAGGTAGGCTCAAAAGCTTCCATCATAAACGCCATACCAGACAGATAGAAGTACCTGAAAAATGTCATCATAGTTAAGGTAAAACATTCTGGAGATAAGACAACGGTTTACGCACGCCCTTTAGCACGGTTAATTGAGCAATTGCAACGCCTGCCGGGAGTTGGCCCTAAATCTGCCCAAAGACTGGCTTTGCATATTTTGAAGCGTCCAGAAGCAGAAGTAGAAGCTTTGGCACAAGCATTAATTGAAGCCAAAAAACAGATAGGCTTGTGTTCTGTTTGCTTTCACTTATCTGCTGAACCTGTTTGTGAAATCTGTCGCAATGCCAACCGTGACAACAATACTATCTGTGTCGTAGCAGATCCCCGCGATGTAATTGCGCTGGAAAAAACCCGCGAATACAAAGGCAAATATCACGTTTTGGGTGGGGTGATTTCTCCAATTGATGGAATTGGGCCAGAACAGTTAAATATACTGGCTTTGCAGCGACGGGTAAATCAGCAAAAACCTCAAGAAGTTATTCTGGCAATTAGTCCGAGTATAGAAGGGGAAACAACAACACTATATATAGGTCAGCTATTGAAACCATTTACCAAGGTGACGCGGATTGCCTTTGGTTTGCCTGTAGGTGGTGATTTGGAATACGCCGACGAAGTGACCCTGGCAAGGGCATTGGAAGGACGCAGAGAGTTAGATTAAGGTTAATTCAAAGGTTTATAAACTAAACCTCATCTATGTTGAAACGTAGAGTTTTTTAAAAGATATATTTATGTAGGTTGGGTGGAGTGAAACGTAACCCAACATTACCACCTTATTTATGTTGGGTTACGCGATCGCTCCACCCAACCTACAAAACTCTTATTTCTCCGTGCCCTCTGGGCCCTCTATGGTTCGTTTTTTCATGATTTTGCGTAAGTCCTGACTAAAAGTAAAAATTTTGAGGTAGGGGCAATTCATGAATTGCCCCTACCTCAAAGCATTAATTAGGTTTACCCGTAATCGTAAATGCTGCCCAGTAGTAAGGATGATTATAAAGATTTTTATCTGATGCCATTTTACTATTTCTATATAGTTGCGTCGCTAAATAAGTTTGAATTCGTAATTCTTCAGGATGCAGATTATTCAAAATATCTTCATACCATTTTGTCAGTTCTCCAGCAGTTAGTTCTTTCAGCCACCTTGTTGCTTCCGCTAAAGCAGTAACAGCTGATTTATTAGGCTGTAATCTCCGATAAAACTCTATCATCACCAAGGCACTAGCTGAAGATTCTACACTCCAGAGAGTACTAACTATATGAGGAACACCCTGACTTACCAAACCACTGGCTAAACTCACATATTCACCGCTGATAGTGTGGTTGCTAGTACTTAAATTTTCACACGCAGAGAGAGTAATCAGGTTGTAAGTTGATAGATTGTGTTGATAGATTTCATCTAGAGTTAGTTTTTCTTCACCTGCTAATGCTAATTCTGACTTTTTGGGTTCAGCTAAATTATTAGTGACATGACCTGTAAAATGAAAAATATTGTAATTATCAAAAAAGGCATTTTCAACAATATTTTTTGTAGCTTCTGCTCCCTGAATTCGTTGGATATTATTGAACATCTGGCTCACAACTTCAGATTCGAGTTTAGCAAATTTTAGTGGAGGATAACCTGCACTTTCAGGATGTTCAACACTGAGCAATAACTGATTTTGCCATTGCCAAATATCTTCAGTTCTTATTGATAAACCTATTTGGGCACTGGGTAAATAGGTGACGGTGAAATTGGACTCCACATTCGGCAACTCTTCCTGGGATGGGGAAGAAAGATGGAAAAGGGTATGAATGGGCAATCTGTACAAGTCGCGGTGAGGAATTAAAACCAGTTGGGTGATGCCTTCGAGTTCTTGGGCAATTGTGGAAATATTCAAGATGCCATACAACTGCACCAGCTTCTGTTCCATATCCACTCGCCAAGAATGCTGGCTTTTACTTTCTTTGTCTTGGGCTGTGGTGCGATATTCTTGGTATTGTTGATGCCAATCTTCTAGCCAAGTTTCAAATTCAATTAGGCGTTGTACTGCTTCAGGTAGTGGCAATTCATTGAGACGAATAGCGTCTTCTCCTAAAGGTATTGCCCCGGCATCTTGCATGGGTGTAAACAGGAGAATCGGTGATGGCGCTTGGTCTTTGAGAATGAAAGTATGTAGGGCGACTGGACTAATATGCCAGTAAATAATTGCTGTTGTGGGATTAAATAGTTGTTGAATTGCACCATAATGGGGCGAGTAAATATTATTATTCCAGCCAGAAAGTAGCCAGTTTAAACAAGCATTCTTGCCCTGTTCGGCAATTTCCCAAGCTTCAACTAAATCACCAGACTCTACTGCTAAATCAACTGCCAATTGATCAAAGCCTGCAAATTTCAAAGCTAGCTGTTTTTTACTTTCGTCTGAGCGAGTTTCTTCACTCAGCAATTGTCGCAATAAATCTGTACCGCGTTGCAGCAATTCTTGAACTTGTGTTGTTTGTCCCAAACCCATCAGTACTTTGCTTAGAGATTGCAAAACCTCTAGGTGGAATAGGGGAAAATATTCTAGTGTTAGGGTTAACAGCGCCTGATGGTACTCAGATGCAGCTTTGCGCCAATAATCGCGAGGATTGGGATGTTTTTTGCCTTGATCGTAATAAGTATTAGCGATCGCCAGATGCAATCTACCCCAACCTTCTGGGTGGGTATCTGTCCGTAGATGTTTTAACCCTTCTTCGTAGCTGGCTAATTTTCCTTCGTAGCCGCCCTGTTGTAGGGCGGGATTTGTCGCTGTTATATTACTCGACAAATTCAGCAATGCGTCAGAATTTACTAAATTACCGATCGCAGTTCCCCGACCAATCCAAGCTTCCCAATAATCTTGTTTAATTTCCAAAGCGTTGTCATAACAAGCGATCGCTTCGGCAAATTGTTCTAAATAAAACAGCGCTACTGCCTGATTATACCAAGCTAAGTGGAAGTCAGGTTTGATGGCGATCGCTTGGCGATAGGAAGCGATCGCTTCTTGGCGACGACCTAAGTTGTCTAATGCTATGCCTCGGTTGTACCAAGCTAAGTAGAAGTCGGCTTGAACTGAAAGGGCTTTATCCCAGGAGGCGATCGCTTCTGACCACCTTCCTAAATTAAACAGCACTACACCCCGGTCTATCCAAACTTCGTGGTACTCTGGATTAATTTCTAGGGCTTTGTCGTAGGATATAATCGCCTCTGAAAATTGTTCGCCTACAGCTAGGGCTATCCCTCGGTGATACCAGTTTTCCTGGTCTTCTGGTTCCAATTGCAGCGCTTGATCGTAACTATAAATAGCTTCTGGTAGCCAACCTAACTTCAGTAATGCCAAACCCTTGCTAGACCAAGCCTCTTGGTAGTCTGGCTTGACTTCTATAGCTTTGTCAAAAGAAGCGATCGCTTCTTCAAAATATCCTAATTCTCCGAGAGTTCCACCCCGGTTGTGCCAAGCTTTGTAGAAGTCGGGTTTTAGTTCTATGGCGGTTTCGTAAGATGCGATCGCTTCTTCAAAACGTTCTAAATGGAACAGTGTCAAGCCTCGATTAAACCAATACTCTGAGACTTCAGGTTGAAGTTCAATAGCTCGATCGTAAGATGCGATCGCGCCTAACAAATCACCTGTTTTCGCTTGGCTTAGACCTTGGTAAAACCATCCTTGAGCGTTGGTAATCGGATTATCGCTATGTCGCTCAATAATACCGGGAGAATTACTGCTTTGAACTGCCAAGTTAGAAGCAAGTTGCTGGACTAAATTGGTACTTTGATCCAATTTCACCCACAACTCATCTAATGTATTAGCCACATTTGGCTCTAAATTTGTCAAAGCGCTATCCCAGTTTTCCACCGAGGGAGAAGTTGTTAATTCACTTCTTGGCCTAGTAGAAAGGAGATTTACTCCTGTTGTACTTTGAACAACTTCTTCATCATCGAACCTCAGTTGGGCTAATGAGGTGATTGAATCTTCCTTTGCGGGGAGAGGGAGATTTTCGGGTATTGTGGCTTGGGTTTCTTCCCTTTCATACTCCAATACCAGTTCCTCTAAATTTTCGGTGAATCTTTCCTCAAAAAAGATATTTTCAGATGCTGAGGTGATTGGTTCAACAGCTGGCACATCATATTCCCATAACTGCTCACCTAAGCTACGAATTAGCTCTTGCCCAGGCGAAATTGGGATAATTTCTTCATCGGTTGTGATTTCTACAACATCTGGTTCATCATACTCCCATAACTGCTCGCCTAAATTGCGGATCAGTTCTTCTCCAGGAGTAATTTCTACGACATCCGGCTCATCATACTCCCATAACTGCTCGCCTAAATTACGGATCAGTTCTTCACCAGGAGTAGTTTCTATGACATCTGGCTCATCATGCTCCCATAACTGCTCGCCTAAATTGCCGATCAGTTCTTCCCCAGGAGCGATTTCTACCCCATATTGTTCAGGAGTAATTTCTAAGTCCGCTTCTGGATAATTCTCCTCATCCTCTATCTGTGTAGGTGAGTTTTGCATCATGCGGATGCCAATGTCATAAGCAACATCTCCAATTCTGCCAACACCAAGTTCCCCCAATTGCACCATCTGTGATGCTAAAAGAGGATTCGGTGCAGGTGAAGCTAGCAAGCTTTCGCCAAACATCACCAACCAATCTATCCAGCGTTCGGCCGGAATCCGATTTTCAACCCGTTGCAGATACCTCAATGCCCACTGTCGTCCTCGTGCTTGATGCACGCCTTCTAACAATTGGATAAACAATTGTTCCAGATCAGCATTGGTTAGTTCTGGTAGTACCTCCACCAGATTGTGTCCTCTCGCACCCTTAAGAGAACTAGCCTGCTTACTTTCAATGAGGCGCTTTAAAAGCCTTTTAAGCGACTGCGATATCCGCCTGAGCATCTGCCACACTATTGGATTTTGTTTTTCTAGATTGTAGCCATCGTTGTGTTAAAAAAATCATTAATTACGTAAAAATCCATTAGATCGGGACAGCGCTTCCGTCGCAGGTTAGCAAAAAATATACCAAAATTCAAGAGTAAAGCATTACAACGTTACAATTCCCGATTCGACTAATTTTCTGTTTGCTCTGTAGTCGATTGACCGGCAGGATACAATTGATTGATCAGTGCCTGGACAAGCACTTGTGGATCATCTGTCTCAACGGCAAGCTGTTGAGCAATCTGCTGGCGTAAGTTTTCATCCTCCTGCAACATTACAAACAACTCTTCTAGGGTGACAGTTTGATATTCTCCCTCTGGGGGATTCTCTGGCGCATCTACTGACTCTGATATCGAGGGCGTTGTCTCAGATTGTAAAGTCGTACTAAGAGCATCTGGCCCTTCATATTCCCAAATTGGTTCGCCTTGATTGCGCGTCAACAACTGCATTCCAATACTATAGGCAACATCTCCGATTTTTCCGATATCCAACTCACCCAGTTGTACTAACCGTGCAGCTATTTCATTATTCGGTGTCGGTGATGCTAGCAATTTTTCACCAAAGCGCCCTAACCACTGAACCCAGTCTTCAGTAGTAATCCGATGTTCAATATTATGCAGCCACTTTTGCGCCCAGGCTTCCCCTCGTGCTTGATGTACTCCTTGCAACAGCTCGGTGAAGAGAAATTCCAGATCCGTATCGCTTAGGGGTGGGGCTGGTTCTTTTGGAATATTCCCTCTAGATTTTGAGACATTCTGTTTTCCAACGAACAAGCTCTGAAAAAGCTTTTTGAGCCATTGAAATAGCCGCTTGAGCATCTGCTGCACCATCGAGTTTTGCTTATCTATAAAATTGTAGCGATCGCACTGGACTATGGCGTTAGTTCTTTGTCATTTGTCATTTGTCATTGGTCATTGGTCATTAGTCATTGGTCATTAGTTCTTTTTTCCCTACTTCCTACTTTTGATAAGAACAAATGTACTAAATGCTATGCTATAATTCCGATACATTGATGTTGAAATCATAGTAAAGAATTATGATCTAGTTGCTTGCTTTCCTGAGTGCCAAAATTGACGGCATTAGTTGAGTGTAAGCGCTATAGCAACATCGATGAAGAAAGCAGGTACGAGAGTTTAAAATAATTGAATCCCAAACTCGACTCGGTGCTACTAATTAACGTTGAAAGGCATTGAAGTCTATTTTTCCATGTCTTACGAACCCCTGCACCATAAATATCGCCCCAAAAGTTTTGCTGAACTGGTGGGACAAGAGGCGATCGCTACAACCCTCACGAATGCGATCGGCACATCTAAAATCGCCCCCGCCTATTTATTTACAGGGCCAAGAGGTACGGGGAAAACTTCTAGTGCCCGGATTTTAGCTAAATCTCTCAATTGTCTCAAAAGCGATCGGCCCACTGCTGAACCCTGCGGCGTGTGTGATGTTTGTCAAGGAATCACCAAGGGTTACGCTTTAGATGTAATTGAAATCGATGCTGCTAGTAACACTGGTGTCGATAATATCCGCGAGTTGATTGAAAAAGCCCAGTTTGCCCCTGTGCAGTGTCGTTACAAGGTTTATGTAATCGATGAATGCTTAACTGGAGATTCTCTGGTTTTGACTGACGAGGGACTTCAAAGAATTGATGATCCCAAAATTAAAGATAAGAAGGTTCTGAGTTACAACGACTCATTAGGTAAGTGGGAATTCAAGAAAGT
This sequence comes from Desmonostoc muscorum FACHB-395, assembly GCF_014698035.1. Classification (GTDB taxonomy): domain Bacteria; phylum Cyanobacteriota; class Cyanobacteriia; order Cyanobacteriales; family Nostocaceae; genus Nostoc; species Nostoc muscorum_A. The sequence continues at coordinate 32,888 of NZ_JACJSF010000030.1, forward strand.
TGTCAGGTGGTTAGATCAAGGGGAAAGACAAACCCTGGTTATCAAAACAACTAATAGAGAAATTAGATGTACGGGTAATCATTTAATTAGGACAAATCAGGGATGGCTACCAGCAAAGGACGTAAAAGAAGGAGTGAAGATACTATCCCCTGTGAATGGGGATGCGGCATCCTCATTTACAAATTTGGTATTGATGGACGTACCCGAAGATTTGTTAGCGGACACCAGTTTAAAGGCAATACATCTGGGCAAAAATCATACGACTTGGAATCTATCCTTAAACAAGCCGAATTACTCCGACCTTTCTGTGCTTGCGGGTGCGGAGAAAAGCTCGATATCCCAACCTTTTTACAAAAAAAAGGACGAGGAATCATCAGCATCCAGTCTCGTTGGGAAAAACATCCATATAAAAAAGGACACGGAATCTGGAAACTTAGAACAGAAAAGTTCCTTGCGGATGCGGCAGTTATCCAGCCAAACGCACTTGGACTTATCTACGGAACCTTACTTGGAGATTGCTCTATCAGTTATCCCAATAAATACAGCAGATTCCCCAGATTGTGTTGGACACACTCAGAAAAGCAGCAAGAATGGTTGGAATACAAAGCTTATCGCCTTGAAGAATTGCGTCCAAAACTGCGAATTACAGATAACAAAGGATACGGAAACATCTCAGTTACCTGTAACACCGCTTGTCATCCCCAACTCAAAGATGTCTTGGAAATCGTTAAACCAAATGGGGATAAAAAGCTCGTCTCTATGGACTGGCTTAATCGAATTACCCCAGAAGGACTTGCTTGGTGGTACATGGATGATGGCTCACTCAGTCTCAGTCCACAAGGAAGTCCACAAATTCAATTGCATACAGAAGGATTCTCTGGCGCAGAAAATCAACTCATTGCCAGTTGGCTTACAGCAATGGGATATTCAGTTGCAACAAAGTTTTACACCAGAAGTAGTACAGGCAAGACATACTACTACATCCAGATGGGTGCAAGCACCAGTAGAAAATGGCTGGCAGACCTTAAACAATATTCCATCCCCTCAATGGATTACAAGTTTGGAGACAGTCGAATCTGTTCACCTCGCTGGGGTTGAGCGAGTTTACGATATTGAAGTAGCAGATAATCATAACTTTGTAGCAAACGGGCTTTTGGTACATAATTGCCACATGCTCAGTACTCAGGCATTCAACGCGCTACTTAAGACCCTAGAAGAACCACCGAGACACGTGGTTTTTGTATTAGCTACAACAGACCCGCAACGGGTGTTACCAACGATTATTTCGCGCTGTCAAAGGTTTGATTTTAGACGTATTCAATTAGAGGCGATGGTTAAGCATTTAAGTGCGATCGCCTTTAAAGAAAGCATTCATATTTCACCCGAAGCTGTAACCCTGGTAGCCCAACTTTCTCAGGGAGGGTTGCGAGATGCCGAAAGCTTACTCGATCAATTGGGTTTGTTAGCGGGTGAAGTGACACCAGATAGAGTTTGGGATTTGGTCGGGACGGTAAGCGAACAGGACTTGCTGGGACTTCTAAATGCGATCGCTCAAGATAAACCTGAAGCAGTTCTTGACAGTACCCACAAAATTCTCGATCGTGGTCGAGAACCCCTAATTCTTCTGCAAAATCTCGCCGCTTTCTACCGTGATTTACTCATAGCCAAAACAGCACCGAACCGCCACGATTTAGTTGCTTGTACTGAGCAAACCTGGACGGCGTTGGTTGAGTTTGCTCAATACTTCGATATGAGCGTGATTTTGGCAGGACAGGAACACCTGCGAAAAGCTGAAGTGCAAATTAAAAACAGCACTCAGCCACGTTTATGGTTGGAAGTAACATTACTAGGATTGTTACCCAGTGCGACGACAAATATTCAACCACAAGCCCCAAATATCGCGCCGCGAGTTAACCCACCTGCTGTATCTCCAAGTTATCCTCCAGCAGTTACCCAAAATTATGCAGTCTCTTCTTTACCGGTAGCGGAACCGCAAACAAATCATAACTCTACAAACCATCATGTAGCGATTGCCCAAAATCAGCCTGTCACTTCATCTGGCGCAGTTGAACAGCAAACAAATCACAATTCTGCTGCAAACTCAGTTTCACCACCAACCCCAGAACCTGTTGCTGTACCCGTATCGCCTGCGATCGTTGAACCAGTAATTTCAGAAGTTGTTGGCGAAGCAGAATATGACTTAACTCAGGTTTGGCAACAGGTGCTTGCTAACCTTCAGCCAAAATCAAGGCAAGAAATGCTGCGTCAAATGAGCCAACTTATAGAGTTCGACGGTGTTATGGCTCGAATTGCTATCAAGCAGGCATGGTATGACAAGGGTAAATCTTATCTACCGATGATTACGGAAGCTTTCCAGCAAACTTTCCAGCGTGAAATCCAGATAAATATAGAAAAAGGAATTTCTTCAAACTCTACCTCCGCCAAAAAAAATCCTCCGCCAAAAGACTCTAGTCGCGTTCAGCAACCAGCTACTCCTAGTTACAACCAGCAAATTTCGCCTCCAGCGCCAGTACCACAGCCAGCAACGCCAGCACCAGCACCATTCAAAACCGAGCCGCTAGCAAAAAATGGAAATGGGGTAAATGGAAATGGAATAAATGGAAATGGAAATGGAATAAATGGAAATGGAGTAAATGGAAATGGAGTAAATGGAAATGGGGCAAATAGAAATGGGGCGCAAACTTTGCCTCCACCGCCACAACGAACACCTGCACCTGATTGGGAAATTGATGAAGTAGCGATCGCTGCTCAACGTCTAGCAGAATTCTTCAACGGACAAATTATCCGTTTCACTGAGGATTCAACAGAATTCTCCGATTCCATAGCTACACCTGAATGGGTAGAGGAATCAGAAGTTGATGATGAGTGACAATTAAAGCATTGCGTGAAGCACGGGGTTTAAAACCCATTCTTCTGATAAAAAAATGCAAAATTATTTTTGGTAATTTTGCATTTTTAATTTTTAATTTTTAATTCCCCAAAGGGGCTATTCCACATGCCCCGTATGCAAGGTTTTCACCCATTTTAGGCGCTTTGGTCTTACCGACATCCGGGCAGTAGTACTGCTCATGACGACCAACCAGTGCAACATATATAAACTGCCACGCAGGGTTTGCACCAGCATCGTAAGATATGTAGAAAGTGAGAATTTCTGATCTTGACGTATGCGCGTTAGACCTGTGTACATCCCTACCATCGACATGGTAACGGACAAGCCTGTAATGGGACTTAACATTGGTGGACGATGACGCGCGATCGCCATCAACAAATCTGGTACTGCTGCTGTAGGTAAGATATACATAATCAGCATAAAAATCAGCAAATCCCAGCTTTTGCGAGTTCCCATGCGGTTTTTGAGAATTAAATCCCAATAATCCAGATAGCGTTGATAACCGCCTTCTGCCCATCGGTTGCGTTGATGCCAAAGTGCGATCGCATTTGTCACACCTTCTTCTTGCACAGCTGGATGGAAAACACACTCAATATCCCACTTATCCAAATGCAAGCGGATTGTCAAATCCAAATCATCGGTAATAGTTTCCTCATTCCAGCCACCGCAGCTTTCCAAGGCTGAACGCCGGACAAATTGACCATTACCCCGCAGTTCGCCGATACCGCCAAGGGCAGTGCGCTGTTGCTGAAACCAGGTATCAAGGGCCATTTCGGCCATTTGCCCCTTAGTCCAAAAATTATCTTTGGCGTTGGCGATCGCTTTTCGCACCTGCACCGCCCCCACCTTTTCTCTTTGGAATAAAGGTATTACCTGTTGCAGCAAATCTGGTGTCACTTGGGCATCAGCATCAAATACTGCTATGATGTCGCCCTTTGTCAGAGGTAACACCTGATTCAACGCCCCTGATTTGCCGCCACTAGCTTCTGCTGAACGCCTTAATACTTTCAGTTGCTCGTGTTTCTGTTCTAGTTCTGCTAATAAATGTGGCGTGCTATCACTGCTGTGATCGTCAATAATCCATACTTCATACTGCCCACCTGGATATTCCAGGTTACAAAGATTTTTGACTAATTTTGCAATTACTGCTTCTTCATTTTTCGCAGCTACTAATACAGATACAAAGGGCAAATCTCCCTGTATTTCTTTTGGATAGCGACGAGATTTAGTAAACACGACCACCAAGGCATGAAATCCTAGAATAGTGGTCAGTCCTAGAATAAATATGGAAGCCCAAGAAACTAAATGTAGAGCGATCGTGCCACTCCAGACGATAGTCAAGACTAGAGCTGCTTTGCCTCTACGACCTTGAAACCGGGATGGTAGAGACATAGGATCTGTCTCTAACACTGACTCCTCATCTACTGATAGGTCAGACAACAAGGAGTTGAGCGGATCAAGCTCTTGATAAGAATCTTCTTCGGGCCAGGAATTCGCTGGCATAGGTTAGGTTGCTTGATTCAAAAACCAGTATTTGTCTACAGTTAGTAATTTTACGGACAAATATCCCTAAGCTACTTTTCCCGATTTTAATCGGAATGGGTAAACTGCAATACCCGCTATCCCTAAGCCAAAAGCCGCCGGGACTACTTTTGTTCTGACTGTCACTCTGGGTAATTACTTAGCATTAACCACGTTTGCTACTCTTAGACAGAGGCTTGATTCCTTTGATACCCACTTGGGCAGGAAGCTTGTAGAGTCGGAATTTCTCTAATGAGAATTCCGGTTTAGGCAAAGTGATACCAAGGTGACAGCAGCTTATTGTTGGAAGAAACAGCAATAATAACATCCACAACTTTATAGTGTGGGTTTTTCATGTTATGTTATTGCGCCCAGCTGCGATCAAAGTTAATGCAGCCTTATTGTAACCGAAATTTTAATATTTCTTAGCAGTAACTTCATTTATGGAGTATGAGAAGAGGCAGAGGGGCTGGGCGCGGGGAGCAGGGGACAAGAGGTGAGAACTTGAAACAAGTCTTTCCCCTTGTCCCCAATTCCCTTGTCCCCAAGTCCTCTTCCCAATTCCTACTCCCTCTTTCTACCATGTGCTTTAGACACATCTTTTGGGAACACTACTAACATCCACTAATATCCCTAGTTGCCAACTAACTTGAGGAATATTTAACCATGTCTATTGAGCAACTCCAGCCTGCTAATCAACAACAAGCCAGTGTTTACTTACCTTACGTCCAAGGCACTAAGCGCAATTTTTTACCCTATGCCATCAGTCTTTATCAAAAAGGGGTTTTGGAGGGACACCGAAAGATAGAAGCTAGTGAACATGTTCCCTTTGTCGCGTCTTGGAATGTTGCTACTTTACCCTCAGACTTAACCCGTTGCCGAATTCAGTTTGATGGCAATGCTGACTTGAGTTACGAACTTATGATGGCCAGTTTCGAGTTTATTAATTTTTTAATTGAAGTTATGGACAACTATAAACGCCATCGTTTGACCGATTTCTCACAACCGTTTTACCGCAAGCTACTGCGTATAGATGATTGATTAAACACGAGCCGAACTAGCAAAAGTTCGGCTCGTTTTTAAAACTATCCTGTGTGATTATAAAACTTACCAGCCTTTCACCTTAAAAACATCTTCTTAGGGCGGATGTCTTTTTTTCTTTTCAAAACCATACCAAAACCAGCTACCAAAAAAGTGCCGAGAACGCTAGCGGGTTCTGGAATAGAAGTTTCATCAATAGGTACTTTGATTCTTAAATTGGCCAGGGTAGCGTTAGTGATGTTCAAAGATGTTACAGTTGGCGAACCTGGGATATCAGACTGGAAATCAAAGACTGTGGGAGTTGAGCTACCATTGCGATCGCTATATCGCACTCCATATCCACTTACTTCAAAGGTGCCTTGATACTGCTTTCCGGTGTCTGGATCGGTGACAGTACCACTGTATAAGGCTTTTATGAAATTAAATTCATCCTGAACTACTCCTTGAAATTTGGTTCCTGCTAATTGTCCTTGGTATTTATAGGGTGTCAACTGACCACCAGAGAGAACCGGCGATGTGAGAACACCATCGAACGAGGCAAAGGGAATACCTTTAAAGTCAACAAAGTAATGCAGACTTCCATCAGAGCGTGTTTCTACCTGTAAATAGTCTGACTGGTATACAGGAACATAATTAGGATTATTATTAGTACCTAAGTTCCGGTAATAAGTTCCAGTATCATCCGTATCAATACGAGTAATACTGTTATTGAAATTGGGATTATTTCTGGGAAGTTCGATTGTTCCTGATAATGTGCCAGTGCTTTCAATTGTGATGAATTGAGCGGCGAAAGCACTTGCTCCACTTAAAGCGATCGTCACTGCTGCTAAACAACTGCCACTAAGAATTGTACAACCTAGCTTAATCCCTGATGAACTTACTTTCATTAACAACTTGCTCCTTGAAGCGCCGATAAAAACACACCTAATGCGCTGAGATTTATTTAAAATTTTTCTCAGGCACAGTTTATTATTCCCAAGTTTGTGAAGTAAGCTTCATCGAAAAAAAGTCTTGTCAATCGCTATGCCAAACATCGATATAATTCGGCATTTTTCTTCAGCACATAGTTGGTTGCTTGAGTAAACTCGCTCGTTGGCTGACTGAGCCAGTCTTCTATCCTGGCACGTAACAAATCTTCAAGCGAGATACCACTCTCTTGTGCTAATGTTTGCAGCTTCTGCAATTGTTCATCGGAAATGTTGATCGTGATGGAAGCCACAGCCTTTACTCCTTGAATGCTAGGAAAGTGTAGCATTACTGATATTTTAGGCATTCTGGCAGGCGATCGCTATCTTTAGCGTTACTTGCGATCGCAGAACGTGTCGAAGATAATCGCTCCCGATCTGCCAAAATCTAATTAAAAAGCGATCGTAATTTATAAACACCAGTTAGTTTGCCATCTCCTCAGCCGAAAGAGTAGCAACCAACTTGAGCAACCCTTGTAACTGTTGCCCTAGCGAATGAAGACGATAGACTTTGTTATAAGAGTAATTTTTGCAAAAGCTCGAATTTCCCAACATTTCAAAGCAGGTATGGGTAATGGTGCGATTAAAACCGTGGCAGTGGGTCGTGTTGGCAATCCCGATCGCGTTTATCATTATTTTCTTACTGGTAGCCGCCGGTTCACAAATTCATGCGTGGGGTATTAGTTGGATTTGGGGTGTGTTTACCCTTTTATTCGTTGGTTGGCGCTGGCTACTCGTAAAATGGACTCAACCAGCTGTTAACCAAGTAGAAGCTGTATTGGCTCAAGTTCAAGAAGAATTAGAATCGGCAGTAGAGGATACAGTTAGACCACCAGCAGGAAGTGATGTCACAAAGCTTGCAGAAACCGCACTCCAAGAGATTCTACAAGCGTCACAAAGTGATCGCCCAATTTGGGAAGACTGGCAAACTTTTTGGACGCGATGCCAGGATTTAGTTGTAGCGATCGCTCATATCTACAATCCTCAAATTCAATATCCCCTGCTGAATATTTACGTCCCCCAGGCTTACGGGCTGATTCGGGGAACGGTGGATGATATGGATCAGTGGATGCAAAAATTATCCCCAGTTCTTAATCAGGTGACGGTTGGACAAGCATACCAAGGATATGAAGTCTACCGAAAGTTGGAACCATCGGCTCGAAAATTTTGGAAAGCTTGGAACTGGGCACAGTGGCTTTTAAATCCGGTGGCGGCGGTGGCAAAACAAGCCAGCCAGGGTTCTAGTAACCAAGCAACTCAGCAATTATTGGGGAATTTGAATCAGTTATTTCGGGAAGCTGCCCTGAAAAACTTGTGTCGGCAAGCGATCGCACTCTACGGGCGTAGCAAATTACCAGTTTCAGCAACCGTAGTATCAACACCAACTTTACCCAAGGCAAAAACCCAAACACTGCGAGAAATACTGACTCAAACTCAATCAGCCGAGGTAGTTGAGCAAAAACCCGTGAATATTCTGCTGGTGGGGCGCACAGGTTCAGGAAAAAGTAGCCTGATTAACACGCTATTTCAGGCAGATTTAGCAGCCGTTGATGTTTTGCCCACTACGGATCGCATTCAAAATTATCAATGGCAAACTCAAAGTGGTGAAACCTTGACGCTTTTGGATACGCCTGGTTACGAACAAGTCAACCATGCCGATCTGCGAAACCTGGTGCTTGATTATGCTATCGATGCAGATTTGCTGCTGTTAGTCACCCCTGCCCTCGATCCTGCCCTGCAAATGGATGTAGACTTTCTGCAAGATATCAAAGCAGAAGTTGCAGATTTACCTGCGATCGCGATCGTCACTCAGGTAGATCGGTTGCGTCCCATCCGTGAATGGCAACCGCCTTATGATTGGGAATGGGGCGAACGTCCAAAAGAAGTTGCCATTCGGGAAGCTACTGAGTATCGCGCCAAATTACTGGGAAACTTCTGTAATCTAGTTCTACCAATGGTTACGGGTGACAGCAAAACAGGGCGAGTTGCTTGGGGAGTGGAGGCGCTTTCATTGGGATTAGTAGATGCGATCGCACCTACAAAACAACTCCGTCTCGCCCGCTTTTTGCGTAATCTCGAAGCCCGTACTGTCGCCGCCGCCAAAATCATCGACCACTATACCTTCCAGATGGCGACAACACAGGGACTAACGGCATTGCTCAAAAGTCCTGTCCTCCAGTTTGTTTCTACGCTCTCAACTGGATCTCCAACCCTAGCCTATCTTCTGGCAGAGCAAATTCCTGTGGAACAGTTGCCAATTGTGATTGGCAAACTCCAAATGGCTTATGAGCTTTTCTCGCTCTTGAATACAGCTAACTCTAACCCGCTCAACTTTGAATTACTATCTCTCTGGCCGCTACTGCTAGAAAATTCCACTTCACCCGATCGCAATGCCTGGGCATTTGGTCACGCTCTAGTCGAGTACTGGACTCAGAATCTAACGGTTGAAAAACTCCGGGAGCGATTTGAGTATTATTTGGCGATCGCTAAATAATTTGTCTGCCTTGAGTAAGTAATATCTGCATCTTCCATTCTGCTACGCCTAAATAGCGAATTTGCTAGCCATACTTGCTTAGTCTTATTAAGTACTATGAACTCCATTGGTACTGAGTTTTAACTAGAATATTTACTTAGTTTTTGAAAAAATTTTATACTCCTAAATAGGAAATAGGAGAACAAAAAATGCCGTAATATCTCTTAGCTTTTAACATCAAAGTTAAGATTACGATTAAGAGTAGCTGTCTACTAAAACCTACTGCTTTAACTAAGTTTTTACCAAACATCCTTTTTGTTCGGAGTTATTTATGAAAAATATATTACAAACCTCCATCTCTGAAGAACAAAATTTACATCAGAGCTATAGTATTTCATCTTACAATCGGCTGCTTTTAGTCGTGAAAGATTTGGCTTGTGTGCGGACTATTGAGGAAATTATTGAGATTGTGCGTTTGGCAGCCCGCGATCTCACAAATGCTGATGGAGTAACTTTTGTACTGCGGGATGGTGAATGCTGCCACTATGTTGATGAAAACGCCATCGGCCCGCTTTGGAAAGGTATGCGTTTTCCGCTCAAGTCTTGCATCTCCGGTTGGGCAATGCTCAATAAACAAGCAGCCGTGATTGAGGACATTTACCAGGATGCAAGAATTCCTATTGATGCTTATAAAGTGACTTTTGTCAAAAGTTTAGTGATGCTTCCTATACGGATTGCCGATCCACTGGGTGCGATCGGAGCCTACTGGAGTACACCACACCTAGCCACATCTGAAGAAATAGAACTGCTTGAGATTTTGACCGACACTACGGCAGTGGCGATCGCGAACGTTCAACTTTTCCAGAAACTTACGAACCAAAACGCCCTCAAAGACAAATTCATTGCGATGTTAGCTCACGAGTTGAGGAATCCTGTTGCCCCCATCTCGAACGGGGTTCAGCTTCTCAAATTGAAGCTGGGCGAGACTGGTGCAGTTGGAGAAACAGTTTTAATGATGCAGCACCAGATTAAGCACCTCTCGAAATTAATCGATGAGTTACTCGATGTATCGTCCATCACTTACGGGAAGATTTCATTAAACCTTGAGAAGGTTAATCTAGTGGAATTGGTTCGCCAAAGCCTCAATAACCATGCACAAGCAATTAAGAGATCGAACCTTAACGTAGTACAAGACCTGCCAAACAAGCCCGTGTGGGCTTATGTTGACTCTACCCGCTTCTTTCAAATATTTGGAAACCTTCTTGATAACGCCTTAAAGTTTTCAAAACCAGATGGGACGATCTGGGTGGATCTCTCATATATTCCAGGTGAAAATGGCTCAGGCAGTTTAGCAGCTTTATCTGTAAGAGACTCAGGCATGGGGATAGAGCCGACAATTTTACCAGAACTCTTCGAGCCTTTTACCCAGGCCGATCGCAGTTTAGACCGTTCGAGAGGCGGGCTAGGTTTGGGACTCTCGGTAGTAAAAAGTCTTGTGGAACTTCATGGTGGTAATGTTGAAGCCTCAAGTAGAGGGATCAATTTGGGAGCAGAATTCAAAGTTACTCTCCCTGTATGCGAAGAGATTGCAACCTTGGACAACGACCTGGAGATTATGGAGACGGCTAAAAAATCGTTGAAGATTTTAGTTATTGAAGATAATGACGATTCTGCTACAACATTAAAAGCAGTACTTGAGCATTTCGGGCATGAAGTTTCCATTGCCAAGAATGGAATTTCAGGTGTACAAACTGCAAAAGAGTTGGAGCCTCATGTGATTATTTGTGACATCGGACTACCCGAAATGGATGGATTCGCCGTTGCACAGGAACTGAGTAAAGACTCTAAACTTAGTCGCTCAATTCTGATTGCGCTCACCGGTTACAGTGGCCAGGAAGATAAGGAACTTGCGCTTAAGTCTGGTTTTAAATGCCACTTGACCAAGCCTGTGGACTTTGAAATACTTACAGCAGAAATTGATCGATACTTTCTGGTGAGTGCGTAAAGTTGCCCGTCGTAAACATTGGGCATTGGGCATTGGGCATTGGGAATTGGGAAGAGGACTTGGGGACAAGGGGAAAGACTTGTTTCAAGTTCTCACCTCTTGTCCCCTTGTCCCCCTGCCCCCTGCTCCCTTGCCTTTTATGCTGTGGGAATATCGCGCTTTGCTAAATATTGATACATCTGCCAACGTGCATCTACCTCAGCTTGCGCTTGTTCTAACAAGTTCTTGGCTACGTCGGGTTTGCTCTTGGTAAGCATTTTGAAGCGATTTTCTTGATACATCGAATGTTCTACAGATTGCGTAGGCGATCGCATATCCAATTGCAAAGGATTTTTACCCTGTTTAAGCAATTCTGGATTATGCCGATACAGCAACCAACGGCCTGATTCTACCAGAGTTTTTTGGTGATTCATCCCGGTAGTCATGTTAATGCCGTGGGCGATGCAATGGCTGTAAGCAATAATTATTGATGGCCCATCATAAGCTTCTGCTTCCAAAAATGCTTTGAGAGTATGTTCATCTCTAGCACCAAGGGCTACACTCGCTACGTAGACATTTCCGTAGGTCATGGCAATCATTCCTAAGTCTTTCTTCCCTCCTGGCTTGCCACTGGCGGCATATTTAGCAACTGCGGCTCGTGGCGTAGCTTTAGAAGATTGACCGCCTGTATTAGAATACACTTCTGTATCCATTACTAGGATGTTGACATTGCGACCACTGGCAATTACATGATCTATACCGCCAAAATCAATATCATAAGCCCAACCGTCACCGCCAACAATCCAAACGCTTTTTCTCACCAAGTAATCTGCAAGGGATTTGAGATTTTGGATTTTGGATTTGAAATTGGGGTCGAAAGTTACGATTTCATCTAACTTCTGCTGCAACAGTTCTATTCTTTCGCGCTGTTCCCAAATGTCAGCCTCAGATTTTTGTTCAGCTTTCAGGATGGAATAGACAAGGTTTTCATCTATTTCACTCCCCAATTGTTGCAACAATTCCGCCGCAAACTCAGCTTGTTTGTCGAGGGAGAGACGGAAGCCAAAACCAAATTCGGCGTTATCTTCAAATAAATTATTTGACCACGCGGGGCCGCGTCCTTGGGCGTTGGTTGTCCAAGGAGTTGTGGGGAGATTCCCACCATAAATTGAAGAACAACCTGTTGCATTGGCGATGACGGCGCGATCGCCAAACAATTGTGTTAATAATTTCAAATAAGGTGTTTCACCACAACCTGCACAAGCACCAGAGAATTCAAATAAAGGTTCTTGCAGTTGTTGTTGGCGAATCTGATTTAATTTTAGCGATCGCCTGTCAGGATTTGGCAAACTCAAGAAGAAATCCCAGTTTTTCCGCTCTTGCTCTTGTAAAGGCAACTGCTGCGCCATGTTAATCGCTTTCCGCAATGGCTCAGATTTATCTTTAGCAGGGCAAATATTTACACAAATAGTACATCCTGTACAATCTTCTGGGGCTACCTGAATGGTAAATTTTTGATTGGCAAAGTCTTTATCTTTTGCACCAGTTGATTTAAAGGTTCCTGGTGCATTGACTAACTCATCAGCTTGATAAGCCTTGGCGCGGATGGCACTGTGGGGACAAACCATGACGCACTTACCACACTGAACGCAGACATCCGGCTCCCACACAGGTATTTCTTCGGCAACATTACGTTTTTCCCACTTGGCAGTACCTACAGGGAATGTGCCATCAACAGGTAGTGTGCTAACAGGTAAATCATCACCTTCCCACACCATGATTTTGCCTAGAACTTCCTGGACAAATTCGGGAGCAGAGTCCAGCAATCTTGGGTTGTTAATTGTTGATTGTTGATTTTTGATTGTCTGTGGGACATCTACTTTATGCAAGTTGTCTAAAGTGTTGTCTACAGCTTGCAAGTTCATGCGGACAACTTCTGGGCCTTTTTTACCATAAGTCTTCTCAATCGCTTGTTTGATTTTAGCGATCGCTTCTTCTTGCGGCAAAACCCCAGCTAAGGCAAAGAAACAGACCTGCATAATGGTGTTAATTCTGCCACCCATCCCACTTTCACGGGCAACCTGACTAGCATTGATTACGTATAACTTCAAATGCTTATCGATAATTTGCTGCTGTACCTTCAGTGGCAAATTCTCCCAGACCTTATCTGCATTGTATGGACTGTTAAGCAGCAAAATCGCCCCAGGAATAGCAGCTTTCAAAATATCTATGCGTTCTAGAAATCCCCAATGATGACAACCAATAAAGTTGGCTTGGTCAATCAAGTAGGTGGAGCGAATTGGCTCTTTGCCAAAACGTAGATGCGAAACTGTCATTGAGCCAGATTTCTTGGAGTCAAAGACAAAGTAGCCTTGGGCGTAATTATCGGTTTCTTCACCAATAATCTTGATAGAGTTTTTGTTAGCTCCAACAGTACCATCTGAACCCAACCCATAAAACATTGCCCTGACAACGTTATCCGATTCTGTAGAAAAGTTAGGGTCAAAGTTTAGAGAAGTGTAAGTAACATCATCATTAATACCGATAGTAAAGTGGTTCTTCGGTTTAGCTTCGGTAAGGTTATCAAAAATGCCCTTCACCATCGCCGGCGTAAATTCTTTAGAAGAAAGACCGTAACGACCACCAATAATTTTAGGATATGAGAAAATATTTTCTCCCCCTGCTTCCCCTGCCTCCCCACCTCCCCCTGCTCTCTTATCTCCCCACGCCTCATGGATAGCAGCCACAACATCCAAATACAAAGGCTCTCCGGCGCTACCTGCTTCTTTGGTGCGGTCGAGAACTGCGATCGCTTTTACGCTATTTGGCAATGCTGCAACAAACCTTTGGACATCAAAGGGACGGTAAAGTCGCACTTTCACAACACCAAGTTTTTCCCCACGGGCATTAAGGTAATCTACTGTTTCATGGACGGTTTCACAGCCTGAACCCATGAGAACAATGACCCGTTCGGCATCATTGGCCCCGTAATATTCATAGATTTGGTAATGCCTCCCCGTGCGTTCTCCAAATTGATCCATGATGCGCTGGACAATTTCTGGACAGGCTTTGTAGTAAAGGTTAGCGCCTTCCCGTCCTTGGAAGTAGACATCAGGGTTTTGGGCAGTCCCTCGCAGTACTGGACGATCTGGGGTGAGGGCACGACTGCGGTGGGCGAGTATGAGATGATCGTGGATGAGCGATCGCAAATCATTATCTGCAAGCAGTTTAACTTTCTGCACTTCATGGGAAGTACGGAAGCCATCAAAGAAGTGCATAAACGAGACTCGCGTCTCTAAAGTCGCAGCATGGGCGATGAGAGCAAAATCTTGACTCTCCTGCACCGAAGCAGAACACAGTAATGCAAAACCAGTAGCACGAGCTGCCATAACATCGCTATGGTCGCCAAAAATTGATAAAGCGTGGGTAGCCAAGGAACGCGCGGCAACATGAACTACAGCACTAGTCAACTCACCAGCAATTTTGTAGAAGTTGGGGATCATCAACAATAATCCCTGAGATGCTGTGAAGGTAGTACTCAGGGAACCTGTTTGCAATGCCCCATGCACAGCACCAGCCGCTCCCCCTTCGCTTTGCATCTGCACGACACTGGGAATAGTACCCCAGAGGTTGGGACGACCTTCTGCTGACCAAGCATCTGCCCATTCACCCATTGCTGAAGAGGGGGTAATTGGATAAATGGCAATCACTTCATTTAGTTTGTAAGCAACACGGGCGACAGCTTCATTTCCATCAATGGTTGCAAAGGTTTTGTTCATAATATGATTTTTGTCCCCGTCTCTCAACTGCATTATCAGAACACGTAAATAGAAAAATTAAAAATAGCTAGAGTCAGGTAGGCAGTGCCAAGCGAGCAGTTTATTATGGGCTTTTCAGTTAACTTTAAATAAATACTGCATATATGAATATCTCATCTGAAATAGCGCATCTATTAATATGTCTTAATCATGTACTCAATAACCCAAGTATTGATTAGATAAGGCTTTGAGATAATTAATTCTTTTTTGTGGGGTATAGGTTCGGGAATATTTTTGTTTGCTAAATTCAAGCTGAACTGCGATCGCTTCATGTACCAATTGCTGCAAATCCTGAACCATTCACAAGCACAACAGCATGGGTTAGTGTGCCCTAAACGCATGGATACATTTTAGCAAGTAGACTATACAGAGAAATTCTCAGATGATACCAATTCTGTATGAAGATGCGCTAAACCATATTTAAGTACAAGACAGAAGAAAGAGAAACGAACCGCAAAGGACGCATTCGCGCAGCGTCTCGTCAGAGAAGGACACAAAGAAAGAAAGAAAGAAGTTAAAAGGGTTTGGCGCAGCCTCACAGAAATGGTATGAGAAAATTATTTACGGAATAGTTACTGATGATGGAACAAAACAGGTCGGTGAAGGATTTGAAGCATTAAACGTAGGTTGGGTGAAGCGGAGCGCAACCCAACATATAATATCAGTTGGCTTTGGCAAAGCCTCCAACGCCACTTGCTACAACGCGGGAAACCCGCGCAACGCAGTGGCTCCCCAACCTACAATTTTTTTGCAACATTTTAGCCTTGATATGCCAATAGGGTGTGTTAGCAACAGTGCAACACACCTCTCATTTATAAATCTCTATCCCTTCATGGGTAGAGTATTCATAATTCTGAATTTTGACTAATGCACCAAATTTTCTTGTTTAAGTTGCTCTTTGGCTAAAGCCAATGCTTGATGAGCATTTCTAAACTTTGTTTCATCCGTAAATTTACAATCAAAACACTTTAGATAAGCTTCCAAATACCTAATACGTAAGCGTGGATCAGCCGGACTCAGAAGAAAGGGGAGGTCAGCTTCAACCATAAACCGTATAGCCAATAAGGGTATAGGGCTACGAAGTGGACGAAAGTCTGGATTGTGCATACCGGGAGTTTCATTACGTTTATGAAATTCTCCTATCATTAGTCCTGACTCAACAAACAAAGGTTTAAGTTTTTGTTGGACACTATCTATTAATTTACAAGCGTCCTCTATATGGACATCAGGAAAAATAAGTAAAAAAGCTTTGTTTATTTCTAACTCCTGCTCTTTAACTTTCATTTTCAAAAAGATATCTTTATAGCGTCCAACAATCTCTTCTAGTTGTTCTGGATACAAATATTTGGTACGAATAACTGCTAGACGAATACTGTTTGACTTGAGAGAGTAAGGTACAAAAGGGCAAACTGCGCCGGGTCTTCCTAAGTTAGGATGAGGTCTTGCTAAAAAACTTTTCACCCACTCTATAGTTTCAAGTAAGTAAGGACGGTCTTCGTATTCCTGGAGTTGTTCGATTTCAAGAATTGTATATAGTTGCATCAGCTTAGGTGAAATAGAAGAATTGTTGAAATCTGAATCCAAATTATGTGCCTAAAACTAACTATTCTCTAAATAAACAAAACAAGCCTTGACTTTTTTATTTTTGGTTTATCTATAGTTTGTAGCAAATAAAAATGCTAAAGCATTTTTGTGAATCAAAAAAATTTACACCAATCAATACACAAAGATATTTTCACACAAAGCAAGTTGTGCTTATTGCTTTTTAGTATTGGAGCTAAAAGACATACATCATATATTATCCAGTGGATGATCTTACTTTTTTACACTCTTAAGCTTCCATGATTTTCAACAAAGATATTATAAAGTTTATATCCAAATAGTTATTTTTACTGTAAAGGTTTAGTTTTTACTTAACAGCCTAACATCAGGTTGATGTTATTTATACAAACAAAGTTTTTGTCTAAATACTTGTTTTTGAAGTTCCTCCTGGGTATCTTCGCTAAGAGAAGATATTGGAGTTGTTGTTTATTATACTGGTTTACTGCTTACGTACTGTACACAATAATCATATTCTGTATCAACTGAAATATGTCATTTCAGATTTTTATTAATCATTTTCTGATGGTAAATACACCTGTGCTGTAAGGGCAATATCCTTTAGGTACTCGATTGGAGAACTCATAGAGCAGCTGCTTTGTATCTACATGAATCGCCCCAACACAGTTTATGCTTTTTGACAATAGCTTAAGCGTATTGATCTATATTTGGTCTTTCCTGTCAATGCGGAAGTCCTGCTATTCTTCATGAAGATGGGCTTAATTTAAATGAACATTTCTATGAGAGGCTTGTGCCAACGCGCTGCATCTCCCAGAGAAGGACGCAAAGGAAGAGAGCATTGAAGAATTCTTCAGTACAAATCTACAGAAAATTTGTATAATTAACTGCGAGAGATTAAAGAGTAAGACAAGGCCAGTTACTACAACCTTGACTCCCAAAGTTGTAGTAACTAGCTCCCTTACAGAATTAAATATTGGTTTAATTGCCAGTTCCTTATTTATCAGCAAATTCTTTCACCACTGCCATAGCATCAGAAGGAATCTGCGTAATTAGGCGAAATGGAAATGCTTTAGTCGAAGCAAACTGAGCATAATCTGGTGTCAGAAACACAGCGTAGTTTTTAGCTTCTGGTGTCATCTGTGCAGCAAATGCTAAAGTTATAGCTTTAAGGTACTTGCGAATATCTGCTGCTTGTTCGCCTACAACTTCACCGCCACTAATGGGTGTATTTGGTTGTCCGATCTGATCCATAGTTTTACTGGGGTCTTTTACACTCAGATGAGTACCTCCAACTATACCAACTAGCCATTTGGGGGATGGAATTTTGTCAAATCCCACAATCTGTTCAGTTAAAGCTGGGGTGGTTTTATCTGCGGAACCTGCTAACACTAGAGTCGGAATTTGCACCTTAGTTAACCCAGTTTCGCCATAAATCAGAGAAGTTGTAGGATTGAGAGCGATCGCTTGTTTTATTCTCGTATCCCGTAATTGATAGGTATTTTCTGGCAGTTCTTGGGCGATGCACTGCATAGCTTCTCCTAGACTTAAGATAGCCAAGTTCTTTTTGCAGCGTTGTTTGAGCCGTTCTAGTTGTAACTCGCCTCCCGCCAGTGCTAAAGCTGTACCACCACCAAAAGAATAACCAACAATCATCGCGTTCATGGTCGCAAGTTTCCCTTGTAGGGGATGATTAGCTGTTTGGTTGAGCCTTTCTAATTCGTCGAGAACAAAACTAACATCTTGAGGGCGATTTAAAAACTCTTGAGGCTTCACAGGTCTGGTTTTGCCCTGTAATGCAGAATTAATATTATCCTCATTACTACCAGGATGTTCTAAAGCAGCTACTACATAACCGTGTGATGCTAAATGTTCTGCTAGGTAACGCAAGTCCGTGCGGACTGATCCTAAGCCGTGAGAGAAGACAATTAAGGGTTTATTGGCAGTTGCATCATTTGACCAGTAAATATCAACTGGAATTTTGCGATTGCGCTTTTGGTCATTCAGGCTTAAGTTGAGTATTTTTACTTGAGCCGTTCCTGGTTGGCTGGGATCAAAAGGGAAAGCAATCTGCGGTGTTGTCGAGTCGAGTCGGGGAGCAATGGCTAGCATAAATTGTTGCGTCCGCCAAAAAGCTGTATTCAAACTCCCTGCAACTATCAAAGCTTTTGGTAAATCAATTTCTAAGCGTTTACTCGGATAAGCAGCGATAAAATTCAATATAGACAGACCCTGTGGCGCAGTAGAGCCTAATACCAATCCTCCTCTCAGTGCTTGTACCCCAGCATTGTCCTTTCGAGCTAAAGCTGTAGCGAAGTCATTGAGAATAGTTGTGCCAATTTGAGTATTAAGCAACTTATTAATGGTGACAACATTCATCGGTATATTCATACCTAGTGCCCCTAATAGAAAGTGGCGTTGTTGTTCAGATAATCCTTTAGTGTAAGACTGCAAGCTCCCAGGCAATTCCCCTGTTTTGGCAGCATTTTGCAACTCAGTCAGGGATATCGATTCTGTAAATACACCCAAACGCACAACAACAGTGTCAGCCGCAATAGCCGAAGTATTTACCCCAAACTGTGTAAGTACAATTGCACTAAAGAAACCTGCAACTGTCTTAAGACTTCTCCAACGTCTTCCCATAAATATTTATACCAACTGTTACTTAGGGGAATATAACGAATATTTGTGTATTTGACTACCCCTTTAATCGCCCAGAAATCAAAGCAGATTTTTTCCTGAACTCGATAGGAATCGCCCCAATCTGCTCAAAGCAATCAAAGCTCATCAAAAGTAACGAATTGTAGAATTCATCACAGCTAAAAATTTGAGCATGAATCAGTGTTAACAGCCACAAAAGTCTGATTGTTTCTCCGCTAGGTTTAATACTGTAAGGAAACTCTAGAACAGGCGAAGCAATCGCATCTCCAATTTGCACTTTTTGTCGGCTGATATCCTCATCAAATTTTAGATTTTGGATTTTGAATTATTAAATACAAAATTCTCTCAGTTTCAGCAATGTCAAAATTTTGTTAGCAACAATCAAAAATCATTTATCCAGAGCAACTAGATTTATGTATGTGGTCATCTAGAAACTAAAGTTCAAAATTGAGTGAATGCAATTTTTTTGACAGCACATTTTAAACGGCCGCTTAATTTTTTGTCTTTGCCTTTTAGAAGGTGTTGCAGAGGTGTTGCAGGTCGATAGTCTTACTGCTGTAGCTGCACTATCATTACTCATTAAATTCTACTAGCCGCATCAACAATTTTTCTTGGTTTTATGCGTCGCAGACTCCGCTATATTTTAATTTTGTTACTCTCTCTGAGTATTATTACACTGTGGTGGCCTGTGAATGATTCTGATTGTAATTTCGGGGATCTTTTAGTATCAAAAACTAAAAAATTTCAAGTAAATGCTACTAAGGTTATTGTTCAGCCGTGGCGTGGTCGTCACCATGTATATGGAATCTTTATGATTCCTAATGAATACAAACAAGCTCCATTTTTTGTAGTAACAGTCCAAGGAGCCGGTAGTTACTGTTCAAAACAATTTGGTTATAAAAAAAACTTTAATGGTGTCTTTGCTGAACCAGGAACTTATTTGGTGCAAAAGTTTGTTAGAACTCGAACGGCTTTGCGGCTCATTTTCCAAGGTTTGTACTTCCAAATCAATGATAAACAGAACTGGACGTTAACTTTACCTGAACCAAATACTACTACCTCTACACCTAATTAGTGATTTGTGCTTTAATCGAACTTACGCAAACAATAGTCAAAACCACGATTTTAGACGCAAAGTAGCTTATTGCCCCTAATGCCTGTACTGTTGCGTAAGTCCTATTTAATTAGGAATTATTCACTCAGCTTGGTGGTTGAGTTTGCAAAACCTCATTCTTCTTTAACAAGTTACTAGTAGCATTGACCACAATCTGCGCTGCTCCTGTAAAAAACGATCGCTCGATAGTCGCTGGAACATCGCTAGGTTGATGATAGTGCGGAGTCCGTAAATTGGCTGTATCTGTCACCAGCACAGCACCCACACCCTGATACCAAAATGGTGCATGATCGCTACGTAAAGTGTCTGGTGTCAGTAAACCTTTAAAAGGAATTGGTAGTATGAGGACTGGTGGCAGATTTGATTCCTGTTTATTCTGGGCGCTTGAGGGGAGAATCTGTGAGCTTGGAAAGGCATTCAGCAAAGGCAAATGTTCTGTATCACCAACCACTGCCAAAAAGTCGCCCTTGTCACTAGGTGGGGTAACGGGCAAACCCGCCGGGTATTTCTGACACCCAACAGTGTAACAAGCATAACCAACCATATCCATAACGATCGCTCCGTCTAACTTTTGCAAGCGTGCTGTCTGGCTCACAAAAGCCTGACTACCCAAAAGTCCTGCTTCCTCTTGATCAAAAAAAGCTAGTTGTAATGTCCGTGGTGTGGGGTGAGAACCAAGCAACCGCGCAACTTCTAGCACTACAGCTACACCACTAGCGTTATCATCAGCACCGGGGGATAAGGCAACAGTATCGTAATGCGCTGCGACGAGAATTGCTTTAGCGGCTTTGTTAGTTCCTATACGTTCAGCAAAAATATTTACACCCTCAGAGAACTTTTCCAATTTGGGCTTCCAGCCGAATTTTTTCAGTTCAGTTGTGATGTAAGTGCGAGTGAGCGATCGCTCTTTTGTCGTGTAACGCTGAAAATTTAACTTTTGGATATGGTTTAATAGCTTATCAGCAGACACTTGTAGGGTATCATCAACTTTTTTTAATTCTAGTTGTGGTTGCGGCGTTTCCACAGGAATGCTTTCAACAATTCCTGGTGAGGGACGCTGTTCAAAAAGCGTGTTACCTCTGCTACCCAACACAGCAACAGTCACTAGCAGCAACAGCATTAGCCAAATCCATTTTTTCATGTGATTTATCCTTTGCTCATCCCAGTTGTATTAATATCATTTCTGTTTGAAGATACGCCTATAAGACTGATGCAAAACTACAGGCTATAGAGGCAATTCATAAATTGCCCCTACATAAACAAAGCGTAGCCTCACATAAAATCTTTATATTGTTATAAGTTTAATTATTTATGGTTCAAGTTGTTGCTTGTCTGGGGTGTCCATATCATTCAAGAGCGGATCAAGATAGCATTTTTTCTGCTAAAACTATAATGACGTTAGGTTATATTGGTTGAGATAATACTGCTAAATTACCTCCAAAGTTTGATACTAAAATAATTAAAACTTATATTTCGTATGCGAAGCTTAGTAAGCAAGTAAGCAACTATATTGCTTCCTCAATATTGTTTATCAGTATTGAACGAAGTTCAAGGATGTCGAAAAAATAAAATGCCCAGATGTTTCAAATAAATTTTTAACCAAACTCCGATATTTTGGCGTTTTCGCCCGGAGTGCGAAAGCTAGCTTATAGCATTTTATTATTTTTATATACTTCAAAATTTATTTGAGAAAAAGCAGCTTATGAACGTGAACAGTATTTTATCAAATACTCAGACAACAGAGACAGTTAGGATTCTGGTTGTTGAGGATGAATATATCCTGGCTATGAATTTACAAGAAACTTTAGAATTGCTAGGATACACTGTTTCAGATATTGCTGATTCCGCAGAAACAGCAATTGAGAAAGCTGCTGAATTACTCCCAAACTTGGTTTTGATGGATATCCAGTTACAGGGTGAGATGGACGGTATTCATGCGGCGGAACTAATCTGGAATCGTTTTCAAATCCCTATTGTCTACATCACTGGACATTCTGACAAAAGCACGGTGGATCGCGCTAAATTGACATTTGCTTTTGGTTACATTCTCAAACCTATCAAAGAACAACAACTTTATGTTGCCATTCAAACAGCACTCAATTGCTATCAACGGGAGCAATTATCACAATTGCAACGGCTAAACCAGTTTAAAGAGGATTTTTTAGCAACCACTTCTCATGAAATGAGAATGCCATTAAAGAATATCAAAATGACAATCTCCGTGCTAGAAAATATTCTTCAGCGAGAAGGCATTTTCAATTCAGAATTACTTTCTCCATTTGAGTCTGTAGCTGGCTACCTAACTATTCTGCGTCAACAGTGTGAAGAAGGGCTAGATTTAGTGAACAATCTGCTGTCTATGCAAATGATTGATACAGATGTCTATCCATTAGAAATAAGTTCATTTAAACTTCAAGACTGGCTTCCGCATTTAGCCTTGTATTTTCGAGAACGCGCTCGATCTCAGCAACAGATTTTCCAGGTTAGCATCCCTCAAAACTTACCACCGATAGTTACCGACTTAGCTCTTCTGTCTAAAATTGTCTCAGAGTTACTCAACAACGCTTGCAAATATTCTCCTCCCGATGAAGAGATTCAATTAACTGTCCAGATCATCTATTTCACCAAAAATTTAATTAATGAAGATGCTCAATCTGGTATAGAAATCAATTCTCAAATACCCTTCTTTGAAATTAAAATTAGCAATTCTGGTGTAATAATCCCTCAAAAATATCAATCTCGAATATTTGATCCATTTTACCGGATTCCTGAAAACGATTTCTGGAAAAATGGCGGTACAGGATTGGGCTTGGCATTAGTTAAGAAGCTTGTAGAATATCTCCAAGGCACAATAGAATTTACCAGTACTCAAGGTTGGACAAGATTCACAATTATACTACCATTAAGCCTGTCAAATTTATCAGCTTAAGCGAATATTATCTTTATCTCTATACAGTTCTTAAGATACAGAAATGAGATAAATAATTAACCACATAGGTTTCAGCATAATTTTGTGAGTTCAGTTGTGATATAACTGCGAGTGTGCGATCGCTCTTGTGTTGTGTAGCGCTGAAAATTCAACTTTTGGATATGGGTTAACAGTCTGTCAGCAGACACTTGCGGCGCACTGTCAACTTCCTTTAACTCTGGGTGTGGTTGGGGTGTTTCCACTGGAATGCTCTCAACAATTTCTGGTGAGGGACGCTGTTCAAAAAAGTACTACCTCTGCTACCCACCACTGCAACTGCCATCAGCACCAACAGCATCAGCCAAATCCATTTTTTCATGTGATTTATCCTTGGCTTTCAGACTTAGGGTAGCGCAAATTCCCAGGTATAACTTTTCACGATTGCTAGGAAGGGTTTAATATTTTGGTTTCTTAAATTCTTAGATAAACCTGCAAATTTACTTTGCAATCAGCTTAATTGTCTATTTTAATACAATTTTCTTTTATCCAATCTGCTGTCGATTCTTGAGTCTCTTGAGAGATTGAAAGTCTTTTTATCATTAATACAACTTCTTCTTCTGGCACTTCTAAAGAATACCCATTCAATATCAGAAAGGTAGCCATCGAAACAAAAGCTACCCTTTTATTGCCATCTATAAATGCATGATTTTTTACAAATGCAAAAGCATAAGCAGCAGCTAACTCAAAAACAGTTGGTGTAGGTTCACCATAAGCAAATAAATTTTTAGGTCTATCTAAACTAGCTAAAAGCAGATTTCTATCTCTTATACCTGGAAGTCCGCCGTGTTCTGCTAGTTGTTCTTCGTGCATAGCTTTAATGACAGCCTCACTCAACCAAAAAATATCATTCACTCAGCTAGCTCACGAAGTGCATTCCTATACTTACTACTTACTTTTTGATAAGCTTCCATAGCCTTTTCAAATTCAAATTTTTCAGGTCTAGTTTGAGCATTAATAGAATGTTTTACAACTAAAAGTACCCCCTTCTTATTATGTCTAAATTTTAGACTTTGAAAAGATGGTATCAATTTGTTTTTAATTTTACGAAGTCTCAAGGTTTCCATGATAAACAAAGCTAGTGATTATGGCTTTAATCTATTTGTCCTAAGCTCAATATACCTTATCTAATTAGGTAAGGTCACTTTAGTTAAATTGCTTAAGAAATAAGCAAGGATTAATGAGATTATTTTTAACTCTATTGCAAATAAACTCCTATTACTGACATGATGCAGCCGTCCTGGTATATGTGGCACTTAACCTTATGCTAGTTTAAAATTTACGCTCGTATAGTAAATTATACGAGTGTTTACATCTAGGTTTTCTTACTTTTTCTTTCCTAAAGTAAATATCAAGTTTGACAACTTGTCTTTTGACAGCGATCGCAACTTTACGTAAAGTGCCGCACTAGAGGAGTGCTGAGTACTAAGTAAAGAAGAAAAGAATTTCTTATTACTTCTTCAAAATCTTTATTTTGACACTCAGGACTCATGACTCAGAACTCAGGACTTTTTTTATGGTAGATTTGTTGCTGATCTCAATCCTGGGGTTCCTGGGGAGTTTTGGGCACTGTTTTGGGATGTGTGGCCCTTTAACAGTGGCATTTTCCCTATCTCATCAGCCGAAAGGGACATCACCCTTAGAAAAGCCGAACACTTGGCGACAACAATTAAAATTTCATCTTTTGCTAAACCTGGGGCGGATGTTGAGCTATGCTCTAGTCGGTGCTGGCATTGGGGCGTTAGGTTCTGTATTGCTGCAAAGTGGACAGCTAGCGGGTATTGGCAGCGACTTTCGGCACTGGATGGCAATTTTGACTGGTGTGATGCTGATTTGGTTTGGCTTAGGACAAGTAAAACCCGATTTGCTCCCGCGCATTCCCGTGCTACATCCCCTATTACAAGGTAGGCTACACGATCGCCTCAGCACAGGAATGGTTAAGCTTTCCTTTAAAACCAAATGGTGGACACCAATACTTTTGGGGATGACTTGGGGTTTAATGCCCTGTGGTTTCCTGTATGCTGCCCAAATCAAAGCCGTTGAAACTGGCAATTTATGGATGGGTGGGGCAACTATGCTGGCTTTTGGACTGGGAACCCTACCCACGATGCTAGGTGTAGGCATCTCTACATCGTTGGTAAGTAAAGACAAGCGCAGTCAGTTATTTCGATTAGGCGGTTGGGTGACACTCACCATTGGCATCATTACCCTGCTACGGACTGGTGACACAATGGTAGATTACACCGGACACGCTGCTTTATTCTGCTTAATATTGGCGTTAATTGCGCGTCCTATTAGTGGGTTGTGGGCTTCACCATTGCGTTATCGCCGCGCCTTGGGGGTGGGATCTTTTGTGCTTTCTGTGGTTCACACCTTTCACATGATAGAACACTCATTGCAATGGAATTTTGCCGCCTTTTCTTTTATGCCGCCAGAATTCCAGTGGGGTATGGCTGCGGGTGCTGTAGCATTAGTATTAATGTCCCCCGCCGCTTTAACGAGTTGGGAATCGTTGCAGAAATCTTTGGGCAAGCGTTGGCGACAGATTCATCTATTGGGTGTGCCAGCCTTGCTCTTGAGTGCTATTCATGCTGTGTTGATTGGTTCCCATTACCTGGGTTCCTTGCAATCAACTTGGGGAAATAACTTAGCGGCAGTACTGATGGGAATTATTACCCTCAGTGTCTTACTAGTGCGTTCGCGTTTTTTTTGGTCAAAGTTAGCCGTAGAAAAGTTTTATGTCCCCCCAACAAAATCGCGGTAAATTATCCTTGTTCTCTGGCTCAATCCCAACGAGTCAAAAACAGAGGCATCAACTACTCAAAGGCATTTTTTGGAAGAGTCAAGGAACAATAAAGTATTTATTATTCCTGAGTTTCTTAGTTATATCAGTCACTAATCCTTACCCTGCATCTGCTCATAAGGTGGAAGTTGCTGGAGATGTTGGTGGCACACTCCACATTGAGCCAAATGATAATCCTCGGGCTGGAGAACCCTCCCAAGTCTGGTTTGCGCTTACCCGCAGAGGCGGAAGGGTTATTCCCCTGTCACAGTGTAATTGTCGGTTGGCTGTTTATGCTGAACCTTATGCAACCGGAGAGCCTGCACTGCTGGAACCACGGTTAGAAGCTGTAGCAGCCGAACGTTATCAAGGTATTCCAGGTACAGAAATTACCTTTCCTAAACCAGGTATTTATGAGTTGCAACTAAATGGTAAACCAGTCTCTGGGGCAAGATTCAAACCTTTTAAGTTCAAATTTGAAGTTACTGTCGCAGGCGGTTCTACACAAAACACACAAATTCAGCGAGATGTCAATGGTGATTTAGTAGAGGGTGAATCTCAGAAATTACCAATTTGGGCGATCGCACTGCCAATCTTCGGATTTATCGGCATCTTAGTTGTAGTACTGCGAAACATGAGAGGAGGGAGTGGGGAGTAGGGAGCAGGGGAGGCAGGGGAAGCAGGGGAGGTAGGAAGACAAGGGGACAAGGGGACAAGAGGTGAGAACTTGAAACAAGTCTTTCTCCTTGTCCCCAAGTCCTCTTCCCAATTCCCCATTTCCTACTTATGTCGTTTCTGATGCCACTGCCACGCATGAGCGACAATATCTTCGATGGATGGGTACTGAGGTTGCCAGCCTAAGATTGTTCTGGCTTTCTCGCTAGTGCCAATGAGAATTGGGGGATCTCCGGGACGGCGATCGCGCTCTTCTACTGGTATCGAAGTTCCTGTCACTTGTTCGGCGGCTGCAATTACTTCTCTGACAGAGAAGCCGCTACCATTGCCCAAATTGAAAACTTCGCTATCGCCACCTTTTAATAAATATTCCAATCCCAAAATATGGGCATCTGCTAAGTCATTAACATGAATATAATCACGAATACAAGTACCATCTGGTGTGGGGTAATCGGTGCCGAAAATTGAGATAGACTCTCGTTTGCCTAAAGCTGTCATCAGCACCAAGGGAATCAAATGGGTTTCTGGGTTGTGATCCTCGCCGAGTAAGCCATTGGGATTAGCACCAGCAGCATTAAAATAGCGGAAACGCACTGATTGAAAACCGTAAGCAATATCAAAATCAGAAAGAATCCGCTCTACCATTAGCTTTGTAGTGCCATAAGGATTAATCGGATTTTGAGGATGGTTTTCTGGAATCGGTACAAATTCTGGCACGCCGTAGGTAGCACAGGTAGAAGAAAAGACAAATTTCTTTACAGATGCTGTCAGCATCGCCTCTAACAGGGTCAAAGTACCAACAACGTTATTGCGGTAGTATTTAGCCGGGTCAGTCACTGATTCTCCTACGTAGGCGTAGGCCGAAAAGTGCATCACAGCAGCAATATCGCGGGTTTTAAATAGGTGATCTAGCAAGGCGCGATCGCCTGTATCCCCTACTACCAGTTCTACCTGTAAAATCTTTTCTACCAGGTCACGATGCCCATAGACCAGATTATCAAGGATGACAACGTTATAACCCGCTTGCTTCAAAGCTAGCACCGTATGAGAACCAATGTATCCAGCTCCCCCTGTTACCAAAATGGTAGGTTTTCCAGACGACATAGTTTTTCCTTTTAAGTGGATTACTCAATTAATTTAGTTTACCGGTGCCACATTACTCTTCTGGAAAATTATAAATAATAGACGCAGTGTTAAAAATTTGAACTAAAATCACTACGACGGTAGTCTTTGGGTGTGAGGTTTGAAGTATTTTAAGTCAAACAGTACGATTACAATTTGACAATAAAATAAATCCATTTCCCGAAACCTCTAGGTTGACCCTTATGGGTGACGCTTCTAGCGTTGCGGCTAAGAAGTCACTAGTTGTTTTATACAGGGAAACCATGCAGGACAGTTCCTCCTGGGGCATAAAAACCTCTAGTCAAGTGGACTGTCTTACCACCACACTGGCTCACCGCACCAGAAAATTTGAGAGTTAAT
Organism: Desmonostoc muscorum FACHB-395; assembly: GCF_014698035.1. GTDB lineage: Bacteria > Cyanobacteriota > Cyanobacteriia > Cyanobacteriales > Nostocaceae > Nostoc > Nostoc muscorum_A. The sequence goes on from NZ_JACJSF010000030.1 coordinate 60,837, forward strand.
CTATGTTTCTATTGCTAAGCCGGGTACTGCTGTGGCTGCTGATTGGCACTATCGTATATTCTTTGTTCCAGCGATTTTATCCCTCTGGAACTTTTGTAGGGCGATTAATCTTAGTCGTTATCTTGGTAATCGTAGCCCTTTCATTTCTTAACCCCAGTGAACCAGCTGTGGCATCTTTGTGGAGAATGCTATCTTTTCCACTCAAGCCTCTGGGGGCCTCTGTTTTACTGATGATTTTGGCTGCTCAAAAAATTAAAGGAGGTGGAATCGAAAAACCAGGAGGATACTTGATAGGTTGGGCACTGACGATTTTGCTGTTGGCAAGTACACCAGCAGTCGCCTATTTCCTTTATCGCGCACCTCTAGCAATGACAGGTGAAACATCTGTAGCATCTGCTGTATCAACATCTGGGACACTGGTGGCATTAGGGCAACCAAACACCACAGCAAACATCTCAGATGTAAGGGGGGATAGCATTATTTCTTATAATCTGAGAGTGCCTCCCTACCTATTACAAGGAAATCCTCAAGATATTCGCACACGCGGTTTACGACTTGAAGACTTTGTACCAAATTCGGAAACGTTGCAATTAACAACAAGAACTTGGGAAAGTTATCTCGTTGAAATTTACAGGTTCTTGCGTGTTCAACGGTAATAAAGTAAAAAAAAATGGGTAAAGGGTAAAGGGTAAAGGGCAAAGGGCAAAGGGTTGAATTAGTTAGCCACTGTCCCCAAATAGGTTTTTCCCTTCCCCATTCCCCATTCCCTGTACATAGCTGCTTGCTTGGGCTAGCAGTTAATCTAGGATGATAAAGTTGCAAAATTGCTTTAATGGCAAAATCTCGACGAATCGCTAAACTCAGTGCTTACTTACGACCCCATTGGCGGGAAGCGTCATTAGGCATTCTCGCTTTGTTGTCTGTCAATGCACTGGGCGTTTATATCCCTTGGTTGATTCGTGCTGGTGTTGATAAACTCTCAACAACTTTCAACTGGAACGAAATACTACATTATGTAGTAATAATTGTCTTGCTCAGTTCGGCGATGTGGCTAATGCGGATGGCATCACGCATTTGGCTATTTGGGGTGGGTCGTCAGGTGGAATTTGACCTGAAACAACGGATTTTTGAACACTTACTAAAGCTGGAGCCGGCTTATTTTGCCAGTAATACTGCTGGCGATTTGATTAATCGGGCTACTAGTGATGTGGACAATATCAAACGGTTATTGGGTTTTGCCGTTTTGAGTTTGGCAAATACGGTGTTTGCCTACGCCCTGACACTGCCAGTAATGCTAGCGATTAGTGTGGATCTGACGCTAGCGTCTCTGGCAGTTTACCCTTTTATGCTCTTGTTGGTGAGTCTGTTTAGCGATCGCTTACGCAAACAGCAAGCAGCAGTCCAAGAGCAACTCTCTGAAATCAGCGAACTCATCCAGGAGGATATTAGTGGCATTGCCTTAATTAAAATCTATGCCCAAGAAGCAAATGAGCGTCGAGCCTTCTCCAAAAAAAATCAGCAGCTATTGACTGCTAACCTGGAACTAGCAAAACTCCGAAATACCCTGTTTCCGCTAATTGGTGGGCTAGCTAATGTCAGTTCGCTGGTAATTATCTGGCTAGGGGCAGCGCGGATGTCTTCTGGGGCACTTCAGGTTGGCGACTTTTTAGCCTTGTTAATTTATGTAGAGCGTCTAGTTTTCCCCACAGCCCTTTTAGGATTCACAATTACTGCCTATCAACGGGGTGAAGTTAGTATAGATCGCCTGGAATCTATTCTCTCTGTCACACCGAAAATTCAAGACACAGCTGAGGCCATACACCTACAAGCAGCTGAACTTAAAGGGGAAGTGACAGCGAAAAATCTCACTTACAGTTACCCTGGTTCGACTACTCCAGCTTTAGAAAACGTTAATTTTACTATTGCTCCTGGAGAAACCGTGGCCATTGTTGGGGCAATTGGTTCGGGAAAATCCACTTTGGCGAATGCTTTACCGCGCTTGTTGGATATTGAATCAGGACAATTGTTTTTAGATGGGCTGGATATTACTAAAATAGCTTTGGCAGATTTACGAGGTGCGATCGCTTACGTTCCTCAAGATAGTTTTCTATTTAGCACTACAATCAAAAATAATATCCGCTATGGCGATCCAATTAGCGAACAAGAGCAGATAGAATCTGTTGCTAAACTTGCCAAAATTGAATCAGAAATTAATAGTTTTCCTCAGCAATATGAAACTCTTGTTGGTGAACGCGGTATCACTCTTTCTGGTGGTCAACGGCAACGTACTGCCTTAGCTAGAGCGATGCTGGTCAATGCGCCAGTGTTAATTTTGGATGATGCTCTCTCTAGTGTGGATAATCAAACAGCCACGCAAATCCTCAAAAATCTCTCCAGTGGTACTGAACGCAAAACAGTAATTTTCATTACCCATCAATTATCTGCGGCGGCTGCGGCTGACAGGATTTTTGTGATGGAAAAGGGAAAAATTGTTCAAATAGGCAATCACTTAGAACTATTGCAACAACAGGGTTTATACAGAACTTTGTGGAGCCAGCATCAAGTTGAGGAATTACTGCATTAAAGTTTTGACCGAAAAGAATATTTTATTGTTTGTTGGGTAGCACAACTGTGCTACCCAAATCTTTAGGGATTACAGTATGCCCGTTCTGCTAATGTGACATCTAGCACGAATGGATTATCATTACCTTGAAATTTGGCGATCGCGTGACTGCGTTCTATTTCAGTAATATCCGGTACGTCTTGCTGATTCCATTTACACAAAGTCTGACGCTGATTCTGAAAGTAATTTCGGTCTACGTTCTCAGCCTGATTCCGATAGATAGTGTAAAAGTAGAAAATTGCCCTAGCTATATCCCCTTTTACTTTTTCTCTAGGCTCAAATTTAGCAGATGATGATTCGCTAAACTCGTCAATTGCTCTACTAGGAATTGTAGATTGAACAGTATCATTTCGATACCATTTTTTAGTACTGGTGTCGGCTATATCGTCGAAGGGTTTATTTCCTCGCTCACTATTAATATTTTCTCGTGCAGGAAATAAATGGTGAAGGTCACTTCGAGCATTACCGTTGTCAGCCCCTTTACTTTGTGGCCAAACGTGTTCAGTATTCAGCCCTAATTTGTCAGCTTCCTGACTAGGATCGCCATTACCATTTAGATGAATTTGGTAACTGGCATAGATATCTGTCACAATACCCGCTTGGTTGTCAATAATGCCAAACATTTCGTCTCTGGCGCGATCGTAGTTCAAAGTTTTGCTAGGCGTATACTTCTTAGCAAGTTCTTCAACTAGAGCGACTTTGGATAATTGAGGCAATATAATTGCCGAATCATTTACGGGAGTGGGAGTAGGTTGAACAACAGGAGGAATAGTGTCAGAGGTGGACTGGCTAGTAGGTAATGTAAACGCTGCAATCACAGGATCGTGGTCACTGACAGGCTGACTAAAGCCAACATTGACATGCACAATGTCAATTTTTGGTTGAGCAAAACCGGAAAGGTTTTCACTGACCAACAAATGGTCAATAAGTTGAGGTTTTCCCCGGAATTTGAAAGTAAAGCGATCGCTAGCAGGTAAACGATCCGTCAGATTCTCAAGAATGTTACCCTTTAAAGTTTTCAGAGGTAAGGAATCAGGTAAATCGTTTAAGTCACCCAGTACAATTACTTTGGCTTGCGGGTCAACTTCTAATATTTGCCCTACAAATTCATTAACGATTTCGGCTTGCTTGACTCGTTGTACATCGCTAGGAGAACCTCCCAGCTTAGAAACAAAGTGATTAGCAATGATAAACAGCTTTTGGTCGTTAAATATAAATTCTGCTACAAGTGGCTTACGGCTTTCCTCGAAAGCACTATTGGTAGGATCAATTCGACCTGGGTTGAGTGAGAGGTCAAGACCATTTGCACCTTGAGTAATAGCCACAGCATCTAACGAACCGCCTTTTTTGGGCAGTTTTGCTAGAGTTACCCGACTGGGCCGAAATAATAAACCGATACGGATATTACCTCCAGGTTCTCCACCATCTCGATCGTCACTAGGTGCGATATCCACAAAATCGTATGCCGGACTACCGATATTTTCGAGCGCAGCAATCAGTTTTTGGTAAGTCTCGTTTGCATTCACAACATCGTCATTGGTTGGCCCGTTGTTATCCTGAACTTCAACCAAACTGATGACATCTGGGGCGTTCAAATTATTGAGAATAATTTTGGCAATATCATCAAAACGTCGATCTTTTGGGTCTAAATTCTCGACATTAAAAGTTGCAACAGTCAATACATCCTGGGAATTTTTTAGAGATGTTGTTTCCCGTTGGGCAACTGGAAGTAAAGGAGTTGGCAATTGTGCTATTGGACTAGCGTGCAGTGGACTAATCCATACAGAGAAGATGAGAACAGTACTAAATAGTAACAACAATTTGATGAGTTTCATTCTCTCTTCCAATGAAGATATTTTCTAGATTAATCTTCTTTTGAATAGAGTTCAATTAAGAGAATTTTTAAATTGAGTAAAGGTGAGCATTATACCTGAGAGAAAATACTAGGACAAAAGGAAAATTTGCTCTATTTATCTTCTACATTTGCGGTCTATTAGATACCGTGTTTAATATCAAATATTGATAATTAATTATTGGTAGCGATGGCTGTGACGGGTTCTCTACAAGAGGCTATAGCAGTGCCTACATAGACCGTTATACTTTTCAATCACCGTGGCTTTGGATAACTTCATGAAGCTAGTACAAGGTAGTGTAATTACCACGTTAGTTTTTTGGGATAGGTGGGTAGTATAAATTACCGAAAAAACTAATTTGGCATATAGTGATGTTCAAAAGGAAATTATCAGAATTCCGTGCTTCACAGGAATTTTACACCTCGAAGTTAATGGATCGCCATATTGGAGCGATCGCAGCTTTAATTTTAATTAGCTTACTGAGTTCATTGAGTGGAACGCCAGATAGTCATACCATCACTACCTGGTGGGAAGGCTTTCTCTGGGGATTGGCAGATCCAGTAATTGCCTTAGATTCTTTAGTGGGGATTGTTGCTATTGGCTTACTGTCATCTATGTTTGTTCGTGGCGCTGCGATCGCTGGATGTTTTGCTTTAGCAGCAATCTTGGGCATTGTAATTCATCTATTCCAGCTAAATTTCCCAGGCATAGAAATAGCGATTGCTATTTCTACCATCGTTTTTAGTACTATGCTGATGATGCCAAATCAACCAAACTTTGTGGTACTTGCTCTGATGGGCATCAGCGCTGGTTTATTTCAGGGTTACACTGTTGCTGATTCTATTATTGGGGCAGGAATGATGCCATTAATTGCCTATATAGTAGGTATGACCTTGACTCTGTTTGTGGTTGCCATGAGTGCCAGAGAAATTGGTGGTGCAATGGGTATGGGAGAAATAAACCGGACTCTACCCTGGAAAATTAGCATTGCTGGCTTCGCTTTCTGTGCGATCGGCATCGTGTTTTTGAGCAATTCGATGAGCTAAATCACATATTTCAATTCAGTGGAATACATTTATTTTTGGGGCGTACACTTAGCTGTGCGCCCTTATTATGTGGATAGATATTTAGAAGCTATATCTCAATAAAAGCTTGTGAAAGCTGAATAAATTGCGGATACGCTAACAGAATGAATTTATAAAAATAACTTTTAACAGGGAAAATGTATCACAAAAAATTATAAAAATATCAAATCTAAAGAGATTTTTTAGGAATTAAAGATTATTAATTTATCATGACAAAAAACATTTATTTTTGGCTTAATCTGCCTCTGATTGTTGGCACTGTTACAACCCGTAATTTGGAAACCGTTTACTATACCTAAGTACTTTCCAAAAAGAAAACTAGCTCATCATTAACATAAGGCTCTTATACCATTTCACAAAATGACTGATACAAATGATTTTTCTCTAATTCTGTCATCTTGCTCTCCTGATGGCTATTTGTATCAACCTTAAAGTGAAATGGTATTAATACTGGAGAGTGATTTATTATCGTATACAGAAAATCGCAGCAGATTGATAAATTGTCAGCAATTTTCATTTTTTATGAACTTTGAATCGATAAATTAACAACAACTAACAGAAGTAAGGATAAAAACTTAATCTATTTAGTTTTTTCTGCGCCACTAGTTAAGAGGTAATCTATGGTGCGAAACTCAAAGCTAGGGTACAGAACGTTCCCTAAGTCTATTCTGCGTCCATCTGTTGCTATAGGTATAATTGCATCTTTATTGATTGGCGGAATAAGTTTTTATATAGTAAAACGCTGGCAAAATTATGCAAATCCAGAAACACAAGTGCCAGCAACACAATTACCACAGTTAAAAACGGTAACAGCTTTAGGGCGAATTGAACCACAGGGAAAGGTAATAAAACTTTCTGCTGCGGTATCTGCTGAAGGAAGTCGGGTAGAAAAGTTGTTAGTAAAGGAAGGGGATTGGGTAAAAGCGGGACAATTGATTGCAATTTTGAATAGCCGCGATCGCTTGCAGGCAGAATTAAAAGAGGCGCAGGAACAAGTAAAAGTAGCACAGGCAAACCTAAACCGCACCCAAGCAGGTGCTAAACGTGGTGAAATTGCCGCCCAAAAAGCCGCGATCGCTCGCTTAGAAGCAGAACGCCAAGGTGATATTAATACTCAAGCAGCGACAATTGAGCGATTCCAAGCCGAAGTACAAAATGCCCAAACAGAAGACGAACGTTATCAGCAACTATATCAAGAGGGTGCAATTTCCACCTCCCAACGAGATAGTAAGCGTTTAAACCTGGAAACCGCCCAAAAAAGCCTGCAAGAAGCACAAGCACAGTTAAATCGTACCCAATCAGCTAGCCAGCAACAAATAAAACAGGCTACAGCGACTCTTGAGGAAATTGCTGAGGTACGAGGAGTAGACGTAGAAGGTGCCCAAGCAGAAATCAATCGGGCTGTAGCAGCCATGAATCTGGCAAAAGTTAATCTAAAACAGGCTGAAGTGCGATCGCCCCAAACTGGACAAGTATTCGAGATCCACACCCATCCTGGCGAATTAGTATCAAATGATGGCATTGCTGACATTGGACAAACTAGCCAAATGTATGTCATCGCCGAAGTCTATGAAAGCGATATCGGCAAAGTTCATTCAGGGCAACAAGTACGAATATTTGGCGATTACCTCCCCCTTGAATTGCAGGGAATAGTAGATCGCAAAGGTTTGCAAGTGCGACGGCAAAATGTCATTAACACAGATCCCGTCAGCAATATCGACAACAGAGTAGTAGAAGTTTATATCCGACTAGATGAAGTTTCCAGTCGAAAAGCTGCCAGCTTAACCAATATGCAAGTTAAGGCAGTAATTGAATTATGAATTGGGCATTGGGAATTGGGAATTGGGAATGGGTATTTTCCTTGTCCCCTTGTCCCCTTGTCCCCTTGTCTCCCCTGCTCCCCCTGCCCCCTGCCTCTTATGATGGGATTGATCAAACAACTGCGACGGCGAACCCCTCTAGGATGGCTGCAACTGAACCATGAAAAAAGCCGCCTCTTGGTGGCTTTGTCAGGTATTGCCTTTGCGGATCTTCTCATGTTCATGCAGCTGGGCTTTCAGACTGCGCTGTATGACAGTAACACCAGACTACATCGCAGTTTGCAAGCAGACATTGTTTTAACCAGTCCCCAAGCCCGTAACCTGCCAAGCTTGTCTACATTTTCTCGTCGACGACTTTACCAAGCAATGGATATACCAGGGGTGAAGTCGGCAGAACCAATGTATTTCAATAATACAATCTGGAAAAATCCTCAAACACATCGTGAGACAGGGGTGTTAGTTATCGGGTTTAATCCAGATAAGCCAGCCTTTGACTTACCGGATGTTAACCAGCAATTACAGGCAATTAAGCTACCAGATACCGTTTTGTTTGATCGTGGTGCAAGAGGAGATTATCAAAAAGCGATCGCTCAAATTGACCAAGGGAAAACCCTAACCACCGAAATAGAACGGCGCACAATTACCATTAGTGGCTTATTTCAAGTCGGGGCTTCCTTTGGTTCTGATGGCAATCTGATTACTAGCGATCAAAATTTTTTGCGGCTATTTTCTGGGCGACAGTCAAGTAGCATCAGTCTAGGTTTGATTAAGGTAAAACCAGGCTATGACCCGAAAAAAGTGGCAGCAAGCTTGAAAGCCTACCTGAGAGATGATGTCAAAGTCTTAACCCACGCCGAATTTATTGAATTTGAGAACAACTTTTGGAGGACAAATTCCCCAATTGGGTTTATTTTCAGCCTGGGTGTATCAATGGGCTTTGTGGTGGGCGTAATTATTGTCTATCAAGTCCTTTCCACCGATGTTAATGCCCATGTTCGAGAATACGCCACCTTTAAAGCAATGGGATATCGCAATTATTACCTGCTGGGTGTGGTGCTTGAAGAATCGTTGATATTGGCAGCACTGGGCTTCCTCCCCGGATTGGGAGTGTCCTTAGCACTTTACCAACTGACTCGCAGTGCCACAAATTTACCCATGTACATGACTGCGATTCGGGCATTGCAGGTATTAGTGCTAACTATCATTATGTGTACAATTTCCGGTGCGATCGCCACCCGCAAACTCCAAGCCACCGATCCTGCTGATATGTTCTAAATTTGCCATTGGTCATTTGTCATTTGCAAAGGACAAATGACAATTATTACCAGTAATCGAGCCATTTATGACTAGTCAACCTGTGATCTCTATTAAAAATCTCGACCACCACTTTGGTAACAGTTCCCTCCGCAAGCAAGTTTTATCTAACATCAACTTAGAGATTAACCCCGGTGAAATTATTATTATGACCGGGCCCTCTGGTTCTGGAAAGACTACCTTGCTAACCTTAGTTGGTGGATTGCGTTCTGCCCAATCTGGTAGTTTGCAGGTGTTGGGGCGAGAACTTTGTGGTGCTAGTGCTGAACAATTAGTACAAGCACGACGGCATAACGGTTATATTTTCCAAGCACATAATTTACATGGGAGTTTAACGGCACTCCAAAACGTCAAAATGGCTTTGGAATTACACAAATATCTTGGGTTAAAAACGATGCTAGCTAGGTCAGCCCAGATGTTAGAGCAGGTAGGATTAGGAAATCATTTACATTACTATCCTGAAAAACTATCTGGAGGACAAAAGCAACGAGTAGCGATCGCTCGCGCCTTAGTTAGTCATCCTCAAATAATCCTAGCGGATGAACCCACCGCCGCCCTTGACAGTCAATCAGGTCGGGATGTAGTCAATCTTATGCAAAAACTGGCAAAAGAACAAAGCTGTACCATCTTGATGGTTACTCATGACAACCGCATTCTTGACATTGCCGATCGCATCGTTGATATGGAAGATGGTAAGCTCAAGTCAGAATTAACGCTCTCAATCTGAAGTTAATCAGCTTTCATTCCTCAAGCTCAGAAATCGAAACCAAAACAATTTAAGTAAAATCACTGTTGTTTTATACCTTATATTAACAATAATAATATGTGTTATTAGTGTATAAACGGTGATTAAGAATTAGATAAATTAAAAATAATATAATTTCACACTATATTTTACTAAAAATTAGGGTAGGCATCTTGCCTACCCTAATTTTGCAAATTAAATGCTCAATAACTTAATAAATCGAACTTTGCCTAAGCTTAATAGGGTTATTTATAATACTTTGCCCTTGGTTTACCTGACTTGCGCCATTTACTTACACTAATTTTAACTTAGCAATCTAGTATGAGTGTCCAGTTGAACAAGTGTCCAGTTGATTCCAAGATTTTCTTCAAGTATTATTATGTAATGGGTATAATCACAAGGGGTTTCTTTTTTTGCCTAATAAATGATACCTTGGCAAACAACTATAGAGTCTTTGCCTTCAATCTAGTTAAATTTTAAGATCATTACCAATGTCAATGTAATACATAAAGTTAATACCAACTAACTAAATTACAGTTACAAATCATTCTCTCTTATCTCCTACCTGATGTAACTCTGATGTCTATAAGTCACTGGAGGGTTTCAAAAACATCTACGTCAAAGAGGAAACACGAGTAAAAATAAGCTAGTCTATTTTCCAACACAAGCAAGGAATTTTTGTAGCTCTATGATTATTGAGAATAGTGCTAGTAGTTCAAACAAGAAGTTGCTCGGTTTTGATGTCAAAAGTTTGACAGCAAATCGCCTTGCAATAAATGTGTTAAAGGGAATATTTGCTGTTCTCCCTATCACCTTGGCGTTGCCTGTAGATGCTTTACAAGTAAAGGTGACTCCAACTAGTCCTAAATTAGGGGATACACTCTCGGTAGAGATTAATCTAGATAATCCTGAGAATGGTACAAATCCAACAGTAGCGACTGGTAATAATACATACCCAGCCTTTCAAATTGCCCCCAATCAGTACCGGGCTTTTGTTCCCACAACTCCACTTGAAAAAGCTGGAACTAGAACACTTAAGGTTGCAGGGGATGGTCAAGTACAAAACTTAGCCGTGAATGTGCTTAATCGCAAATTCCCCGTACAACGTATTACTTTGCCACCTGGCAAAGCCGGAGTGGATGCCACAGAATATGAACTTAAGCGTGTAGCGGCTTTCAAGGCACTACAAACACCAGAAAAGTATTGGAATGGGGTATTTTTGAAGCCAAATGCAGGGCGGATGAGTACAAACTATGGTGTACGTCGCTACTATAATGGTACATTTGCAAAGGACTACTATCATCGTGGTCTTGACTACGCTGGTGCTGCCGGATCTCCGGTAATTGCCCCAGCCCCTGGACGAGTTGCTTTGGTAGGTAGGGTATCCCAAGGGTTTCGGATACACGGTAACGTAGTTGGCATTGACCACGGTCAAGGAGTCACCAGTATTTTCATGCACCTGAGTCGTATTAACGTTAAAGAAGGTGATCTTGTAAAAGCTGGTCAAGTAATTGGCGCAGTTGGTTCAACAGGTGCTGCCACGGGGCCACATTTGCACTGGGGTCTGTATGTCAACGGACAATCTGTTGATCCAACACCTTGGCGAACTAAGGTCGTTAATTAGTAGAGGCGGAATTAATTGCGTCTGTGCATAATTTGTGTTTTTTTTGCTGAAGATTAGGCAAAATCAATTGGATTGATACCGTCCCTACCTTGCTTGGCTAACATAAATGATGATAAGTGTTATGAGTATCGAAAAAATTGTAGAACAAGCTCTCCAGGATGGTTATTTGACACCAGCAATGGAAGCAGAAGTCGGTAGAATCTGTGATAACGCCTCGGAACTCTCAATTGAAGAGTACATGGCCCTGGATCGGCTCATGGGAGCGCTATTAACTGGTGAGGTAGTGGCGGTACCTCGCAAACAATTCATTAACGTCATGGAAGAATTGGTACTGACAGAAGCGATCGCCAGAGTCGCAGAAATTGAAGCCACCAGCGAAAGTTCTCTAGATGTCGGAGATATTGCGGCTTACGCTCTCAATCGACTACCACCTTTGTATGCTACTACAGAAGAGGGTGCTAGCTTCCAGCGTCAAACGGCTCAGGCAGAACTGCAAGAATTAATTTCTCAGCAAGTCAGTGAAGCGATTAATCGTTACCTAGATCGACCCAATTTCTTCCCAGAACGGCAAGCCTTGGGCAAAAATACTGGTAATGAGGTTGTACGCCAAGTTAGTGCCTTACTTCAGACATACGCACCTAATTTTGAGCAAAAATTATAATTTCAATAGTCATTGGTCATTTGTCATTTGTTTTAGACAAAGGACAAAGGACTAATGACTATTAACTAATTACGTACTAGTACTGTTGTCCCTATACTCACTTGCTCATAAAGCATTCTGACATCAGAATTACGCATTCTTAAACAACCGTGGGATACAGCCGTTCCTACAAGGTCAATGTCAGGCGTACCATGAAATCCAATTTCATTGCGTCCATCTGACCAAAAACCAATCCATCTGTCTCCCAAGGGACTATCCGTACCAGCCTGAAATACTTTGCCTGTAATTGGGTGCCGCCAGATTGGATAGTGTCGCATGTGGATCACCTGGAAAGAACCTGTGGGCGTTTCCCAACCTTTCTTACCTACAGCGATTGGGTAACTAGCTATTACTTCATCTCCTGCATATACGTAAGTGCGGCGATCGCTTAAATCAACCACCACTTGCGTCTTGCCATCTGCCAGCCTATCAGATGCAGATGGTGCTTGTTGGGCTGAAGCCTTAGACCATAAACCTTTTGGCCAACTATCCGCAACTGGATTTTCTCTTTCGGCTTGCGCCATCAGCTGCATCTTAATTGGTAGTTCAGTTGCTTGAGCTACATTATTTCTAATTGTTTTCGGCTGAGTTTGAGGCTTAATAATAGAAGATTTTGGTGTAGAAGCCTTGCGAGTCGTTGCTTTAGCTACATTCTTCTTAATTATTTTCGACTTAATTTCAGACTTAATCGCAGAATATTTGAGTGTAGAAGCCTTGCGAGTCGTTGCTTTAGCTACATTCTTCTTAATTGTTTTCGACTTAGTTCGAGGCTTAATAGCAGAGGACTTTGGTGTAACCGCCCTCTGAACACTTGAGCCTTGGGCAACTTCAGCAGGTAGCACAGATGCACCCAGCGCAATTTCCCCTAAACTCACTTGTGACAGATTCTTGTAGACTCCCTCTGAGCGGCTTCCCTTGGGATTGGTTAGGGTAGAATCTCGCCGCATCGCAGTAGATGCAGACTTATCAGACTGCCGTTGTGCCGTAGTAATACGCCAATGGACAGCTAAAGATAAAAATGCTGTGCCAAAACAGAGCAACATTACCATCCGCCCTACAGATTCGTTTCTTACCATTGCCATCGCCTATTGTTTATCCCTGACATATCCAGCCGAGAAATTGGATGTGTTCATCATCCGATTATCAAAAATTTATCAATACTTATCATTTCCGTTATAAATCTGCCAACACCTCTGGGCAAACTAAGACTATGCAAATTGTCCCAGCAGAAAAACTTCAAGTGACCAACCTCATTCCTCCAAAATTCTGGGGGTTGTAAGCCAATACTTAGACTTTCTGGCGGAACTTTTGCAATGTAGCAATCAATGATTAGTGGTGTCGGTGGGAGAAAAACCATGTTTGAAAAACTATTGCTAGCAGTCACAATTACATTTTCCCTCAATTTATTTTTTCAAATTCGCGTACCAGAGCAACATAACTCTGGTGCTATCTACGGATCACAACTAGAACAATCAGCAACTATTCTGGTAACAAAATCAAAAAAATAAATCACCATTATAGTAACCAGAGCAACCCAACTCCCAGAAATTATTACCTGAATTTTAAAGGTATCAAGAAGGTAGAATTACAAAATTTTTCTCTTCATCCTTAATAACCAGATTTAATTATTTTTATCAAGCGTATATACCCAGTTGCTAAAAGTACTAAAATGTGCATATTGCTGCGCTTTTTTGAGTTGATGGTTTTAAGGGCAACTATGCAAGCAGTATAAGGAAAAAGTGGCTCACCTTATTGCTATAAATGTATCCAAAATTGTCTGCCTCCGTGTTCCAGTCATAAATCCGTCACCTTAGCATGGAACTTCTGTCCCATTAGCAGGTCTAATAGATAGGGATGATTTAGAGCCAGTACGATCTATGAGTCAGTCGATTACTGTATCCTGGTCAACGGTTGATGCAAAGTATCCAGAAGCATCAGTGCAAGTTGACAAACTCCCTAACCACGATTTAATTTTGCGCTGTCAAGCGGGACTGCGGCCAGATCGTGTTGCGTTTTCAGAACTATTACGCCGCTATCAAAGTCAAGTTGATAGAGTTCTCTACCACCTAGCTCCAGATTGGTCTGACAGAGCCGATTTAGCTCAAGAAGTTTGGATTCGAGTGTATCGGAATATTAACCGATTACAAGAGCCTGCTAAATTTCGAGGCTGGTTAAGCCGCATTGCCACCAACTTGTTTTACGATGAGTTACGGAAACGCAAGCGGGTTGTTAGCCCTTTATCACTGGATGCTCCCCGCTCGTTAGAGGACGGTGAGATGGATTGGGAAATCGCTGGCGATACTCCCGGGCCTGAAGAAGAACTGACAACTAGAGAATTTTACGAGCAATTGCGGGAAGCGATCGCGGATTTACCAGAAGTCTTTCGTACTACCATTGTCCTGAGAGAAATCGAGGGCATGGCTTATGAAGAAATTGCTGAAATCACTGGAGTTTCTTTAGGAACTGTGAAGTCAAGAATAGCCAGAGCTAGATCGAGGCTGCAAGCTCACTTGCAGAATTATCTAGACTCCTAATTTACAGGATCTTGCCTCTGCCCAATGACAGAATTTAAGCATAGATTAAGAATTACCATAAAGACGTAGATCGCTTCCATCTTAAGAAGGAAAGATGGCTAATTTTCCCGAAATTCCCGCCCAGTTTACCCGTGTATGAATTGGTAATAATGTTAAGATGACTACTGATTCTCAGTTTTACGACCGTTCTTCTTTGCAACTTCCTCAAGATTTGTCAGATGGAATGGCCAAGCATACCAATGAATCAACGGGTCTTATGGATATGGTGAAGCGCGATCGCTTCGAGTTATTGAGTGCTTACCTCGATGGTGAAGTCACAGCCCCCGAACGCAGGCAAGTAGAAGAATGGCTGGCAAATGATGCCTCGGTTCAATGCTTGTATGCCCGACTGTTAAAGCTGCGCCAAGGCTTGCGGACTCTCCCAGTCCCCACAGCCCAAGAGTCACCAGAAGCAACAGTTCAGCAAGTATTCACACGTTTACGCCGCCGTTCCCATTTAAACTGGATGGCGGGAGGTGCAGCCGTTGCTGCTTGCGTAATCGGCGCAGTATCTAGCTTAGTACCTGGTGGTTTGAATGTGCCGCAACTGGCGCAACGACCACAAAAAGAACCGATTCAAACATCCTCAGCTTCTATAATTCCACCTTCTCCTCTGATGGTGGGACTAAATAACCCGGTAATTGAAATTCCTAAAGCAGCAGTAGCTTCTCCAGAAAATCCAATCTATCCGGTAAAACCACAACGGCAAGACTCCAAACAGGACATAAACTAATTGCAAAGTTAACAATTCACAGATCATAATTGTGCTTTGCGGTTAAACCACAGCCACTCCACCAGCCATCAGGTTGGAGTAATCCTCGTAATTGGGCAACTTGCTCTAGAGTCATTAAATAAACCCAAGCCCGACTATAAGAGAGCGACTGTGGTTCATAAACCTCGATAATTTGCCGATTATAGAGGTTTTCTGGTGGTTGTCTAGTGGGCTGGTAATTTTCCAGCACATCTAGCTCATTTAAAATTCTTGGGTTGGGAAAAGAAAGTAAATATCCGTAAACTTTGCTATTTCCCAGCGTCATTGCTGGGTAGCCCATTGGCAGAGCAAACAATTTACCTTCTACAAAAACTCTTTTGACATCAATTACTTTGGCAGCACAGTATTTTTTATAGTTAGCTTCACCTGGTTTGAGTGTGCCGTAGACAAAAACCCGCACCAAATCAGAAAATTTTATATTTGATTCAACCATCTAAACCTTCATCAAATGACTGCTGCCATACCTGAAACACTAGCAGTTCAGGCATAATTTGGCTGATGCTCAATTATATAAATCTGTGATTAGTTGACCTACAATATAGGTTAACCTAAGAGGTTGACATAGCAGGTTAACCTAGACAGACCCATTAGGAGAATTTTTTGGTGGATTCCCGATATAACCCAGCAGCGATTGAGGAAAAATGGCAGAAAACATGGTTAGAACTTGGCTTAGATAAAACACCTTCAGCTAGCAACAAGCCAAAATTCTACGCTTTATCCATGTTCCCTTACCCATCGGGCAGCCTACACATGGGTCACGTCCGTAATTATACCATTACTGACGTGATTGCCCGCCTCAAGCGAATGCAAGGGTATCGGGTAATACACCCAATGGGTTGGGATGCCTTTGGCTTGCCAGCAGAAAATGCTGCCATTGACCGTGGTGTACCGCCAGCAAAGTGGACTTATCAGAATATTGCCCAGATGCGGCAGCAATTGCAACGTCTTGGTTTATCAATTGATTGGGAATGTGAACTAGCTACTTGTTCACCAGATTATTACAAGTGGACGCAATGGATTTTCTTGCAGTTTTTGGAAGCAGGGTTAGCTTACCAAAAAGAAGCAGCCGTAAACTGGGACCCCATTGACCAAACTGTATTAGCAAATGAGCAAGTTGATAATGAAGGACGTTCCTGGCGCAGCGGTGCAATAGTTGAGCGCAAATTGTTACGGCAGTGGTTTTTTAAGATTACTGACTATGCCGAAGAATTACTCAATGACTTGGATAAGTTGACAGGTTGGCCAGAACGGGTCAAATTGATGCAGGCAAACTGGATTGGTAAATCCACAGGCGCTTATTTAGAATTTCCCATTATCGGGATAGATGAAAAAATCGCCGTGTATACCACGCGCCCAGATACCGTTTATGGTGTCAGTTATTTAGTATTAGCACCAGAACATCCCTTAACAAATCGCGTCACCACAAAAGAACAACAAGCGGCGGTAGAAGTCTTTATTAAAGAGGTTTCTAATCAAAGTGAGTTGGAACGTACTTCTGAAGACAAACCTAAGCGAGGTATCCCCACCGGTGGGGTGGCAATTAACCCGTTTACAGGGCAAGAAGTGCCTATTTGGATTGCTGACTATGTACTGTATGAGTATGGTACTGGGGCAGTGATGGGTGTACCCGCACACGATGTCCGAGATTTTAAGTTTGCTAAAAATTACGATTTACCAATTAATTTTGTCATCGCTTCCCCAGATGATGTTGCAGGTTTTGACTTAACTCCAACATCAGAGATTGATGGAATCACACAACTTGTCGAAGTTGACTATAAGCAGGCATACACTGAACCAGGAATTTTAATTAATTCTGGGGCTTTTACGGGTATAGCTTCCACAGACGCTAAACCAGCCATAATTGAATACGCCGAAAAACAAGGTTTTGGTAAAGTGCGGGTGCAATATCGCCTGCGGGATTGGTTAATTTCCCGGCAGCGTTACTGGGGCGCACCGATACCTGTAATTCACTGTCCCAACTGTGGAATAGTGCCAGTACCTGACAAAGATTTGCCAGTCCAGTTGCCAGAAGAGGTGGAATTTACTGGACGAGGGGGTTCACCTTTGACTCAGTTAGAAAGCTGGGTAAATGTGCCTTGTCCAACTTGCGGCACTCCAGCGAAGCGGGAAACTGACACGATGGATACTTTTATTGATTCCTCGTGGTATTTCTTGCGCTTCCCTGACGCTAAAAATGAACAACAGGTTTTCGATTCCAGTAAAGTAAACGACTGGATGCCAGTAAATCAGTACGTGGGTGGGATTGAACACGCGATTTTACATTTGTTGTATTCGCGGTTCTTTACTAAAGTACTCCGGGACAGAGGGTTACTGAATTTTGATGAACCCTTCCAACGTCTGTTAACTCAAGGGATGGTACAGGGTTTAACTTACCTAAATCCCAATAAGGGCGGTAAAGATAAATGGATTCCTTCTAATCTAGTCAATTCTGCTGACCCCCGCGACCCTCAGACAGGCGAACCTTTGCAACGTCTCTACGCCACCATGTCTAAGTCCAAGGGCAACGGTGTCGCGCCAGAAGATGTAATTTCCAAATACGGTATAGATACAGCGCGGATGTTCATCTTGTTCAAAGCACCACCAGAAAAAGACCTGGAATGGGATGAAGCCGATGTGGAAGGACAATTCCGCTTTTTAAATCGGGTTTGGCGTTTGGTGACGGATTATATTACGGCTGGGGTATCCCGTAAAAAAGCCCAATCTGATTTAACTAAGGCTGAAAAGGAATTGCGGCGGACGATTCACACGGCTATTCAAGCTGTGACAGAAGATGTGGAAGACGAATATCAATTCAACACAGCTATTTCCGAATTGATGAAGTTGAGTAATGCCCTAAGTGATGCCGACAAAAATTCACCAATTTACGCAGAAGGTATTCGGACTTTGGTGATGTTACTTGCACCCTTTGCACCACATATTGCTGATGAATTGTGGCATTTGTTGGGTGAAAGTGATTCTGTTCACACTCAAACTTGGCCATCATTTGACCCTGTTGCTTTGGTAGCTGATGAAATCACTTTGGTTATTCAAGTTATGGGTAAAACTCGCGGTGCAATTCAAGTACCAGCACAAGCGGATAAAGCAGCGTTGGAGAAATACGCCCGTGAATCAGAAATTGCCCAGCGTTATATCGAAGGCAAAGAGATTAAAAAGGTAATTGTAGTGCCTGGCAAGTTGGTGAATTTTGTAGTTAGCTAAGTACAGCTTTGTCTAAAATCGTGGTGAATTGAGGGTTTAAATTTAAATGCAAAGTAGCGCAAAGCGAAGCGCAGAGGTACGCAGAGAATTTGCTACGAATTAATTAAATGTTGTACTTAGCAATCGATAAAATTGTAAATATAGCCTGACCAAACATCAAAGGGTTTACATCCGTGACACTCAAAGAGTTAGAACAACAACTTCTTGCCCTCAGACAAGCGTGAAAAATTGCAGGCTATACAGTTACAGTTACTTGCTCAAAGCCTCGGCAACAATTGGCAAGGAATTGAGAAAACTCCTAGAGTCTTTGGTGGAGAGGCTCGTATCGCTAAAACTCGTATTCCTGTCTGGGTACTTGTGGAAGCTAGCCGCCTTGGATATAGCGATACTGACCTTTTGACGAGCTATCCAACTATTACAGCTACAGATTTAGCCAATGCTTGGGTATAGGCAGAAGCTCATCTTGATGAAATCGAATTGGCAATTGAGCGTAATGAGGTAGCCTAGATGAGCAGTTTCCATTTCCAGTTGTGGAATTATTACGCGCTTTGGGGCATGATGTTTTGACAGTTCAAGATGCAGAAAATGCAGACCAAGGTATACCTGATAAAGAAGTACTAGCATTTGCTGTAAGTCAAGAACGCTCGATATTACAGCGAATTGCAATCAAACGTGCCACAACTAAAAGCAATACTGGGCTTTGTTTTAGGATTTATTTTTGTGGCGGGTTTGATCGAGAACGGCTGTAACTATCAACAGAGTTGATTTTATCCGTTTGCATCGTCGTAATTCTAACCACTTCGGTATTATTGTTTGTACGAGCAATCCTAATTGGGGAGAGTTTGCATCACGGATAGATGAGGCTGTGACAGCAGAACATGCGTTGCAAGGAAAACTAATTCGTGTGGTACGTCCAGTCACTTAAAAATATTTTGATGGAATGCACGGATGTTAAAACCATCAAAAATCTGTTTCAAGAAGTATTGAAACAGTAGTTTTTTCTCTGGTATATGTATATTTAAAAACATTTGTATTATCGTTCAAAGAGTTAAACTGTTTTATTTATACACGAAAAAGCGCTTGAGAGTTTTGCTCACTCAAGCGCTTCCCCGTAAAAGCTTATACCAACTCACTTGTTTGATGCAACATTTGAAATCTGCAACACCCCCTTATCAGGGAGTATTGCGGGGATAACTTGTGACAAACATTTGGTGAAATGGTATCACTCCTTGCACTAACTAAGAATATCTCTTTTACAAGAAAATCGGGGATCTGGTGAGTGACAGTTTATGAACTGAACACTAGTTAAAAACGACTCACCATGAATGGTAACTAACGAAACTAAGCACAATTGTAGCAAGTTTGTAAGTATAGTATAAAAACTTATAGTTGATTAGCGTAGGCATAGGCATCACCTGTCTTTGAGTAAAGCTTCAAAATGTGCAGCAATTAGCAGCATAAATATCTCAAATTTAGCAGCAAATAAACTGGAAGGTATCAGTGAAAAATCGCCATCAAGTAAGCCTGAGATGGCTTATATATCCGCATGAAAGCGATTTAAACTGCAATAAAATCATCACCTCCTCAATAGATAAAGGTATTCTTTAGAGAATGAGAACAAAAGAACAAATCTTCTACCTAGGCAGATTGAAAACTTTTGGTTGGGTATCTTTTATCTCTTAGCAAACGATGACATCTAACTCTTCCGCATAGTGTAAGCGGTTACTTCCTTGGTTGAAGCAAAACACAGCTTTTTCACCGACGATTTCCACGATATTTAAATCGATTTCGCATATTTCTATCAAAACAACTGAGGTCGATGATGGGGAAGATTAAAGAATTTATAATATCTATACCTAAAATTGGGAGAGCTTAAATGGACGCTTCAGCCTCAGCTATTTTAGCTACTCCCCTACTAGCACACGCCTTAACCTGGTGTCTAAGTGTATGGTAAAATTGCCTGGAACAGAGGTTTTATTTGAGTTGGAGTCTCGTATAAATTGCAAAGGTCAAGCTGACCGATCATTAAACTCCACGATACTTTTCCTATGGATTTGGAAAATATACAACAAGACTGGTGGCGATCTGAGTGTAATTTGTAGATGAATATCTAAAATTTGCTACCAGACTAAACCAATTTCCCACAATTTTGACTTTTATTTGACTTTTAGGATAGACACATGAACGATAAGCTGATGCTAATGATTCCAGGCCCAACGCCGGTGCCAGAAGCTGCTTTACTGGCATTAGCCAAGCATCCCATTGGGCACCGTACCAGTGAATTTAGCAATATATTGGCAGAGGTGACGGAAAACCTGAAGTGGTTGCACCAAACTCAAAGTGATGTGCTGACACTGAATGTCAGTGGTACGGGTGCTGTAGAAGCTGGAATAATTAATTTTCTCTCTCCAGGCGATCGCATTTTAGTTGGCTCTAATGGTAAATTTGGCGAACGCTGGGTAGAAGTTGGTCAAGCCTACGGTTTGAATGTAGAAGAAGTTAAGGTGGAATGGGGAAAACCCTTAGACCCCGCAGTATTTGCCGAAAAACTCCAAGCAGATACTCAAAAGCAAATTAAAGCTGTAATCATTACCCACAGTGAAACATCGACAGGTGTGTTGAATGACCTAGAAAGCATCAACCGCCACGTTAAAGAACACGGTGAAGCTTTGATTATCGTTGATGCCGTCACAAGCTTGGGTGCATTCAATCTACCTGTGGATGCTTGGGGTTTGGATATAGTCGCCTCCGGTTCTCAAAAAGGTTATATGATTCCGCCGGGATTGGGTTTTGTCTCTGTCAGCCCCAAGGCTTGGGAAGCTTACAAAACTGCGAAGCTACCAAAATATTATTTGGACTTAGGCAAATATCGCAAAGCCACAGCCAAAAATACAACTCCATTTACTCCACCCGTGAACTTGATCGTAGCGTTACACACCACGTTGCGAATGATGAAAGAGGAAGGATTAGAGTCAATATTTGCTCGACATGAACGGCTGAAAAATGCTACCCGCGCCGCCATTCAAGGGTTGAATTTGCCCCTATTTGCAGCAGATAGTTCCGCTAGTCCGGCGATTACGGCTGTAGCACCACAGGGAATTGAATCGGATAAGATTCGGTCATTGATGAAAAAACGCTTTGATATTGCCCTTGCAGGTGGTCAAGACCATTTGAGTAATAAGATTTTCCGCATTGGTCACTTGGGCTTTGTGAGCGATCGCGATATCCTTAGCTGTATAGCATCCTTAGAAGTTACCCTAACAGAACTTGGATACAAAGACTTCACCCCTGGTTCTGGTATAGCAGCAGCAGTTAAAGTGTTTAGTCAGTCCTACTAAATCAAAAGAGCGAGTTAAATTATCAACTCGCTCTTTTGATTTGTTGTATATAAATAAGTAGAAACCAGCAGAGTTAATAAACCTATATATCAACCTTTGTACAAGGTAGAGTTGATGTGACATACTTTTATTCTCTTAAATGATACCAACTTGCCCTAGATAGTATTATTTGCTTCCGAGAGAGTCACACAGCTTATTTGACACCAAACAATACCAACTTTGGCAACTTAGTACGATCCAGAATTTGCATAACATAGTATTGTTTGAGATTCCGGTAACAGCCTTTTGATAGAGACTTTTAATCCAAAACCCAAAATTGGCATAAATTATGCCGTCTCCAGCCAATCATAAATTTGTTCTAACTGTTCTAGAGTAATCAAACCATACTGCCAAAGAATCATTGCCAAAGGGCCTGGATCTTGTTCCCGATGGCGCAGTGCAACCGCCAGCGATGCTGTGGAAATTGCCAAATCTTCTTGCAAAAAATGAATCAGTCGAGAATATTTTGATGGTGACATTTGGATCTCACCTCCTTGTGCAGAATGTATTGTCATATATCAGTTCACCATTGCTCGGTAGCCAGTAGCCAGTATTTCATCTGTCACTGTGCCGTTATTGGCTATACACCCCAGCACAGTTTTTTGATTTGCCTTTAAGAGAGGCTTGTCATCTGCTCAATTATCAAGCAGCATTTTTACTTAATTCAATGACTCCATCTTGTTTACTTGTGTACTTGATTTAATTACATAAGTAGTAACAAAGATTCCTAACCTATACTCTCTTATTGGCGACTATTTACACTTACGCCGAAGGGAATATTTTTGCAACCAAACCTCAAGTTCGGGATTTCAGATTGGAGACAGTAAAATTTTACATTATTACCACAGTTTTTAAATAGTAGCGTTACAGATGACTTTTTGCTACAACACGTGACATTTTTTACAGAAAAAACATAGTTCTAGGTAGTATACTGTCTGAACAGAGCAACTATCCAAATCTTTATCCTTGAAAAGTGGCTAAGTCTCAGAACTTAATTTTGACAATATCGCCCACTTTCAACTTCAATTCGGCAGCTCTTCCAGAGCGAAGTTCAATTACCTTATCGATTGGTGTGTTGGGGCCATAAGTGGGACAAGGCTCACTCGCACAAGGAGGTGCAGCAGATTGGATATATTTAACTACACCGTTCTGTAAAAATACCATATCTAAGGCTACAGGTACATTTTTCATCCAGAAACTAACTGGTTGTGGTGAGGCGAACCCAAATAGCATTCCTCGGTCATCTGGCAAAGGTGGTCGATACATTAACCCCATTTGTTGCTGTTGTGGTGTCTTCGCCACTTCTAGCTGAATAGTTGTGCCATTAGGAAGAATGGCTTTCGCAGAAATTGGTAGTTTTTGACCTAAACTCACTGGGGTTGGAGGTTTAGAATCAGGCGTGGGGGTTGGAGGTTTAGCCGTTGTTGGCACAGAACAGCCCATCAATAAAACACTCAGCAACATTGAGAATAAACCTAGCCAACGATTCATAATTATTTTTGATTTTGTAATTTAGATTTCAATTTTACAGAATTTAAGCTAGAAAGCTCACGTTTTTATTTGTCTTGTAAGCTAACGCGCCTACATATTGCACTATTTTCCGTGTAGACCGTCATTAGTCATTTGTGTTTATCAAGGACAAAGGACAAATGACAAAGGACAACCTCACCAGTTGATGTGCAATCTTATTTACGTAACAGCTTAATACACAGCCGTTTTCAGGCTCCAATTAACTACACAATGGGCTTAAGGCCATTGTCTAAGGTAGGCCAACTTTTGCCATCTCTACTAGGATTCTCTTAAAACGTACCCTACGCCGCGCACTGTCTGAATTAGGCGCTTTTGACCTTCATCTTCGATTTTGAGGCGCAGGTAGCGGATGTACACTTCAATGACATTCGACTCACCCAGAAAGTCATAACCCCAAACATTTTCTAAAATTTGTTCGCGGGTTAACACCTCACGGGGATGTTCCATTAAGAATTTTAATAGTTCAAATTCTTTCATTGTCAAGTCAATTGCCCGGCCGCCGTGGATAGCACGGCGACTTGCGATGTCTAAAATAAGATCCCCAAAGCGTAATTGCTCCGTGGTATCCACATCGGGTTTTAAGTAGAGGCGAATTAACTTCAAAAAGTCTTCTGAGCGGTAAGGTTTGAGGATGTAATCATCCGCTCCTGCTTCTAGACAAGCTACACGATCGTCAACGGTATCCCTTGCCATTAAAATCAACACAGGCGATCGCATACCAGTGCTTCTCAGATTTTTACACAATGAGAGTCCTGATTCTCCTGCTAGCATCCGGTCTAAAACAATTAAAGCAGGTTGGCGATCGCGACAGTATTGCAAACCACTGGTCGCATCATGAGCCAATATCGATTCATAGCCAGCTTCTTGCAAATCGCAAGCAAGCTGATTTGCTAGGCTCTCATCGGTTTCAATCACCAAAACACAGGGACTTGGAACAACTGTCATAACAATTTGGGATATTGGATTTGGGATTGTAAAGATGTTCCAGAGAAAATCTTTACATCAGTTATAAAGTGCAATTAGGAGTTTTTAACGATGAAGCAATCCTGATTTGACGCACGGCTAAGAATCTTTTAGCACGTTCAGGTGTCAGCAATCGAATTCTCCGATGCAATCTTAATAACTAACTCCAAATACCATCCCTATACCAGTAATTCTGGACGGAAATCAGTAAATTGGGAATTGGGAAGAGGACAAGGGGACAAGGATAATTGGGGACAAGGGGAAAGACTTGTTTCAAGTTCTCACCTCTTGTCCCCTTGTCCCCCTATTCCCCATTTCCCATTCCCAATGCCCAATCATTACGGTAATTCTACCGAAGTTGGTTTGGCAATATGTGGTAAACCCCAACCTAATTTTTCTCGTAAAATTCGGAAAAACTCAGGCGGTTGCAGGCGAATAAATCGGACACTATATTGCGATCGCTCCATATATACTCTATCTTCTGGTAGGACATAACACCCTCCATTACCATCCACCACCATCACTAGCCGAGGAATGTTGACTGGATAAATGTTGACCGATTCAGTATCTGGAAATACTAATGCTCTAGAAGCTAGAGAATGGGGACAAATGGGTACTAGCTGTAAAACAGGTACACCAGGAGTCACCACTGGACCACCAGCACTCAATGAGTAAGCTGTAGAACCTGTAGGCGTAGAGACAATCACACCATCCGCCGCAATATCTACTGGTGCATGACGACCTATGGCAATTTCAAAATGGCACATAGAGGTCAAAGGTTCTCGGTGCAAAACCATTTCATTCAAGCAGAGAGCTTCCCACAGCACTGCTTCTCCCCGAAATAATTTGACGGTGAGCATGGCTCGTTCTTCAATTTCATACTCACCATTCATTGCCTGTTCTAGTGCTTGGGGCAATTGATTCAGGAAAGTTTCTGTCAAAAATCCCATGTGGCCGGTATTCACTGTTAATAGTGGAATACCACAGGGGGCTACCTGACGAGACGCTGCTAAAACAGTGCCGTCTCCCCCTAACACGACTGCAAACTCCATATCTGAGTCAAAACCAGGGGGCGTTAGACCGTCAATGGGGGTGTGGCATACAGGACTATCTGGATTAGAGTAGCCCAATATTCCACCGATACTTGATGTGATACACACATCCCAACCGGCTGCGGTTAGCTTGTCTTTCAACTCGATAGCGACACGACCCGCTATCGGTTTAACGTCATTGTAGATAATGCCTGCTTTCGGCACACTCAAATATCCAAGTTTAGGCGATGCTTTGTATTATTTGACACTCCCTAGCCTGAAAGCATGAGGATTCTTGGTTCATTGATACACCTTTAAACTGCCTAGCCTTTCGGCATTACTTAAACCAAAAACCCGTTCAATTGAACCAAGTTTTGAGCCTAATTTAGACAGCCCCAGAGGGCTTATCTCCCCAAGCTTTAGAGGATTTCTCCCCTTGTTTCCGTGTGCCCCACGGTACGCTTAATTAACAAGTTTTTGACTTTTCTGGTATGGGTGAGCGTTTGCTACCCCAGCTATGTTTATCGTGGTTTTCGCCGCCCACTAACCATTATTATTTCCTAGCCAGTCGTATTGGGGTTGGTTATCCATTTGTGCTAGCGGTTATTCTACCTGTGATATTGTTTGATTATACCAATCACCGGAAACTTTCAAGACAAATTTAGAGAATTAAAGTCGTCCTAGAAGGACAGGGCTTTTACCTAAGTTTTCGATAATCTTTACACATTTTTGGTCATGTAGCCTGAAGTCAAATATCCAGAGTGTAGAGTTTCATGACTAATGTATCTTCTCTAATTACTATTGACTATTGGCTTTGGAAGACTGTTTAAAAGGAGTTTTTTTAGGTTTCTGCTTTTTATTTTTATTTTTCTGGTAGTCTACCTCTTTGAGCTTCTTCATGATCCGGCTGAAATACTCTTGGAGATAGCTTTCTAGAGTTGTGGTTTGTTGCGGATCTAAGCCAAAAACTGTATATACTTCATCCATTGAAGCATTTAGCTGTTTACCACTAGCCAATACTTCTGTAAACGCTAGCCTGTCGGCTACGTTCCATCCCCACTGAAAAGACCGCATTAAGCCCCGCACGGCACGCAGTAAGCTTATTGGCATCCGCGTTACCCTGGCATCTTTTCCAGATAAGCGTTCGCACAGGTTGATGATTTCTTCTGCACTCCATGCACGAGTACCAACTACAGGAAAAGCTTGGTTTTCCGTTTCGGGCACACTCAATGCACGGATTGCAAACTTAGCAATGTCCTGAGTATCCATATAGGCAATGGGAGAAGAATTACCTGTCACCCAAACTGGCTGTCCTTCCAAAATGGGAATCCCATATTGACCGATTAACCCTTGCATAAAACCAGCTAGCCGCAAGATGGTATAATTCAAGCCTGACTCAGCTAAGAATAGTTCTGTACAACGCTTAATTTCCATTAGCGGTACTTCTGGGTATTTATCCGCATCCAAAATTGAAAAGAAGATAAAGCGCTCTACACCTGCTGCTTTTGCTGCTTGAATTAATGCTACTTTGCCCTCCCAGTCAACTTGCTTAATACTCAGTGAATCTGTAGGACGAGATGTTGACGCATCAATAACTTGGGTTACACCAACTAAAGCTGCCGCTAGGGTATCGGGGTAACGTAAATTTCCTGGTACAAGTTCTGCACCCCATTCTTTGAGAAAAGCTGCTTTTTTACTACTCCGCACGAGGCAGCGTACTTTATATCCCTCATCGATTGCCCGACGAGCCACTTGTCTTCCTAAGGTGCCAGTGGCACCGACGATTAATAATGTCATGAGGTTTGTAATAAATTTTAATGTTTTATGAAAAGAATGTTATCAGAATAACCTATGTAAACAAAAGTTTACATCTTTTCTAAGAAAATCGTTTGTTATGGAAAAATTCATGGGAAAATTGCTGTCCGGTAAACGGACAAGCTTTTTTCCCAGTTAGCGAAAAGTATGAACGCCACCTTGGGGCGAACAGAACTTTTCAAGGCAGAGAAAAACCTCTTCCCTCTTAATAGTCAATACCAAAGAAGAATTCAGAATTCAGAAGCCAGAATCCAGAATGGATTCTGTGCGACTGGATGGAGAATCGAGGTTTAAAGCCCCGATTTTAATCGTGGAGAAGAAAAAATTCTTTCCGATTGTTACCCCTGACTTGACTGCTGGGGTATTCTGAATTCTGAATTCTGTCTTCTGACTCCTTCTCATCGTAGAAGTTATTCTTCTCCGCCTTGAATTTTCAGTAACAATGCGCCTAAGCCCCAGCCCACGAAGATTAAACCGAAGGACAATATAGCTGCATTCAAAATTTCGCCGCCCATTGGTGTGATTCTCCTTATGCAAATTAGTGTGTGTAAACTAGGTCTAGCAGAAGCTTTTCAATAGTTACTGTAGGATTAGACCTGTGTAAATAATTTTAAACTAGTTTAGCAAGTAATCCCTACTGGTTTGGGGGGCAATCCCTACTGTAGAACGGGAAATGAGGGGGATGGGGAAAATTTTAATGATAATAATTATGAATAAATTTTATGTATCAAAATAATCAAGGTGATTTAGTGAATTTTAGCAAAAAGAATCGCCCACGTTTGGCGCTGACGCTGGGAGATCCGGCAGGTATTGGGCCGGAGGTTATTTTAAAAGCTTTAGCAGAACCGGAAATTAGTAAAAAATACGATGTAACGGTTGTGGGTAATGGGGATTTGCTGGCACAGACTTATCACAAATTGAATTTAATCGAGAATTTAGCACCTTTGGCAAATCCAGAAGAGTTGTCTGTCTGTGATGTGCAATTGGATGGAGAAATTAAAGGTCAAATTATTCCCGGAATAGGTAATGCGGCCAGTGGTGCGGCTAGTTTTGCCTATATGGAATATGCGATCGCACAAACACTCGCTGGTAAATTTGATGGGATAGTCACGGGGCCGATCGCTAAATCTGCTTGGAAAGCCGCAGGGTATAATTATCCAGGGCAAACGGAACTTTTGGCACACAAGTCAGGTGTTGACCGTTTTGGGATGTTATTTGTAGCGCGATCGCCCCATACTGGCTGGACACTCCGCGCTTTACTTGCCACTACACATATTCCCCTCCGTCAAGTAGCGGATACGTTGACACCACAGTTGTTGACACAGAAATTGGATTTGCTGGTGGAGTGCCTGGAGAAAGACTTTGGCATAGAAAATGGGAGAATTGCGATCGCAGGTTTGAATCCCCACAGTGGCGAACAGGGACAACTTGGATATGAAGAACAAGATTGGTTAATTCCTTGGTTAGAGCAAGAGCGGCAAAACAGACCAAAATTACAACTAGATGGGCCAATACCGCCAGATACCATGTGGGTTAAACCTGGTCAGGCTTGGTATGGAAATTCCTTAGTACAAAATCCTGCTGATGGCTACTTGGCACTTTATCACGACCAAGGCTTAATTCCTGTGAAGCTGATGGCGTTTGATCGGGCAGTTAATACTTCTATTGGTCTTCCTTTCGTTCGGACTTCACCAGATCATGGAACAGCGTTTGATATTGCGGGTAAGGGAATTGCTGATGCTACGAGTATGAAAGCAGCGATACATTTAGCGGCTGAATTGGTTAGTCAAAGGTTGGCGGCGAGAAAACTATGAATTATTTCATGATTTATACAGCACTTCCGTCTGTTATAAGGTACACTAGATTAAAATATAAATACTTTTAAATGAAGTCATACTCTGTCGAGCTTCGAGAAAAAATAGTTGCGGCACATCTT
>NZ_JACJSF010000031.1 GCF_014698035.1 Desmonostoc muscorum FACHB-395
ATTTCCCAATTTGAATCAGTCTACTGTCTGCTTCTTTTGACCTCCAACTCTTTGATGTCAATGGGTTTTACTTTCTTGTAATTTGCGATCACCCTGTGGTCGATTACCATCAAGCTAGGTTTTTAAGACTTGTGTATACACTGTAGTCTTCTAAAAACTGGGGGATAACTCTACAAAAATTGTCTGTACACCTAAGTTGACAAGGAGAGATATGGTATTTTGGGCTGGAGGTTAGGTATATATTGGACTAATCAACCCAGAAGCGCTAGAAATGCTGCTTCACCACGTCTAAGGGTGAACAATTCCAATAATCGACATGGGAGACAATCAAACCATCAGAGTTAAGACCTAATTCACTCCAACCAGGAATAGAAATCCGTGGCTTCCAGGGGAGAGGAGTATTCCAACTGAGTGTCCACTCAGTTTTGATTGTGTCTCCTAAACGTTGAATATTATGTAAGTCCATCTTGGGATTTAAAAACCAAGTTTGGATAAAATTAATCATTTTTTGATAACGTTTTACACTACGAAATTTATTTAGTGGGTCTTGAAAATAAACGTCTGGAGCGTAAATGCTGTAAGTTTGATTGACTGGGAATCTTTGATAGTCTTCTTTGAGAATTTCAATGATATCCATAATCGTCGCTTTATATTTCGATGTCCTCGCTGATAGAGGATATCAGGTTTTTGGCAACTTTATAGTTTTGGGTACTAAATTCAACACAGTTAAAATAGCGGTTAGAAATCGGGTCTATACGAACAAAACCCGCGTAGGCAGGTTAAAAAACCTTAAGTTTCTCTAGTCCAAGGAGGCGGACTTTGTTTCTGTAACTGTGAATTCCGTTCGCCAGGGCTTTTTGTTAACGCCAATGTTGGGGTATGTTCAGATTTTCCGGTAGGATTGTTGTGCGATCGCCAAATGCCTCTTCAATCTGCTGTAATTCTAGGTTCTCACATCCGCTCAAGTTTGCCCTAAAGAGATTAGTTTCTTGGAGGTTGGCATCTTGCAGATTAGCTGTACTAAGTAACACGCCTTCTAAGTTGGCCCCAGCAAGTTTTGCGTTTTGCAGGTTACTGCCAATCAGGTTTGCATCTTCGAGGTTGCTACCCTCAAAGTTGGCTTCAAAGAGGTTAGCATCACAAAGAATTGCTCCTTCCAAGTTGGCATCACAAAGAATTGCTCCTACCAAATTAGCATCACAAAGAATTGCCCCTTCCAAGTTGGCATCATAAAAGATTGCCTTCGAGAGGTTTGCTTTTCTGAGAATTACGCCTTGCAAATTGGCTTCTGGAAGGGTTGCCTTCGAGAGGTTGGCTTCATAGAAGACTGACCCACAAAGATTGGTTACTGATAGGTCTGCCTCGGAAAGATTTGCTTGTGTAAAATTTACCCACTGTAAGTTAGCTCCTACGAAAATTGCCCTAGAGAGATTAGCTGCCGTTAAGTCTGCATTACTGAGGTCTGTATTGCGTAAATCTAGTTTTTGATTTACTGGGTCTTTATGTGAATCGCGTCGCCCAATGACAGTTATCGCTGTTTGAATATCTGTAGGAAGTTTTGATGATACCTGTAACTCATCCTCATATTTTTGATTTACCGGAGCATTCTCGCGGATAAAAGCAGCGAGAATTTCCATAATTGTCCAATGATCTTTGGGAGAATCTTTGGCAATTCGTTCTAAAGCATAAATTGCGGCAAACCGCGTTTCAATTTTTTCATTTCCTAGTTGTTCAATTGCTTTAGAAAAGCGTTCGGGAACAATTTCTTGGGGAGTTGGTTGCCTGTAATTGATACCAGTTACTATGTTGTTATCCCAAGCTAGTGTCCCAGCAAGGATCTGCATTAACAGACTCTGATTTTCATCTAAAGAGAGTCTGGATGTATAGTAAGCATTAATAATTAATGCTAGTCCTCCAATAATGATCGCAATAGTTGTTAAGGCTTGAGTGATATATTCTATTTTTTCTTGGTTTGAAAGTCCTTGAATATTTTCAAATAAGGAAAAGATTAGAGTTAAAGAAAAAATAAATATAACTGAGATAAATACCAGCAAAATCGTGAGTCCATTTGTCTTTATGAAAGACATGTTATAAGTCTTCACATTTGACTCCTTACGGAAATAAATTTAGGTTGATTTTAAGAGCATCCGTAAATATCTGATAGCGTACAAACACGGAACTACTTGACATATACTTAAATCTATTTCATAGAAATTATCTATAAAATATCTGATAACTTATTTTGTAAACATCCTCTGAAATACGGCTTTTGGGCTTGTTTGCGATCGCAAAGACTGACATGATGAGTAGATTGCTGCGGATAGGCCCAATTAAACCCCGACTGCGGTGAGTGTTGAAGCTTAATGCAATCGAGGCTTCAGAGGTTGTTTTAAAAGTGTTTCACTGTGAATTTAGCCAGGGGGATTTCCGCGATTATGTTAACGCAAACCTAAAATTTCGGAAATCGCCGTCACAATATCCAAATAAAAGTTGCCTTTGACTGCGCGAAATAATTCGAATTTAGAATCAGGCGCACCAAAAAATGGTCTGAGAAACCATCCTAACTGCATACCAACAAAGGCATAAAGCAATAACCAGGATCTTAAAATAGTGGTGCGGGTTTTTTTACCGACTTCATCTTGTTGAGAAAGTAATTGCATCCCTTCATATAAAAATTTCACACCAAAGATGCCTGTAATCCCAAAAATTAGCACATTCAATAGTTTGAAAAATTGATATGAATCTGGTGTAGTGATGAGAAAAAATAGTGTAACTGGTGCCAAGCTAAATAAAAGTACGCTAATCACTGATACAGATGTGAGTAATACAACGAAATGCTGTAAAACACTGCTCCGAGAACCAAACAAAACATTAAAAAAGAACAAAGTCGGGAAACAAATAATCAGTGTGATTAAATAGAATACCGGAAGTTTAATAGCACCAGATAATGCCTGTGCCCAACTGTGGGATGCACCGATAATTGCTCCATAAAGGGCAAAGAAGATAGAACTAGATACAAACAAAGAACTGATTTTATTTTGTAATCTTATTCCCTGACGGATTTCTTCTAAAAAAGACTGGCGATCGCGCAGTAAATTAACCAAGACACCAAATTGTTGAATTCCGCGATTCTGCTTTTTCAGCATAATTTTATAGTTTGTATATTTTGTGAAATTACTAATGACTAATTAACGGAATCCAAAAAGATAGCTAAGAGATTTAATGACGCTTAAATAGAAATTACCTTCTCTTTCGCGGAATAGTTCAAACACAGAACCAGGTGTGCCAAAAAATGGTCTGAGAGTCCATCCTAACTGACTGCCTACGAAAGCGTAAAGAAATAGCCAAAATTGTAAAATCTTTTGGCGTGTCTTACTACCTTCATCATCTTGTTCTAAAACTAAACTCGTCGCCTGATATAAAGACGAAATACCAATAAATCCAGTTAATGCAAAGATGAATACATTTAACAGAATTAAAAATTGGTAATTATTCGTGGTAATCAAGAAAAACAGGGTGATTGGGGCAAAGCTAAATAAAAGTACGCTTGTGACTGAAACCGCAGTTAATACTAATGCTAAATGCTGTGCAAAAGTCCGCTTGGAACCAAAAATGATGTTAGCAAAGAACAACGTCGGGATACAAATCAAAAGTGTGATTAAATAAAGCGCTGGGAGTTTAATGGCGGAAGACAAAGCTTGCATCCAACTATGATATGCACCAATGATTCCGCCATACGCGGCGAGAAATAAGGAACTGCAAACCAGCAGAGAAATGATTTTAGTTGGTAATCTCGTACCTTGGCGAATTTCCTCCAGAAAACCTGGGCGATCGCGCAGGAATCCAATCAGGACTGCAAAGTATTTGATTCCTAATGATTTCCGTTCAATCATGTTATCCTCACACTGATAAAATTCTAAGTTTCATCTGAGTAATCACCGCCAGAACCATACTTCCAGGCATCAACCAAACGATGCCAATAATATTGTTGTTCATTTGGTTGATTCTTAATCCATGTTTCTAACATTGGACTCAACCAAAACAAGGCAGTATATACACCTAAATTCCCGTAATGTAACGTCCAATCTAATAAACTTCCTAAACCTACTTGCGGAATGATTTTGGCAACTATTCCCGGATGAGATAAACCAGTTTTTAACAGTGTTTGGGTTAGTGCCGAGAACTGCACTATATCCTGTAAAAATGGTTTTAATACTGGTGTACCCAACTGTTGCATTTCTTGAAATACTGCCGAGAGGAGTTGGTTAATTTGATCTGGGGCAATTTTCTGATTTATACCAACACTCATCGCTTTTTGAAACAACCAGGTAACAGTCAGACTTGGCTGATATGGTTGCAGCAGTGCTAAAGCTTTTACAGATAATTGTTCTGTTTCTAGCGCTTCGTAAATGCCATAAGTTAAACGCTTCAGGTGACGCACCATTGCCCCAAAACCACCAAAACTCAAGGGAGACTGACTACCACTGCTGTCTCCGGCTGGCAAAATGCGATTCCAAGGAGTTTTGAGAGGACTTTGCCGATAGGTAGGAAAGAAGCCAAATAACGCCCGTTGAAATTTAAGCTTGCTCAATTCCACTCCCTGATATTCTGGTAAGAAACGCAGATATTCTTCAAATAGACCTTCTAAACTCAAGCGTTGGGGATGTGCATCCATGTAGGTAAACAAATAAGTGGTTCTGCCATCCCTGGCTGGGAAAGCTTCCCAGAAGTACTGACATTGATTTTGCAAAGGCGTAAATGATAACAACAAGTCGCCTGAGTTATTTTCCGGAAAACCTTGGGCACAACTTCCGACAACTAAGCACAGCGCGTCTGGTTTTTTGCCTTGGCGTGCTTGTTGGCTGATGGGTGAAAGATGTCCCATTGCGTCGATTAATAACCGAGTTTTGAATTGCTTATTTATCATCACCCCATCTGGATGAACGATCGCTTCAGTAAAGGGTGTATTTTCTAACAACTTCCCACCCACAGCGAGAAATCGGGTCTTCAATGTAGCCAGGAGATAAACTGGATCTACGCCAATATTCAAGACATCTTCTACCCAAACTTCTGTACCGCCATCAAAACTAACTCGCGCTGGGTTATATTTAGTTGCGATCGCAGTTTCTAATTCATCCTCAGTCAGCAAGTTTAATTCCACAAACACATCTAATTCTTTCCGAGAGATATTCCACTCTTGTTCTCTCCCCCGTAAAAAACCCCGTTCCATCAACGCTACCCGCAGTCCCTTCACCGCTAAGGCGCAACCAATTAAAATGCCTAAAGTGCCGCCGCAGATCAGCACATCAAAGTCTACAACGCCTAAAGGTTGTTGATTTTCTTTAACTAACTGTGGTGCGGGTGCGGAGTTTTCGCGCAGAGATGTGAGGATGCGATCGCCTTGACGCAACCCTCCTAAAACATCACCTGGTAATTGGGAAAGAATTTCTTCGGTTAAAGACATCGGGTTTGATTCCAGCAAAGTTACTAGTATCGATCGTATCTTTGTTGGAACAACGCCCTTATCCCAAACCGAATAGTTTTGCGATCGCAGGCAATAATTTATTACCAGCTTCAACCAGCGATGCGATCGCAGGTAAACCTGTAAATATCCCTTTCAACATAGTGATTGCTGTCTTTGCAGTCTTCTGCTTGGTGGATTCTTGAGGATTTTTACCCGCTTCTGCTAAAGCTTGCACTTGTTCTAGCGCTTCGGTTTTGTCTTCTTCTGACAAATATGTGGATTGAATGATTGCATCTTGCAACTGAGACAATAATTCTTTGATTCCTGGTTTCTCGACATCTGGTGAATCAGGTAACTGATTTAGGGCAATACTCACATTACCGCTAATGGTTCCCAGATTAGCAACAGAACCACCGCCAGCGATACCGCTAACATTACTGCTGCCTTCAATATTGATGCCACTGATATCTGACACGTTAGTATCTCCTTGTGTATAAAATTTGGGCTGCTTGAGAGCAGTATCTACCATATTTTCTAAACTAATAATGCGCTTATCTTTTTC
Organism: Desmonostoc muscorum FACHB-395; assembly: GCF_014698035.1. GTDB lineage: Bacteria > Cyanobacteriota > Cyanobacteriia > Cyanobacteriales > Nostocaceae > Nostoc > Nostoc muscorum_A. The sequence continues at coordinate 6,027 of NZ_JACJSF010000031.1, forward strand.
TACCAGCAATAATTGCTGACTCTGCGATAAAGCTTTGAGTTGATTATAGTCATCAAAATATTCGGCACTTAGTTGAGATTTATCGCTACCTGCGGCGGTTTTGGCTCTGAGTAAGATTTTATCTTCACCGCGTTTCTCCATTGCCACGATTTCTAACTGAGCTTCGGGATGGTTTTCAGCAAGGTTTTTGAAAGCGATCGCAACAGCGCGGGGGTCAACGCCTTGATTATGGTAAAGGTCGAGGGTGTCAAAAATTGGCTTGATAAAGTTGGCAAAATCCCCGTCTGCAAATACCTCTTGTTTATTATCAGGTTTGCGGAGAGGGTCGGGGTCTTCTTTGGTGGGTAAGCGCATGAAGATATATTCACACCTCACCCCATGCAATTTAGTTGTATTTGTAATCCCCCAATCTTCAATGTACGCGCTGGTAAGAGTTGCACCTGTTAAATCTGTTCCGTCTAGTTGTGTTTGCTTCAGCTTTGCTCTTGACAAATCGGCATCTTGCAAGTTTGCTTCACTGAGGTCAGCGCCAATAAAGCTGGCATCTGCTAAATTTGCTGATTGTAAGTTGATACCCCGCAGATTTTCACGATAAAAATTCTTATCCTGTCCCTCTCCTGTAACCAGCAGTTGTCGGACTTGTAAGTTTTGAAGGTAAGTTGAACCAGGGCGAACACGGTCAAGCATTTTGGCTTGATGCCAACAGGTATTAATAAGTATAGTGTTTCGGAAATCTGTACTTTTCAGCGTCGCAGCAGTAAAATCAGCATTAGTCAAGTTAGCGCCACAAAAACTTGTACCTTCTATTGCAGCAAAGGTAAGAGCGATATTGCGAATTAAGGCGTATTTTTCATCTCCTTTCATTGCTCGCCAACCTATGTAAATGCTAAATAAGGCTACGGCAAAGGCTAAAGCTAAGGCTGCAATTATGATTACGATTACTACTATGATTTTGCCAGACCCAAATCTGGCAAAGGATATAGCCACTGGTGAGGCCAAGGCTACAATTACGACTATTGCTCCTGTTGCGGCTACAGTTTCGCTAAAAGCTGCTACGACTCCAGCGAAGGCTACCGCTAAGATTATCACTACTGCTACAGTTAAACCTACAACTGCGGCTCCAGTGAAGGCAGCTACGGTTCCGCCTCTGACAGAGGCAGCTACAGCTACAGTCCCGGTAAAGGCGAAAGCGAAGGCTTCTAAACCAGCCCCTACTCCTTGAAGAATCGTACTTAAAAAGAAGGCAATCAATAAGATTAAAGTAGTGCAGCTCGCAATCTGCTTTTCTAAGCTGGAGGCTTTAAATGTTAATGGCAAAAAATAATCAGTTAGATATGAGAAAAATCCTGACAGTACTAAAAACAACAACGAGATAAGGGCTAGGTAAGCTATTTTCCAAGGTTCTTGCAGTCCAGCTTTAGCATGACTGAAGTTTGCCTTTCTCAAGTTGACATTGGTAAAGTTTGCCCCTCGGATGTCGGCATAGCTAAAGTTGGCACCCACAAGGTCTTTTCTACCTTTGAAGTTGCGTCCTCGGAGATTTTGACCGGAGAAGTCTAAAGCCATGTTCCACTTTACGGAGGTGAGCAAATTTTACTACACGCTCACCCCTGTAAATTTAAGAATGGTTAGATATTTTTCATGAATGGAGTTCAAAGCCTCGTTCACGAGTATCAAACACTCGTTAACGGAGTTCAAAGACTCATTCACGAGTATCAAACACTCATTAACGGAGTTCAAAGCCTCGTTCACGAGTATAAAAGCTTCGTTAACGGAGTTCAAAGCCTCGTTCACGAGTATAAAAGCTTCGTTAACGGAGTTCAAAGACTCCTTAATGAACCTCAAAGCCTCGTTAACAGAGTTCAAAGACTCCTTAATGAATCTCAAAGCCTTGTTAACAAAGCCTCATACCATTTTCTAACCGCCCTTTTAACCTTAGTGGTTGTTTGAAAACTATTTTGCTGTGACTTTAAACACTTTTAGATCCCCTCCAACATCCCTTAGAGGATGTTTTAAAAGTCCCCTTATGGGTATCAAAAGTTCAGATCCCCCTAAATCCCCCTTAAAAAGGGGGACTTTAATTCCGTTTCCCTGCTTTTTAAGGGGGGCTAGGGGGGATCTAGAAGTACTTAAAAGCACAGCTAAACACTTTTAAAACATCCTCTTAAAAAGGCAGGAAGCGAAATCAAAATTTACCTTCACAAGGGTGATTTAGAGGTATCTAAAACTTTTGATACCAACAAAAAGACTTTTCAAACATCCTCTGAATTTGACTATACCCTTACCAAGATATTTGTATCATTATGACAGTTAAACGCTATTAGCAAATTCCATAATACTGTTGGTTAATAAATAGGGGGTAAAACCCCTCAAGCCCCAAGCTTTTAACTCTGTTAAAGCAAAAAAATACCCCAATTATAAAATTTAAAAACCTGCCAAAATGGCAACCACATTCTAATTACCCAAGTTAAATTGTACGAAGATAAACGACTTCAAGGGTTTTTATCAGGGGCTACCACACAAGTAAATTCATTTTGTAAAACCCTATTTATTTACTAAATGATTTCCAAGAAACTATCTCTACTAAATTATTTGCAGAGTATTTATCTCCGCAGATAAATATCAATAATTAGGTTTGGCATTTGCTGCAACAGGAATATTAAATATGTATGGACGTTGTTGTTGAGATACGCATTAGCCCCTAAATAACGGGCAACGTCTGTATACATTCCTGTTCACTTCAGCAGCAAATGGTAGAGTGGGAGTTTGAAAGCTGACTGATATGCTTCCTTCCACTCTTTTTTATTTATAAGACTAGCGCGTGTTTTCAAAGTCTTAGAGGTTGTTTGAAAAGTGTTTCGCTGTGACTTTAGGCACTTTTAGATCCCCCCTAACCCCCCTTAAAAAAGGCAGGGCTGATTCATTCCATTTCAAACAGGATTTGTCAAGATGGTTAGCGAGAAAATTTTAAGTAAGCGTGACGAAGAGATGAACATTTAAGCACTGGAATATCAGGAAAATAGTTGGTTTCATCGGCACGCTAGTAACAAAATAACTAATTTTTAATCGCTAGAACCCTTGATTTTTAAAGCTCTTTAGGGAATGAATCAGCCCTGCCTTAAAAAAGGGGGGAACCGGAGTCAAAGTCCCCCTTTTTAAGGGGGATTTAGGGGGATCTAATTCTATGTTGACTTAGAAGTTGTAGCCAAGTCCTAGTTGTAACCCTACATCAGTTTGATCCATAAAAGCAGCATTTACAGCGCCATTTAACGTAAATCGAGAACCGAGAGGAACGTCTACACCACCAGTTAGGAGTAATCCAAAATCAGTATTGTTATTAACTTCAATAGCTACACCAGCACCGATATAAGGAGATATAGAGAAGGTTTCGTTAGCTACCTCACCGGCTGCGCGAGGTCTAAAATCCAAAGTCAAGGGAACCAGAAACTCTGTATTGTCTCCAAATAGCACTGATGGTCGGACTGAGATATTGCGTGTCAAACCAATTTTACTGATCACTGCAAAGTTACCATCGCTCAAAGCTGTATCGTTGCCGCTCAAACCAATGTTACCAGCAACCCCGATATAGCTAGGGCCACCAAGAGTAGTTCTACCTGGTCTAACACTAGGTGTTGTCCCATCTGCATTTCCTGTTGGTGGTTGATTTAACTGACTGATGTTAACATCAGGCGGGACAAGGACTTGGTTAATTGCATGGATAACACCATTGCTAGCTTTAACATCCGCCTGGATAACTCTGGCATTATTCACTGAGATTTGATTGCTAGCGCGATCGATTTGAATATTTACAGGCTTTTCTTCAGCAGTTTGCAGTTCCCCAGCCGCGAGTTGACTAGAAGTGACTGCACCAGGAACCACATGGTATGTCAAAATCTTAATCAATGCTTGTCTATTTTCTGGTTGCTGTAACTGCTGTAAGGTAGCAGCAGGTAAAGCAGCAAATGCTTGATCGGTGGGAGCGAAGACTGTATAAGGGCCTGGCTGTTGAAGAACATCTGTTAAGCCGGCTGCCTTTAATAAAGAAGTCAGAGTTGTAAGAGAACTACTGGATGAAGCAAGAGTTACAATATCGCTACCAGTTTGAGTCCCACCAACAATATACTGACTAGCTGGAAGATTGCTAGCAATGGGTTGTACTCGTCCCTGTTTAGCCAAAGCTTGATATAAGAGTGCCGCAACTTCAGCACGAGTTAAAGGTTGTTGGGGATTGAGTTGTTTTACATCTGGGTAATTAACAACAATATTAGATTGTGTTGCACTAGTAACACTGGCAATGGCATACTGCGGGATACTTGAAGCGTCGGTGTAGTACGTGCTGAGGTCAGTACTGGCTCCGGTGTTACTAGCAGTTAAGCCTAAACCACTCGTTAAAGCAACGATCGCCTGTACCTTGGGTATTTGTTGATTTGGCGAAAACACGTTTCCAGGATAGCCTGCCAAAAATCCAGTTTCGTAGGCGTACTGAATTACAGAAGATGCCCAATAGCCAGCAGGAACATCACGAAATCCACCTGCGGTTAATTGCCGAACTCGATTTTGGTTAGGGAAAGCTTTCTGAATCAGGGCGGCAAATTCAGCACGAGTCACGGCTTGATTTGGCCTGAAGCTGCCATCAGGAAAGCCAGCAATCACATTATTGTCAGCTAGGGCTTGAATGAAGGGACGCGCCCAATAATCTGAGGAAACATCAGATAAGTTAACTGTTGAAGTCGGAGATGGTGTTGCAGGGGATGGTGTCTCAGATGGAACGGTATTTTGAGATGAAGCTGGGGTAGAAATTACGATGGGAGTTATTGTAGCAGCTGTCATTCCCAGGACTAGTAAAGCAACCCTTGCTGATGGCCAACGAAAAAAACTAAACATAGAAATACCCTCTTTTGAAATTCTTGGATTGACTATTGGAAAATACTGGGTGCAAGGTTAAGTTAATACAAATATCCAGATGAGTGCTTGGTTTACATCGATTATGGATGGGAACCCCAAATACAACCGTTAACTCTGGAAAATCAAAATGTTGGACATTATGAGTAGCTGCTCTGACATCTCATCACATTTATCCAAATATTCATCACAAATAGTATTAGATCCTATTTGATTTTTAAAGAACCGCAGATAACACTAATAACGATAATCAGTGATTCTGTGGTAATATCCTACGTTGCAATAATAAATATCCTTAATGAAATTAGACGATTTTATCAGCTATAAAATCGCCGTCAAGCAGTAAGAAAATTGGCTTTTAATAGCCGTTTCTTTATAATTGCGGACGAGGGTTAATACCGTCAAGCTCAATGCATCACGATCTTTAACAAGGTTTAAGAAGTAGCAATGTATGTTGACGATATCATGTATTATTATCCTTTAATGGAGATTATACAACTAACTAATGGCTGGATTGCGATCAAAAACTTTCACTCTTTAGATAGTTGTCCTTGATATAAAAATTTCTAATACTAGACTGGAAATTAGCGATCGCAATCAAAGATTTGGGGCATGATTGCGCCAAGATTTTTACCTCGGAATTATTCTTTTGCAAAAGACAATTTTATTAAAATCAATCCAAGGATAAACTAGGATTTTTGAAAAGAGTGACGCAAACCTACACGCATAGCGGTAATTGATGAATTGCCCCTACCTGAAAATAAAGGTTTCTAAGCTAACGCGCCTACATATTGCAATATTTTCCGTGTAGACCGTCATTAGTCATTTGTCATTTGTCAAAAGTGTTTACCAAGGACAAAGGACAATTGACAAAGGACAACCTCACCAGTTGATGTGCAATCTTATTTGCGTAAGTCCTATTTGAATTTCAGAGAAGTGCAACGTCTCTTCGCATTTTGAGCCAGTCACAAGTGTTACTTATCTTTGACCTACCAAATCTGCAATTGAGGTTATTAATTCAGTTGGTTGTACTGGCTTGGCAATATGTTTCTGAAAACCAGATGCTAGAACTCGCTCGCGATCGCTTTCTCCCGCATAAGCTGTAAGAGCGATCGCCGGAATTTCCCCTCCCTCTTCCTTTGGCATAGCCCTGAGCAGCTTAATCAGGCTGTAGCCATCCATCTCTGGCATTCCTAAATCACTGATTAATACATCAGGTATGGTCTTGACTATGACAGCGAGCGCCTCAGTTACCGATGCTGCAACAGTTGTTAGTGCCCCATTCTGTTGTAGGAAGAAGTGCAAAAACTCCCGTGTATCAGCATCATCATCAACAATCAATATCCGCAGTCCAGCGATCGCTAACGAGTTAAGTTTCTCTGTGCCTCCCCCAGTTTTCTGATCTCCCCTACTCTCTTTCATCACAGGCAGTCTCACAATAAAAATTGCTCCCTGTCCTTCTCCTGGACTAGCTGCTGTTATAGTTCCACCATGCAGCTCTACCAGGTTGCGAACTATTGCCAATCCCAATCCCAGCCCGCCAAATTTTCTGGTTGTACTGCTATCAGCTTGACGAAAATATTCAAATACGTGGGGGAGGAATTCAGGGGAAATTCCTTGTCCAGTGTCTTTAACTTGAATCAGTGCTGAATGGGAAGTCAATTCCCTATTTGACGATAGGTTGACTTCCACAGAACCGTTAGGAGGAGTGAACTTGACAGCGTTCGAGAGTAAATTCCCTACAACTTGCTGTAAGCGATAATAATCGCCAGACACTTTACCAACATTAGGGTCAAGCTGTATTTTTATTTGGATGGATTTGCTTTCTGCGATTAACCGGACTGTTTCTAATGCAGCATCAATTACAGATGCTAGGTTAACAGTGGCAAAAGTCAGGTTCAACTTACCGCGAATAATTCGGGATACATCCAGCAATTCATCAATTAATTGAATCTGCAATTGAGTATTTCTTTCGATGGTTTCTAAGGCCCGATTGGTAGTAGCTTCATCAAATTTGCGGCTTTTGAGTAGCGATGACCAGCCTAAAATTGGGTTGAGGGGCGATCGCAATTCGTGGGAGAGAATGGCGAGAAACTCATCTTTGTTTCGGTTTGCCTGTTTGAGTTCCTCTGCTTGCTGTCTAAGTGTCTGTTCTAATTGCTTCCTTGGGGTTAAGTCCAGAATAAAACAGATCCAAGATGGCGGATCTTTCTCTACCAAAGCACCACCAATTAGTATAGGAATGCGCGAACCATCTTTGCGGATATATTCTTTTTCAAAAGGATTACATACTCCAACCGTTAAAAGTTGCTCTATCCCCTGCTCATCAAGAGCGTGATATTCCGGTGGAGTCATCTGTTTTCTGCGTACTTTACCTGCTAATAGTTCCTCTCGCGTATAACCCACCATTTCTAAAAAGGCCTCGTTCGCCTCAGTAATATGGTCAGGTGTAGCGAACATAATGCCAATAATATTGGAATCAACTAAACGCCTTAATTGAGTTTCACGCTGGCGCAAATCATTTTCTATCTGTTTGCGCCTAGTAATATCCTGAGAAGTACCCATCATCCGAACTGGCTGATCGTCGGCTTCGTAAAAGACACGACCTTTAGCAGCAATCCAATGAATGCTACCATCAGACCAAAGACTGCGGTATTCAATGTCATACTCAACCTTTTCGTGAAAACAACGAGCGATCGCTTCATTGAGGCGTTGACGATCTTCTGGATGTATGCAGTTGAGGAAAAGCTCATAGCTCATTTCGACTTCTGGGGCTAGTCCAAATAGCTCCTTACATTTCTCTGTCCAAACTAACTCGTTGGTGGTAATATTCCAAAACCACATACCCAATTCCGCAGCAGTCGTGGCTAACCGAATCCGTTCTTCACTCTCGCGCAGATTTGTTTCAATTTGCTGGCGATCGCGCAGTATAGCTTGCTGTTCGGTAATATCAGTACTAGCACCAACTACCCTAACTACCTGACCATTTGCTTCCCGGACAGCAAAACCCTGGTCTTGCACCCATAAATAGCGACCATCTTTGTGACGGATTCGATACTCAATGCTATAACGGTTGCCATTGGCCATACTAGCCATGAACTGGTCATTAACTCTTTGTTGGTCATCGGGGTGGATAAGTTGTTGCCACCACTCGAAGGTAGGTTCAGCTTCTTGTTGTGTGTAGCCAAAAACCTGGGTTAAACCCTGAGTTCTTTCTACACTACTTCTGTGAATTTCCCAGTCATAGATTAGGCAATTAACCGCCGCCGCTGCTAGCTCAAACCTTTCGTTACTTTGCCGCAGCGAAATTTCTATATGTCGTCGCTCTGTGATATCGAAAGCAATGCCTAAAAGATATTTCGGGAATCCCTCAACAGTTCTGCTATATACAGTGTCATAGCTACAAAACCAACGCCATTCTCCATTCGCGTGTCGAATGCGGTATTCAAAACTGAGGACTTCGCCCTGACAGGTAGAATTAAATCTTTCAAAATAAGTAGGGAGTCGAGCCAAATCTTCAGGGTGTAGAAGTTGGGTAAATAAATCCTTTCCCATTGCCTGGATTTCTGCTGGTGTGTAGCCCCAACCTTGAGCAATTTCGTAATTGACATAAGAATTTCGCTGCTCAATGAGGTCATATATGTAAAGTATCCCCGGCAGAGTACCAGCAATTTGTTGGAACAAACGTTGACTATCCCACAGTATCTGAGATTGATTTGCATCAATTTGTTGAGTATCTTCAGTACAGTTACATTTTTCCTCAAGTTGTGCCTGCTTAAATTCTGTAATATCCGAAAAAGTTGTGACGATCGCAAAGGGAGTATTTACTCCTGCTTGGAACAGAGGTTTTGAAGACAACAATAGCCAGACTAGCTGACCATTTGGCTTATAAAAGCCACACACCACATTCAAGCAAGGTTTACCTGTTTTCTGAGCAGCGATCGCTGGGTGAGTTTCGCTAGGTAAAGGAAAGCCATCTTCATGAAGAAATTGCCACTTGGAATCGAGTAAATTCTGCCCTACAAGTTGTGCTGTGGTTAGTCCCAAAATGCGATCACAAGCTGCACTACAAGCCTGGATAGTACCATCTGCCAACTGAAGCACCATTCCCTCTTCTCCACTGGCTAAGAGCGAATAATTTGCTTTTTTACTAACTTGCCGATGCAGCAGCTTTTCATTAGCCAGCTGGTTTTGGGACTTTTCCGCGTCTGGCATTCTGTAAAGTTAAATAAATTTAAAGTTAATTTAATATTCAACGACTTTTACTTACAATAAATTTTAGCCTTATTTCTTCCATTTTTAGGCAAAATATTACTATCTAGTCGGCTTTCCCAGTTGCCGATAAGTCTAAATTCAGTTTTGTAGTTTGGGTGCAGCGATCGCGTAACCCAACATAAATAAGGTGGTAATGTTGGGTTGCGTTTCACTCCACCCAACCTACATCAATATATCTTTATATCTTTTAAAAAACTCTAGGTTTCAACATAGATGAGGTTTAGTCGGCTTTCGCAGTTGCCGATAAGTCTAAATTTAGAAAGCTATCCAGGGAAAGGTATTAAGATTATGCCGAATCAACCTTAAGTATAAACAAAGCAAAGATTATTACACGATTAACATTATGTACTAATTTTTTAGTTAAAAATTTAAATTCCTTGTGATATATTTCTGTAATCTACAATACCCGTGATGTAGATAATATTGTCGGAGATTTTAAAATTTACTATTATGTCTAGTCAAGAGCCAAATTCTAATCAAGCATTTCAGCAAACACAGGCTACCGGAACAAAGAAGAAGAGATTACAACCTCCCCCAGACATCAAAAAACCAAAGAAAACCGAATAAAAGCGTTATAGTCCGTTGTAGAGACTTAATTTAAATTAAGTCTCTAAAATAAATTGTCATAAAAATAAATCAGCTTATACCAATTCTATGGTAAGCGGCACAAAATCAACCTTGATAAGCTAACGCGCCTACATATTGCAATATTTTCCGTGTAGACCGTCATTAGTCATTAGTCATTAGTCAAAAGTGTTTACCAAGGACAATTGACAAAGGACAAAGGACAACCTCACCAGTTGATGTGCAATCTTATTTGCGTAACAGCTTAAAACAAGGAGCTTAAGCCCCTTGCTCTGTACAACGTCAAAAATAATCGGTATTATTTATTTTTCGCTTGAGTCTTTGCCTGTTCTAAAGCTATTTCTTTAATAGCCTGATATGAATTAACATTTGAAGTCCCTTCAATAGCTTTAACTGCCAAATCCTGAACTTGCTTGAGAGCAGATTCAAGTTGTTTAGAAAGATTTTGAATCCGCGTCTCTTGATTAGTAATAGTTTGTTCTAGAGATTGCAGCCTTTGTTCATAGAAACGCTTTTGCCCTTCCACTTCCTTAGAATATAAATCTGATTTTACTTTCGCCTGGTAATGGGCGATGCCTTTGCCTTCTTCTATAGCTTTTTTGATAGCTGCTTCTTTATCTTTCGGGAAAGCCTCTACCTTAGCTTTTAATTCTTCAAATTGTTTCTCTCTCTCAGAAATTGCTTTCTCTCGTTCAGCCCATTGTTTCTCTGTCTCTTGTAGTAATTCTTCTAGTTGTTTATATAGTGCTTTCTGCTCTTGTTCGTATTCGTCACTTTGCAATTGTCGTTGGAGTTCTAAATTATATTTATACTCTGATGCATCGCGTTGTCGAGTTTTCTTCAAGTTTTCATTCCGTTCTTTTATCGCCCGTTGCTGTTCTTCTTGTTCTTTTCCCCAAGTATTTCTTTGTTCTAGTATTTCTTGGAATAACACTTCAGAACGCTGGTTATATTCTTCCTGATAAGCTTTCGTATTATCTTCATAAGATTGGATGAGAGTATCCAAGATATCATCAGAAATTTCTAAATTGTGCAGCTGTGTTAATTGTTGGATTTCTTCTTCTAAATTTCGCCTGATTTCTTCCAACTTAGAGGCTTTTGTGGTTAGCTGTTCCGATAATTCATTAGCAGCACTGCCAAAACCTAATTGAATCTTTGCCAAGCTTTCAATTGTATTGTTCATCTTCTGTTGGACACTCGAAAGCTGATTCATAGCTGTTTTTTGTTCTAATTTAGGCTGTTCTTTTGTTCCAGGCTGGCTTTCTTTGGCAACTTTTTCAAGTTCCGATTTCAGTGCTGCTTTTTCTTTAGCTAACTCTTCAAACGCCTGAAGAATTTCTACTTTAGTATTCTTATCAGTTGGCTTTTTCACCACCACAACAAACCTCCTCTTCAGGAATTAAAAATGGTTAAGATGCTACAAACTCGTAACTATTTAGGGTTAGAACTACCAAAAGCCCTCATAGCTAAGTCTTGTGCTTGTTTTAATGCAGTTTGCAATTGAGCAGAGATACCTTCTATTTGCTCAGACTGTTTCTTAATTGTTTCTTCCAGAGATTGAATTTTTTGTTCATAACTCTGTTTGTTAGATTCCCATTCTCTCTCAAATAAATCAGCCTCAATTTTAGCTTTTTGGCTTGTTTCTTTAATTGCTTCTTCTCTAGCTTTCTTAACGGCTTCTTCTAGTTCGTTAGGAAATGTAGTTACCTTTTGTTCATAGTCTGCAAACAGTGGTTGGCGTTCAGCGAATATCTTTTCTCGTTGTGCCCAATCTTTATCTTTCTTTTGAGAATTTTCTTGTATTTCCCTTTGTTGTTGGCGTTTTACCGCTTCGTAGCTATCTGTATTGAGTTTACGAGTAGTTTCTAACTTATATTGAGATTCTTCTTGTTCTTGCTGGCGCTCTTTGACTAAGAAATCGTTATACTCTTGGAGTTTTTCTTCATACTCTGCTTGCTCTTTTTGCCATTCTTTCCGCCTAATTGTAATTTCTTTTTCTAGTGCTTCCCTTTTGCTGATAGTATCTTGCTCTAGGGTTTTTAATTTTTCTTGGTGTTCTTGACTTAAAATGTCTAGAGTATCCGCTACAACTCTGATTTGTTGAAGCTCTTGTAAGCGTTGAGTTTCAATTTCTATAGCTCGGTTCAATTCATCTAACTTAGAATTTTCCTGAGCTAGTTTTTCAGATAACGCATTGAGAATACTGCCAAACTCCAATTGTAAATCAGCTAAACCTTTGACGATACTATCAACCGTATATGCAGAAGCTGCTTGCAGAATTTCTTGACTTTTTGCCTTGTCTGCTTCCTCTTGTTTGGTTGCTATTTTAGATTCCAGCTTTTTTCTTTGGATAATAATTTGTTGAAATGCTTGCATTAGTTGTTGTTTGCTGTCCTTGACTCCAACTGTAGTCATCTTCCAACTCCCTTCAATAGGCAAATGATTTATTGGGTAGCAAGCCATACCAAGGACTACCCTATGCAGACATCAGAGTAGCCTTTAAATCAACATTTTTAACGCAGTGGAAATACTGAAATGATCGATATAGGACACTTATGTGGTACGAATTTTCCACAGTTATGTCCTGCTATTTTTCAGGTATAGTTTTCCCTTTGAGATTTGTTAGTACTTTTGTACTAAGATGAATATACCTAACCTCATCTCTTCTTGTCAAGATAATGCTTTATATAATTGCGCCACCCAACGAAGTATTAAAAGCTGGCAATCATGGTGATTTAAGAGAATGATGTTGAATATATTACTTTTTGTAAAGAAAATCTAAAAGAATTAACCCTAGCACAAGCGCCGTCGCACTAAGGCGAGATAATAAGTTTAATCATGCTAATTGATACAAGCACAGTCCCAGACTTTTGTGATATCAATGTATACCACTGAATCGACCAAATACTCTGCCAGAACGGAAATTGGACAAACCAGCCGTATTCTAGTAGTAGAAGATGAAGAATTAATCCAGGAAATGCTAGCTGTAGCCCTGGAAGAAGAAGGTTACGGGGTGATAACTGCACCCGATGGGCGATCTGCTATAGAGTATCTCAAAAGTTTTGAAACCAACTCAGGGGAAGTTCCCTTTGATTTGATCATTCTTGATTTGATGCTGCCGCAAATCAATGGGCTAGATATATGCCGTTTGCTGCGTCATCAAGGAAACCCAGTACCGATTTTAATGCTCAGTGCTAAGGGTAGTGAAACTGACCGCGTTCTGGGGTTAGAGGTGGGAGCAGATGACTACCTGACCAAACCTTTTAGTATGCGCGAGTTAGTGGCTCGTTGTCGCGCTTTACTCCGCCGCCAACGCCTAAGTAATTTACCACAACTACCAGTATTAAAATTCAAAGATGTTACCTTGAATCCTCAAGAATGTCGGGTGCTGGTTCGTGGCCAAGAAGTGAGCCTTTCACCTAAAGAGTTCCGCTTGCTGGAATTGTTTATGAGTTACGCCCGGAGGGTATGGTCGCGGGAACAATTACTAGATCAGGTTTGGGGGCCAGATTTCGTTGGTGATAGTAAAACCGTAGACGTTCATATTCGCTGGTTGCGCGAAAAATTAGAGCAAGACCCCAGTCATCCGGAATATATTGTGACTGTACGAGGTTTTGGCTATAGGTTTGGATAATTAGTTTAGATAGTTGTTAGTTTTTAGTAGTCACCAACAAACTAACAACTCAAATGCTTTTATTGGGATTTTTTCTGGGTTTAGCAGTAGGCATTGGGTTTTGGATTTGGCAACAGGTTCAACTTAACCGCTACCTGGGGCGCTTATTCCGACCGTTAACCTCGCATTCTGACAAGAAGGGACTGCTGCTGATTCCTGGGTTATGGCAGGAAATAGCGATGGTGAAACAGCAACGGCAAGATTTGCAGCAATCATTGCAAACTTACCAAGACTTGCTAGATTTTGCACCAGTGGGATATTTGCAGGTAGATGAGGAAAATCAGCTGCTGTGGTGTAATCGGCAGGCGCAGGAAATTTTGTATCTGCAAAGGTGGCAACCAGAAGAAATACGCTTACTACTAGAGTTAGTACGGTCTTACGAACTTGACCATTTAATTGAGCAAACTCGCGATCGCCAAAAACCACAGACGGGAGAATGGATTTTTCATCCATCTTTTGATGATGCGGCAGAAATGTCAACAATCAAATCTCTGGCTTTGCGGGCATCTAGTTTGCCTTTACCTAATGGACAAGTAGGAGTATTTTTAGAAAATCGTCAACCCCTATTAGACATAAATCAAGTACGCGATCGCTCTTTTTCTGATTTAGCCCACGAACTTAGAACGCCCTTGACTTCGATTCGCTTGGTGGTGGAAACTTTACAAATCCGCTTGGAACCACCTCTAAATCGCTGGGTTAACCGTTTGATGCAGGAAGTTGATCGGCTGATTAATCTAGTGCAAAGCTGGTTAGACTTGACCCAAATGGAAGCAAACCCAACCATGCAATTGCAAGCCAAAGCTGTAGAATTGCGATCGCTAATTACATCTGTTTGGGAAACACTAGAACCCTTAGCACAGCGCCAACATCTATCTATTTCTTATTCTGGCCCAGAAAATCTTTGGATTAAAGCAGATCAAGCCCGGATTTTTCAAGTTTTTCTCAACTTGCTAGACAACAGTATAAAATACAGCCCTCCTTCTACAAGTATTCGGGTTGAAGCAAAAATCTTATCAACAAAAGATTATGATGCTACTTCTCCAATTCTAGAAATAAATCTTATTGATTCTGGAGTCGGGTTTTCTGAGGCAGATTTACCACACGTTTTTGAGCGATTTTATCGAGGAGATAAGGCGCGAACCCATTCCCCACAAGATAGTAACTCCATCGGGGCGATCGTTGGCAATGGATTAGGATTAGCGATCGTTGAGCAAATTCTGATCGCCCACGGTGGCTCAATCAAAGCTATGAACCATCCAGAAACCGGTGGTGCGTGGATGCAACTTCAATTTCCTGAAGTTATGGCAAACTCCTTAAGCCAAGACTATAGTTAGTAATATCTTCACCTTTAAGACAACAAGTGTGAAAGCTGTCCATTATGGTTCCAATCCTCAAAGACCCGAACTAGCACGCGCCATTAGGCGCTTAGAACGGGACGTATTACGCATGGGTGCTTTGGTAGAACAATCGTTTCGCCTCAGCCACCAAGCGTTATTTGCTCGTAACTTAACAGCAGCAGAGCAACTTCCTCTATTAGATAAAAAGATTGATCGCTTTTATCGTCAAATCGAATCAGACTGTACGGCGATTATGACGCTGAAAGCGCCTACGGCTCAAGATTTGCGCTGCTTGAGTGCCTTTATGCAACTGGTGCGAGACTTAGAGCGCATTGGCGATTATGCTGAAGATTTAGCTGAGATTGCGATTAAAATTTTTCCTTATGCGCCTCATACGTGTTTATCTGAAATTGAAGCCATGTCCCTTCACGCGCAGGCGATGCTAGCAACTAGCTTGAAGGCTTTGGGAGATTTCGATGAAGGCGGTGGTCGCCGTTTAAAGCACCTAGATGATACTGTAGACGATGCTTACGATCGCGTTTATCAAACTTTAGCCCAACAACGGGATGTACCTGGTGTAGTCGAGCCAATTGTGCTGCTAGCACTGGCAATTCGTTGTCTGGAACGGATGGCAGATCATGCAACTAATATCGGTCAGAGGGTAGCATATATTGTCACTGGTCAACGCTCTTAATTGACAGTTCATGAGTCAACAGCCTAAAGTCACTCCCTCTAGCTCCCCAATAAATGGGGTGGATCTTGATTTTAGCTCCCCTCTTTTTAAGACTATCCATTACCCGGATCTGTCTTAACATTTGCGATAGCGATCGCTTTTGTTTTTCTAACCCTGATTAGTTAGTCGTTAATTCTCAATAAAAAGGCAGTATTAGCAAGAATATTAAGCGTGAATTTGTCAAATATGCCTAATCCCTAAGTCTCTTAGATGTTTACAAAAGAAGGATTAAAAGATTGTAAATAAAGATGTGAGTAACGAGTTTAGTGCTATTTTAGCCTACAACGATTTGGCATAATAAGTAGTGAAGAACGATAAAATGTTGGGCTTTTATAGTTGGCAAATTATAGGCATTAAATAAATTTTAATTATTACCATTAAAATTAGCGAGAAGAATCATAAATATATATGAGCAGTTAGAAAAAATATTTACTAGTTTAATTATAAAAATAGTAGCTTTTGATTCAGTTTTTCAGTGGCTTTTTTAGAGCTTGGATATCACGTACAAGCCAAAATATAATTACTGCTAAGGTTGGTACAACCGTTAAAAAATCGTACAGTCGGATACCTCGTAATAGATAGTAAAAAACAGTACTGCTAAGACAGAAGACGATGCTAGTAATCACGAATCTTTTTGAATTAGAATCTATGTTTAAAGCTACGACTGCCAACAGCACAGAGGAATACCAAGAGCAATACCAAGGAGCAGCAAACAAAAATAATATTAAGGTAATCCATCCTATATTTGTACTAAAACTAGTTGTAGAATATGTTTTTTTCAAATATGGTTTTACCAGAATAATTAAATAAGAAATTACAAATATAGAAAAGATTATAGGTTTAAATCTTGAGAATACAGTTGCTTGTAAAGTTATAGGAAGGTTTAGTATTTTTATACTTAGTAAATTCTTAATCAAAGAATATAATGAACCACCTACTCTGTCTTTAACGCCAGGATTGAAAAGGCTTGTCCAAGCATCGACTGAAGGTAAAGCTATCAGAGAAGTTGCAAAAATTATAGCTACAGAGATAAAAATGGCACTAAATAAAATTTTCCAACGCTGTTGCTTAATCAAATAAACAAAAATTAGAGGCAGCCAAACAATTGGTAATGTTTTAATTAGAAAACCAATCCACGCTATAACAATCGCAGCTAGATAATTATAGTTTTTAAGAAATATTATTAGAATAATTAAAATGGTAGAAATTAAGACATCTATATGAGCATTTGTAACCTGCTCATATAGAAGTAATGGGCTAACTAAATATGCAGTTGTTACATTAACTTTATAAGGATAGTTTTTTAAATGCCCCCAAATTAAGTAACTATTTAATATATGGAATAAAAGACAGATTAATTTAAATACATAAATTCCTAAACTAGGAGTAATTGCAACGAAAAAAGCAGAAAACATAAAAAATAGTTGAGATATAGGCCCATAAGTAGAAGTCTGTTTCCAAGCAAGAAATGGAGACAATTCTGAGGTAAATGTGCTTGCAGGATTCAGAAAAGGGTTAACTCCATTTAAATACATCAAACCATAATGTATATACAAATTGATATCAGTAGTTATTGGATAACTTGCAAAGGCAATTAACAGAAAAAATGAACTATTTTTTAAAATTTTTATAAAGGTTATATCTTTTTCCTTATTCTTGTTTATTATTAGCCACACAACATATATAATAGTTAAAAAGAGGAGTTCTATGCCTGTTCTTATTTGGTCAAAATGGTTGGGAAAATCAGGTAAATATCGACCTGTAGAATTACCTAAAGCATCAAGATGAAAAGAATAAGCTCTAATTGCTAATTCTCCACATAATATTAATGACAAAATTATGGCTGAACCTAATAATATTTGGTTTTTCTTACTGTTAGATAAATTGTTTGCATTTAGCATAAGCATAAATAATTAATCCTTCATTAACAATATAGAATGGTTTAATACCAAGGCAAGCACATATTTTGAATGAGAAATCCCTAATCTAAATAGAGACCTAAATAATCCCATTCAGTACCACTTATTGCTAATAACTTAAGCCTTCGCTATTTAGTCTGTAGAACTCAACAAAACCATAAATTCCTATTCTATTTTGTCAATAAAATTTGAGATGTGCTTACCCTGAGTTTAATACAGATATTAAATCCAAAATTCAAATGAAGCTAGGTGTTGACCTTACTAGTCTTAAACAGTTCAAGTTCCAATCCAATTTTGAAATTGAATAATTTTATACAATTGAATGTATCTTACGCAAGAGTACTATAAAGTTATTTAGGAAAACTGAACATCTTCAATTATTACTCGCTCGCAAAACTCAAAAAACAATATAGCAATTAATACAGCAATCCTAAATCATTCGTGAGATGTATAGTAATTTTAAACCATTTCTGATAAAATTCAATACTGAAAAAGCAACTAAAGTCATGTTTGCGACTAAGTACAGGGTATGTCATGTGGATAGAATCAATAACAAAGTTTATTGAAAACAGCCAAGATAATGGTGACATTAAACGAACAAATGCAGTTAATATGCCACTCTGTGGATACAGTCATGAAGCAATAATGCCAATACTATGTTTCATCAGTAAATGGAAAAAATCATTTTTTCAAAGGGTAACTGAAGGTTTAAAGCTTACACATAAAGGAAGTTATGGACTTCTGAATATATAAAACGTGCAGAGATAATAGACAAGGGTTTTAAACCCACCTCCGTTCAGAAAGCAGGAGGCAGATGTCAAACTTTTCAGAACATCTCAATGTAACAAAAAACTTTGGCTAACCAGGTTCAGTCAATAAAGCGCGCAGATGTTCGACTCTATTTCCTTTAGTCTTTACAGATAAATGTGAAATTATGAAGACAAACTCATCCAACTCGCTGTTAGCAGTACCAACGGGCCCACTAAAGATTTCAGAGTTGCCCCCTAATAATGTGGGTATAACTGGTGAATCTATCCATTTATCTCTAGTAATTCCTACTTATAAAGAGCGTGACAACATCCAAAATGTGGTCAGTATATTGAGTCAGTTACTGGATGAATCAATTCCAGGAAAATATGAACTAATTGTGGTAGACGATGATAGCCCAGACCGAACTTGGGAAATAGCACAATCTCTGACAACAGAATACCCTCAGTTGCGGGTGATGCGACGAGAACAAGAACGGGGGCTATCTTCGGCAGTGATTCGTGGGTGGCAAGCAGCTACGGGAAGTGTGTTAGGGGTAATTGATGGAGATTTGCAGCATCCGCCAGAGGTGCTAATGCAACTGTTGCGTAGTGTTGAGCAGGGAGCGGATTTGGCAGTAGCTAGTCGTCATGTTGAAGGAGGGGGTGTTAGTAGCTGGAGTGTTGTCAGACGTTTATTGTCTCGTGGCGCTCAATTATTAGGCTTGGTTATTTTGCCGGGAGTACTGGGCAGAGTTTCTGACCCGATGAGTGGTTATTTTATGGTGCGTCGAAGTGCGATCGCTAATGCAACACTCAATCCAGTGGGATACAAAATTCTCTTAGAAGTAATCGGTCGGGGAAAGGTAGATGAAGTTGCCGAAGTTGGATATGTATTTTGTGAACGCAAAGAGGGTGAAAGCAAAGTTACATGGAAACAATACATAGATTACATTCACCATTTAGTAAGATTACGGCTAACTGGAGGTAATAAAAAACAAAAACTTACTCAACAAACGGGTTTCCCCATTGGCCGATTTATCCGCTTTGGCTTAGTAGGACTGAGTGGGGTATTTGTGGATATGACAATTCTTTATTTACTCAGCGATCCCACTACCTTGGCTTGGCCTCTAACACGCAGCAAAATTATGGCTGGTGAAATTGCGATTTTAAATAATTTTTTGTGGAATGACGCTTGGACATTTGCTGATGTCAGCGCCAGACAGCAAGAATGGCATCAACGCCTGAAGCGGTTTTTGAAGTTCAACGCCATTTGCCTTGCTGGCTTAGTATTGAATGTACTGGTATTAAATTTGGTATTCAATTTTCTTATTCCTAACCGTTATATTGCCAACTTTATTGCGATCGCAGTTGCTACTATCTGGAATTTCTGGATTAATTTGAAACTTAGCTGGCGTGTCACCGAAGTGAAATAATCACAACGAGATTTTGATTTTTACCTTTAGAACGAACTAAAATTTCAGGATAAAGGTAATTTTATAGTAAAAAAGGATACTTAGTAGCTAAGGTCATCCCTTTTTGGCTTGTCAAAAGGTGAAAATTGCACGCTTGTATATTGAAAGAGTGTAGTAGACCTAATTTACGCTGGTTCTAAGAAACTTGATGAGGGATTTTCTTACTATTCTTCCCACTGCATAGCCTAAACCCAAGCGTATTGGCTTATGAAAACGGGAAATTAGAAATCTTTTCCCTCCCCAATACATACCTACGGTGTATACATAAGTCTTAAAGACTTAGCTTAATGCGGTTTCGCTCGTTCCCATACGGAGTATGGGAACGAACGAAACCCACCTTTTTCGGTTGAAAACTTGCTCAATAAAAATAATTTAACTAAATATTTTACTAAAAGCTTACCTATTCTTAAACTTGCACAACTAAAGTAACAGACAAACACCTGACAAAAATTAGTATCTATCTAACTCATAGATACCTAAAACAAGAAGTTGTTTCAATGAAAAGATTTTGAGTTAGTCTCTAGCCCTCACAAGTAAAAATACACATAATTTAGATACACAGGTGGATTTTGTTTTATACAAATCATTAGAGTTTCTTAATCATTTTAAATATCGAGATTGCCTGATAATTATGTAGTTACTGTTAATGATATATTCCACAACTCCTACTTCAAACTCTTCTGTCGTGTCAAATAGCTCTGCTTTCGGCGGACAATTACCCCAGCAGATATTTACCCGTAGGGAAGTAATTCCACTTCAAAATGACGTACTTTGGCGTATTGAATACGGTGCAGTTCGTACCTTAACGTGGAGTGAAGATGGAACATTCATCACTCTTGGTTATTGGGGATTAGGGGATCTGATTGGCTATCCTTTATCTAGGGTCAAGCCCTACCAAATTGAATGTCTCACAGGCGTGGAAGTAAGCATTGTACCGCCTCATTTATGGCATCAAGATATTAATGCTTTGTTGTCCCATATTCAACAGGCAGAGGATCTACTAAGTATTGTGCATCGAAAACCAATTTCGCTACGCTTATGGCAATTTTTGGTGTGGTTAAGTGAAAAATTTGGACGTGATGTAGATAAGGGAAAACTAATTGATTTAAATGTTACCCATCAAGATATTGCTGAAGTATTAAATACCACGCGAGTAACAGTTACCCGCCTCTTACAGCAATTGGAGGAAGAAGGAACAGTTATACGTCACAAACGCCGCATTATTTTGCGTTTACCAAATAAACTAATTAAAAATTATGGTTCAGCAGTATGTTAGCTGAATTGCTTGTAAAATTCACAGAGTTTAATGTATAATCGTGTCTGTGATTGTGTGTGGAATTCCCGAAAGTAAAGTGTTATAAGCATTTTACAGTGGTCGGGTTACTTAGGTGTGAGTGAGAGTATAAACATGACAAAACGATTCTGGAATCTTTTTAAGGTTAGTCCAGTTATAGTAGCTGCGACATTTTTTGTTGCTAATAGTGCTTTAGCTACTGAAGTCAACGAACAAGTAACAAATGCTGCCCAGTTATCTGAAGCTCAAGACTCTAATGATATGAGTCAGGTAACATCAGTTTCGCAATTTTCAGATGTGCAACCCACAGATTGGGCATTCCAAGCTTTACAATCTCTAGTTGAGCGCTACGGCTGTATTGCAGGTTATCCCAACAGTACCTATCGTGGGAATCGTGCTTTGACCCGTTATGAATTTGCCGCAGGTTTAAATGCTTGTTTAGATCGGGTTAACGAACTGATTGCTACAGCTACTGCTGATTTGGTCAGCAAACAAGATTTAGCTACTTTACAGCGCTTACAAGAAGAATATTCTGCTGAATTAGCAACTCTGCGCGGTCGTGTGGATGGACTAGAAGCCCGCACTTCTGAACTTGAAGCTAATCAGTTCTCCACTACCACCAAGTTGGTTGGGGAAGCAATTTTCAACGTGTCTGATGTTTTTGGTGGAAATAGGGCTGATACAGATGCCAACCCTAACAATAATCCAGACTTAAATAGCAACACTGTTTTCTCTGATCGCGTGCGTTTGAACTTGTACAGCAGTTTCACTGGTAAAGACCAGTTGCAAATCCGTTTAAATGCTGGCAATATCGTTTCCAACGTTGGTAGTGTTGTTGGTGGTGTTGCAAGCGGTACTGGTACTAACATGACCCGCTTGGGTTATGACGGTGATAACAATAACTCTGTTGTGATCGATAAAATCAACTATGCTTTCAACTTCACTGACGCAGTGCGTGTCAAGATTGATGCGAGTGGCGGTGAATTGTATGAAAACGTAAACACCTTTAACCCTGACTTTGCAAGCTCTGGTAGAGGTGCGCTTTCTCGATATGGACGTTTCAGCCCCATCTACCGTCAAGGTCAAAATGGTGCTGGCTTGACTGTTACTTTCAATCCTAACCAAGCTATTAGCTTGACTGGTGCTTATTTAGCACCTTCAACTGGTAATGGTGTCTTTGGTGCTAATAATCCCGGACTTAGTAACGGTCTGTTTGATGGCGATAACACTATCTTCGGTCAATTAACTTTCAAACCCACCAAAGCCTTCAATATTGGTTTGACCTACGCTCGTAGTTACTTCGCTGGTAATGCTGCCAACAGCCTCTTCCAAGGTACAGGTAGCACCTTTGCCAATAACCCATTTGGAACTGGGGCTCGTACTGAATCTAACAACTACGGTGTAGAAGCGACATTTCAACTTGGCTCTAACTTAGCTATTAGTGGTTGGGGAGGTTATACAACTGCTGATGCTAGGAGTGGTGTTAACGTTGGTAGAGATGCAGACCTTTGGTACTGGGCTGGATCGCTTGCTTTAAAAGACTTCGGTGGAGAAGGCAACGTTTTAGGTGTTATCTTTGGTCAACCACCCAAAGTTACTGGTGGCAGCATCAGAACAGTTAATAACTTAGACACCGATACCTCTTATCACTTAGAAGGTCTTTACAAGTTCAAGGTTTCTGATAATATTCAGGTCACGCCTGGCTTGTTGGTAATCTTCAATCCCGAACACAACGACGCTAACGATACCATCTATGTAGGTACTCTGCGTACTACCTTTACCTTCTAAAATTGGTGATGGCAAATAAAGCTCAGAATTAGATAAACAAAAGCCCACCTTGAGGTGGGCTTTTGTTCAGGAAAAAAATTAGCTATGTAGGATTATAATCTGGCTGATTGGATATATCTTTAGGGGGGCGATCGCTACTCCAAGCCCACCACACAGTAGCACAGTGGCAATAATAGAACTCTTGCCATTTGCGACGACGGTCTTCTGTAAGTACAGGCGATCGCCGATTTAGCCAAACTTTTTCAGCTTCTCGGCTAGTTGAGTGGCAATTAGGACAGCAAAATTCATAAGCGTGCATTGCCTGATTCGTCCATTCAGGTGGGAGGGTAGCAAAAGCGTCCATATCGTTACAGTAATATCAATGGTTATCCAAAACTTTCAGGTTTTGAACTTGGGGGCAAACGGATACTATAAAATCCCGCCACACTATCAAACTGCTTTATCAATATTCTTATGGCTTTGTCTAAACTATTTACAAATCGCCATTTACAGAGATTTTCACTAATAGAATAACTATTTAGAAAGATTGCGATCGCATCTCACAAATCAAAGGTTAACACAAATGGTAACTAAAATAATTACTATGCACATTATGGCTAATAATTAAATTTATGGAGCCAAATGTTGAAATTCGCCGTTTATTAGATGTAATGCCTGCTTCTGGCCGGATGACGACAAAAATCGTTAGTAAGCCGGAACAGGCAAAAGTGATTGATGCGTCCTTTCCTCAACCCTGGAATCAGACGCGACCAATATATATTAATTTCGATTTATGGCGTTGCCTAGCCAAGCCGCAACGAGATTTGCTACTGTTGCAGATGGTTAGTTGGTTGACGGGGGTGAAGTGGTTTAAACCCAACATTTATCAAGGTGTCGTGCTAGTGGGGATGTTAGGTGGCTTATTAGAAGCATCACAGTCAGATGTGGTGGGTGTAGCCATAGCTGGGGGATTAAGTGCGATCGCTGCTTTTCGGATCTGGCGCACTAATAAATCTCAAGAGTCAGAGTTAAATGCCGATACAGCAGCAATTCGCATCGCACAACGGCGCGGTTATTCAGAAGCTGAAGCAGCGCAACACCTATTATTAGCAATTGAAGGGGTAGCAAAAATTGAAGGGCGTTCTGGTTTAAATTTTACTGAGTTGATTCGTTGCCAAAACCTCAGAGCGATCGCAGGGTTATCACCAGTGGGTATGCCAGAAAGTTATGATAAGTAGAATAAATGTCTCTGTTGCTTATTTGTAGCAATAAACCTCGTCTACCTTGAGAACCGTAGTTTTGTAGCGACTGTCTTAAAAGTCAAGCGATCGTTAACAAAAAACTGGGACGGTGAACGTTGGCGCAACTGAGGAACACTGCGCTAGATTCGGCGGTGGCTGGTAGTAAGGATTTTAGCAGCCTGCACCAGGCACTCCGCTTCGCCGCCAAATCTTCCCTAGTTGCTGGATTTCGCATGTGGGCAAAAAAGAGCATAAGAATGAGATCCCAATTGAGTGAGCGATCGCTAAAGAGAGAGACTAGTTAAATATATCTTTTAAAAAACTCTAGGTTTCAACATAGATGAAGTTTAGTTTCCGAGTCCGAGGGTCAGCTGGCTCCACTAACATAAACTCCGGCTGAGTGAAGGACTCGGAACTTTTGGTAGAGCGTTTAACACTGAAAACTTAGGCGTGAGGAGGGAAACAATCAGTCAACCTCAAAATTGGCTTGCAATTCTACCAGACCATAGCAATTACGTTGCTACTAGTAAATTGTTTATTCGATCTGGTTAGGGAGAAGACAGCAATTGACATCATTTAAGCAGACTTTGCCCCACTGTAAGGCCCAGCGGACAAGAGCTACTCGATTTTCAGTCTCGGTCTTGGTCAGAATATTGCTGATATGGTTATCAACTGTACGCTTGCTAATCTCCAGTTTACCTGCAATCTCTTGGTTAGTTAAGCCAGCGGCCACTAGGTCGATAATTTGCAGTTCTCTGTCTGACAGACTAACGGGGGTCTCAGACTTGCCACCAGCCATGACTATTTCTATCCTCCTTTGGTATATCTACTTAATCACTCTTTCTAATTCTAGAAGATTCTTTTGTTGGTAGGGGTTTCAAGTATTAGCAGTAACACTATTGTCAATATTTTCTTTGGATTTTAAGTTGGCAAGAATATAAATCATGACAATATACAAGTATTATACAACACTTGTTTTTGTCTGTATTTTAGTATAAATATTTAGATAATTTCGATGGTAATTAGAAGCATATAGATGTTATGGAGTAGTAAAAAATGCTATTTAATTCTATGAAGAACTGGCGACAAATTAGCAACAATTGTTGTAGATTTTATACTGTAAATTCTTAATCCAAAATCGAAATCTCAAATCTAAAATGAAATGAGCAATTCCCGTGTTTTGTGCCTCGGTGAAATTTTGTTTGATTGTTTAGCCGATCAATTAGGGTTAAAGCTGGAAGAAGTTAAATCCTGGACTCCCTATCCAGGAGGGGCACCAGCTAACGTAGCCTGTGCTTTAGTCAAGCTGGGGACGACAGCAGGATTTATCGGAGCCGTTGGTGAAGATGAACCAGGAAATGCACTAGTCAAGCTATTACAAGATGTAGGTGTAGATACCACGGGAGTACAACGTCACCCCACAGCACCAACGCGGCAAGTTTATGTTACACGGGATCTGGCTGGCGATCGCACCTTCGCCGGATTTGGTCAGTATGACACCGCAGAATTTGCCGATACTCGCCTGCAAGCCAAACAATTGCCAGATGCGCTGTTTCAAGAGGCAGATTTTCTGGTTTTGGGTACTTTGGAATTAGCCTATCCTGAAAGTGAACAGGCAATTTACCGCGCCCTAGAGTTAGCAGAACATTACGATCTGAAGATTGTTCTAGATATCAATTGGCGGCCTGTATTTTGGGACGAGCCAAAAATCGCTCATCAAAAAATTCCAGAATTATTTAAGCGAGTAGATTTCCTCAAACTCTCCAAAGAAGAAGCTGAATGGCTATTTGAAACCGCAGATCCTGGAGCCATTACTTACCGCTTGGCTTCAATTGAAGGAGTATTAGTAACAGATGGCGAAAACGGTTGCACCTACTGTCTGGGTGAGAACGAAGGCAAATTACCTTCCTTTTCCATCCCCGTAGTTGATACCACTGGTGCAGGAGATAGCTTTTTGGCAGGATTCATCCACCAGTTGAGTCATTACGGCATCCACAGCTTGCGGGATGCTGAAACTGCAAAACGCATTGTCACTTATGCCAGTGCTGTGGGGGCACTGACTACCATTAAACCAGGTGCGATCGCTTCCCAACCAACAGATGCTGAAGTTGAAGCTTTTCTAGCCTCACATCAACTCTAGGAACTAACATAAGCCACTGGGATATCAGCCACTAAAGGCTGATACTCCCGACTAGAAAATTGACGAGAATTCTTATGCCAAACTTTATACTTTATAGCTGCATAAACAGCGATGCTAATAAATACAAGTGAATAGAAAATACAGATTAGCTTAAAGTATTGATGAAGCATTATGAAAAAAATCACAAAATGGCTTTTGAGTTTAGCGATTGTTCCTGCAAGTTTGGTATTGACATCTAGCCATACTAAAGCCAGTCAGCTTGCTGGTGAGTGGTTCTTTGGTCTCTGGGATTGTAATATTGACGGTAGACCAGCCCAAATGCAGTGGAAAGTAGTCGATGATCCACAAACTAGTTGTAGTGGTGATGTTTGTTCTACTACTTCTGCTGTCCGTCTCGTGGGGCAGTTTAGTGATAATGGTAGTGCGTGGGTTCCTCTAGGAAAACGTTTCTCCAGCACTAAAAGACAGGATTTAGGTATTCGTTATTTAGGTGTAGAACAAGATAACTGGTATCTCAAATACAACAGTCTTACTAAAATCGCGGATGGTTGGACGACATGGCGGGGTAAGCGCTACCCACTACAATGTCGTAATCGCAGATAAAGATTTGCCAAATTATGTATCGCTAACTTTGAGAACTAAACACGCCAGCACCACATTTTATTAACTTAGATAGGCTAGTACTTTAGTTAGTCTTAGCCTGCTGCCACAGAGTATCAACAGTTACAAACTTATAACCTTGTTGTAGCAGTTGCGGAATGAGAATTTGGATTGTGGCAGCAACATCTTGTCCACCGCAAGCACCATCATGCAAGACAATCAGCGAACCATTTTTGACCTGCTGCATAATTCGCTCTACCACAGTGGTGATACCTGGTCTTACCCAATCTTCTGGTACAACGCTCCACATAACTGAGCGGTAATTCCACTGAGAAAACAATTTTAAAGTAGCAGGTGTAAATAAACCATTGGGGGGACGGACATCTCGTACTTGTTCAGGTTGTAGGTTGCAGGCATTGTAGATGGCAATTTGGGTTTTTTCTAAACTGCCCTTCAATTCATTCAGGGAAAGCATGGGAAAAGAACGATGATCGTAGCCATGCAATCCGATCCAGTGGCCGCGATCGCTAACAGCTTTGGCGATCGCTGGTGAACGGTTGACGCAAACACCCAACCAAAAAAAACTAGCTGTAATGTTGTAGCGATCCAATACTGCCAAAACTTCTGGTGTGTATTGCGGATGGGGCCCATCATCGAATGTGAGTGCGATCGCTTTAGTATAGGGATTTCCACCCCAAAGGCAATTGGGAAAACTCGGTTGGAGAATGCGATAGAAAATCGGGAATAGAGGAGCTAGCTGCATTTGCGTTTCTCTGCTGCTGACAACTTTTTGTAGGTGTTGCTTGCGAAACTGCGATAGGCGATCGCACCGCATACATACAATGTCTCAATATTCTAGCCAAATTATCAGAACACAAAACTTCGTGCTTAGAACTCGAAACCCTAAGCAATATCAAGCGATGGGCATGAACTTGCTAGTCGCTTTGTAACAAAATCTGTAACAGCATTACTATTTGAGCTAGCACTCGTCTAGATTGATGAGAAATCTACGCGTAATCCCGGAATCAAAGGATTAATGTTGCTCAAAGATATACGAGATTATCAAATTCTATTTCTCGGCTTGTTCCTAGTATTGGGAATCGGTACAAGAGATTGGACGCTGCGGCCAGAGTTAATTGGGGTAGCGATCGCCACAAGTCTAGCAACCCAATGGATATTGTCATTAGTTACTGGCAAAGAACAAATGGCAAATCTTCGCAGCGCTTTAATTACCTCTCTAGGACTGGGACTGCTATTGCGGGCGGATTGCTGGACAACAATGGCAATCGCCGCAGCAATTGCGATCGCGAGCAAATTTATCTTCCAAGTCGGCGATAAGCATTTCTTTAATCCCACCAATTTTGGCATCATATCTGCCTTGATTTTGACCCCCGATGCTTGGGTTTCGCCGGGACAATGGGGTGAAGAGTGGTGGTATGGGCTATTATTTGCCGGCACTGGCGGCATGATTTTGCAGCGCGTTGGTCGTTGGGACACCACAGCAGCTTTTTTAGGTTCCTACGCCTTGCTAGAGGCGATTCGCAATCTCTGGCTGGGTTGGACTTGGGATGTTTACTGGCATCGATTGATGAGTGGGTCTTTGCTGCTGTTTGCCCTATTTATGATTACAGATCCGCGATCAATTCCTAATTCCCGAATTGGGCGGGTAGTTTGGGCAATCTGCATCGCCGGATTAACTTTTATCCTGCGGAATTATTTCTTTATTTCCACAGCAGTTTTCTGGGCGCTTTTTGCCCTTGCACCATTGACAATCCTGTTAGATGTTTTGTGGTTAGCCCCAAGGTTTGCTTGGCAAGAAAGAGAAACAGATGTAGAGACATTGCAATGTAACGTCTCTCAACATTAAAAAAATAGAGGTATAAAATAATGAAGTTTTTTCGAATTTTAACGCCATTATTGTTGGCAATCGTAGCTGTTTTCTGCTTTGCACCAGCAGCTTGGGCATTTTGTGGATTTTATGTAGCTAAAGCTGATACAAAACTGTATAACAAAGCTTCTCAGGTGGTGATAGCGCGAGATGGCGATCGCACCGTCCTAACAATGGCAAACGATTTTCAAGGCGAAGTTAAAGATTTTGCAATGGTAGTACCGGTGCCAACGGTGCTGCAAAAAGAGCAAGTTCGCGTTACGGAACCCAAGATTATCGAACGCTTAGATGCTTTTAGTGCCCCGCGATTAGTTGAATATTTCGATCCAGATCCTTGTGCCCCAGTTTATCCCCAGAAGTTATCAGCAGCACCAGCGCCAGCAGCAAGAATGGAGGCGGGGAATGCAAGGGACGATGCTAGTTTGGGTGTAACAGTCGAAGCACGTTTCAATGTCGGCGAATACGACATCGTGATCCTTAGTGCTAAAGAATCTGGCGGACTAGAAACTTGGCTCCAACGCAGTGGCTACAAAATTCCTAGAGGTGCGAAACAGTTACTAAAACCCTATATCCGCTCCTCAATGAAATTCTTTGTTGCCAAAGTCAACTTAAATAAATTCGAGAAATCTGGCTACCAGTTCCTTCGTCCGCTACAAATTTCCTACCAGTCACCCAAGTTCATGCTGCCAATTCGTTTAGGCATGATTAATGCCACGACAGAGCAGGATTTGATTGTCTACATCCTCTCGCCCCAAGGACAGGCAGAAATCACTAACTACCGGACGGTGAAAATCCCCTCAGATACAAACGTTCCCTTGTTTGTCAAAGATGAATTTGGTGACTTCTACAAATCAATGTTTCAAACTGCCTACACCAAAGAAAACAAGAAAGTTGGTTTTTTAGAATACGCTTGGAATATGGGTAGTTGCGATCCCTGTTCTGCCGAGCCTCTAACCCCAGATGAGCTTAAGCAAGCAGGCGTATTTTGGCTAGATAATAATTCTGAAAGTAATGTACCAGTATCCCCAAGGTTTCGTCCTCCCTTTCCTAGAAGTGATGTCTTCATCTCCCGGTTGCATGTCCGCTACACCCGTGACAAATTCCCTGAAGACTTGATATTCCAACAAACTGCTAACAGTGAATTTTTCCAAGGGCGTTATATTTTACAACATCCGTTCCAAGGAGAACTCAAATGTCAGGCGGGTAGAGAGTATAAGCGGTCTTTGCCCAAGCGTTTTGAACAAGAGGCGCAAACTCTGGCTAAACTCACAAATTGGAAGATCCAAGACATTCGCAACAAGATGAAACTGAGTGTTGGTAATCTGACATATTCTTGGTGGGAAAATTTATTTTCTTGGCTGGGATTATATTGAGGCGACTGAGGTTTGGGGAAGAAGCAAGGGGACAAGGGGACAAGGGGACAAGAGGTGAGAACTTGAAACCAGTCTTTCCCCTTGTCCCCAATTCTCCTTGTCCCCTTGTCCTCTTGCCAATTCCCAATTCCCAACATCTTGATGAAAGGTAATTTTTTGTGGCGTTGTTATACGCAATACTAAGATATTCTTGCTTTCTGCCTCAAGATTGTCATGGTTCAATTCGATGAACAGCTACGCCGCTTAGTTACCGAAGCCTGTGGACACCCACTTGGAAGTCCTCAGCGTCAGAAGCTGCTCACGCAAATTATTCGCTTGACAGCAAATAGACTCTGGAGGGAAGGTACTCCCTACTATCAAGATGCACTACAACAAACTTGGTTGTATTTCTGCCGCAATGTTTGTGATGGCTTGACTGGTCAAATCTATGACCCCAACTATGGGAGTATCATTACCTGGCTAAATGCTTACCTAAAACGTAGACTACAAGACTTTTACATTAACCAGAACCGGGAACAAGCCACCACAGTGCCTCTTCGGGTTCGTCAGTCTACATCGGGTGGAACAAGCGAAACAATCGATCCTGTAGATAATCTCCCCGCTAGCCCCCAGACACCTCCCATTTTGGAAGACTTGGAAACATGGGCTCAGACTGATTCTGAAGGAGAACTGCGCCGTACTTGTATTAAAGGACGACCAGATGTCAATTGTCAGGTGTTAATTCTTAAACGCCTACCCCCTGAAGTTGGCTGGAAAGAATTATCTGAGGAGTTTAGCTTGTCAATTCCGACGTTAAGCAGTTTTTATCAGCGCCAATGTATACCACGTTTGCGTAAATTCGCTGAATCGGAGGGATTGTTTTAAATAACGAAGAAGGAGAGCCAGTTCGTTGCAAACTTTCCCAAAGATAAAAAGACCTCTCCCTGGTTTGACTAACCAAAATCTATCTTTCTCCAAGTCGGAAAGGGACAGACTTTAATAAAGTTCAAGACAGTGAGAGGTTAGTATTAATTCTTGATAGATAAAACCCAATCCCCTAAAAGTTGATTTACTCTATCGGGTACTTCATCATGGGGACAATGACCGGCTGTTAAAAAGTGTTCCCTGAGTTCAGGATAATATTGACGAAATTTTTGAGAACGTTCTCTAGCATTCATCCAAGGGTCAGCTTCTCCCCACAACATTAATAGAGGACAAGTTAATTGCTTTAGTAGCACATCAACTTTTTCCCCTTGAGGAGTGCTAAAGACTGAAACAAACACATCCAACGCACCAGGATCGTAAGCAGGGCGAGAAATTTCTTCTATTAATTGGTCTGTAATGGCACTCTTGTCAAGATAAACTTTTTCTAGAGTTTGGCGAATTACCCAACGTTGTCGCACGTACTGAAATAACAAAAACTGGGCTAAAGGTTGTTGAAAAATCCACTTAGTGCCGTCACCAAGAAGTTTTTGCAAATTAGCCGATTGTTTGGGAGCCTGAATTTCTGATTGTAAAGCTTCAGGCTCAGATGTAGGCTGCCTTTCGCTAAAAGGCCCGGCGCTATTGAGCAAAACTAAACCAGCAGCACTGTCGGGACGTTGTGCTGCAACACACAAGCCAGCGTAGCCACCAAGGGAATTACCCGCTAATACTGCTTTTTGACCAATTACTTCACTGATAAAATCATCGAGTTGGTCGCGCCACAAGTCGCCACTGTACTGCAATTTTGGTTTTGCCGATCGCCCAAATCCCAAAAGATCGATCGCAAATACTTCAAAATCTTGACACAATCCGGTGATATTCTTGCGCCAGTGGTCTGTGGAAGCACCAAATCCATGTACCAAAAGCAACGGCGGACGTTGCGCTTGTTTCTCTCCCGCACGCACATAGTAAACGTTGTGCCCGCGCCACTGCCAATATTTACCAGGAATTGGGGTTGTAGAGGGGGCTGTAGTTGCCTGCATGATTCAAAGAATTGTTAAGTAGCTTTAATAATTGTAGTGTAGAGCAGAGGCTTAGCTTTTGACTTTTGACTCTTGAGCCTTCACCGAAGAAAAAAAAGGATACAAGTTACTAAAATTATTTATGGGGATTGTAATTTTGAAAGTGCTGCTACTATATGGCATAAATATATAAATCTAGCTATTCAAAAATAATAAATGCTTTCAAATTACTTCTTAAGAAAGATGATTTAAATTTCCAAATCTATCTTAAGGCAAATAGGATAAAACTCAAGTTAGACGATAAAATATCTGAACAAATAAAAATCACCTTACTAAAAGTAAATATATGTTAGGTATACTTTGGGGTATTGTTGTTGTACTGGTTGCTTTTTGGGCATTAGGATTAGTACTTCATATTGCTGGAAATTTAATTCATGCAGTATTACTTATAGCTATTGCGCTTGCCATTTACAATTTTTTCAAAGCCCGTGATGTGTGAGAATTGGGTAAATATGTAGTGATAATAAAGACTGGAATCCTTGCGTTATAAGAATTGAGCAGGGAAAAATCACTACTGATTTATTGACAAATGGCAAATGACAAATTGATTACGGGTAAAACCAAACTGCTAGGGGTAATTGGACATCCGGTGGAACATTCGCTGTCGCCAGCAATGCATAATGCTGCGTTAGCGCAGCTCGTCGTTGGCGAAGCCTCTCGTAGAGAAGACATCGCTAATTTAGGATTAGATTATGTTTATCTTCCCTTTCCCATAGCACCAGAGAATTTAGAAGTAGCGATCGCAGGCTTTGCCGCTATTGGTGTTGTCGGCTTTAGTGTTACAATCCCCCACAAACAGGCAATCATGCCCCTGCTCTCAGAAATTACCCCTCTAGCTCAAATGATAGGGGCTGTGAATACGGTTAGTCGCCAAAATAACCAATGGGTGGGGACAAACACAGATATAGAAGGATTTATCGCCCCTTTGCAGACAACCTATAAGCAAGATTGGAGTCAAAAAGTAGCGGTAATTTTAGGTAATGGTGGCGCAGCCAGAGCAGTTGTAGCAGGTTGTCACCAACTAGGTTTTGCCAAAATTCATGTTGTTGGGCGGAATGTGCAGAGATTACAAGAATTCCGCGATAGTTGGAGCAATTCACCTATAAGTGAAAATTTGCAAGTTCACCAATGGGAAGAACTTTCAAAGCTAATTCCCCAAGCTAATCTGCTGGTAAACACAACCCCCATAGGGATGTATCCCAAAGTTGACGAGTCGCCTTTGAGTGGAGAAGAAATAGCGAATTTACCAACAGGTGCGATCGCTTACGATTTAATATATATCCCTAAACCGACGCAATTTCTAGAGCAAGCTGAAAAACAAGGTGCAATTGCGATCGATGGCTTAGAAATGCTAGTCCAGCAAGGGGTAGCAGCATTAAAAATTTGGTTGCAGCAGGAAAATATACCTGTAGAAGTGATGCGCCAAGCTTTGCAAAAGCATTTGGGCTTAGGTTGATGAAGAAATAATTTTCTTGAGCTAGATTGCTTTTAGCGATAACTTTTTAAAATGCGTAAGTAGCTCTTAAAGTGTGTCTATAAACCTTGTTTGTACGAGGTTTATAGACACACCAATAGGTGGTAAAAAATAAGTGGTTGTATAGTCCACGTCTGTGGGCTACCCTTTTCATGAGGGAGACGCTGCGCTAACGGTAACGCCAAGGGCGAATGTTTGTGTAGCCGCGATATTCCATTCGCCGGGGCTAATTTATTTGCTTTGCAGTCATTATTAACGCATTCCAATTTATGTTTCCCAAACCCCAAATAGTTTTATCATGGCTTGTATTCTTACTAAGTTTTGCAAGCCTATTTCTTAGTTCTTGGATTCTTCTTCCGGCTCCAAATATGTCTTTACTCACGCTAGCGGTGGGAGCGCCAGAAGTCAGTCCTTGGTTATTGTTATTAAATTTATTCTCTTTATTGCTTTCTTTTTTCTGCATCCGTCGCTATAAAATACGGCGTTTAGCTTCTATTTTCAGTTCAATAGGATTGCTACTTTGTGCATGGGTGCTGGCGAATATCCCACTAACTCAAATGCAGATGGATAAAGCAATGAAACAAGGATTGGGAACGTACTATCTAGAGCAAATTCCAGTCCAAGTAAGGGCTAAAATGCAAACCCATCCCTTTGATTTAGTTAATTCCTTTCGGGGTATTGCATTAGGTAAAATCCGTTATCAAAAAGATATTCTTTTTGCTTCTCCTGCGGGAGTTCCTTTAAAAATGGAAGTTTACCAACCACCACAGGTAGGGAAATATCCAGCAGTGGTAGTAATTTATGGTGGAGCTTGGCAATATGGAAACCCTCATGCCAATTCTGAGTTTAATCAATATATCGCTCATCAAGGATATACAGTATTTGCGATCGACTATCGACACGCACCTAAATATCAGTTTCCATCTCAGTTAGATGATGTGCGTACAGCCTTAAATTTTATTCGCAAAAATGCAGCAAGTTATGAAGCCGATCCAGAACGTATGGTACTTATAGGACGTTCTGCGGGAGCGCACCTAGCAATGCTAGCGGCTTATCAGCCAGATGCACCGCCCATTCTTGCTGTAATTAACTATTACGGGCCTGTTAACTTGCCTGAAGGATACAAAACGCCACCAGTTCCCGATCCTATCAACACCCGCGCTGTTTTAAAAGCATTTCTCGGTGGTTCATTAGAAGAATTACCTAATCAGTATAAAATTGCTTCACCCATAAATTACTTGACGCACCCTTTACCACCAACTTTATTAATTTACGGCAGTCGTGACCATTTGGTGGAAGCGCGATTTGGCAGGCAGATGTACGAAAGTTTACATAACTCTGGTAATACTGCGGTTTTTCTACAAATTCCTTGGGCAGAACACGCTTTTGATGCAGTTTTCAACGGTGTGAGCAATCAATTAGCGTTGTATCATACCGAGAGGTTTTTGGCTTGGGCGTTGTTTAAGCAATAATTTTATTAACATAGAGCAGCAGTCAGAGCATAAAGACTCATTCACGAGTATCAAAGACTCATCAACAGAGTTATGAGGTGGATGAACGAGTATTAAAGGTGGATGAATGGAGTTCTAAGCCTCATTAATGAAGTTCAAAGGCTCAATTAGGGACTTCCAAATTAAAAAACATTCAAAAATCTCATACAACAATCCTCTCTCTTCTCCATCTCTCTGTGCCCTCTGCGCCTCTGTGGTTCGTTTTCTTGGATAATTTATTTCTTGGAAATCCCTTAAATTTAATCAGTACTCAGCACCCTACTATTTTTGCGGCCAACGCCAGTTATAGCGATTCCATTCGTAGATTCCTTGAATTTCATACTCAGCGCCGTTGAAGAAGCGGACGACGCAGTTAGTAGAGGAATCATCACCGTTGCTAATTTCCTCGACCTTAATCACCATACAAGGAAACCATTCGCGCTTACAAGGCCCATCTTTTTGCACCCATTCCCATAGTGCATTGGAAACTTCAATGCGATCGCCTACTCTTAACTTTAGTGCATCCTCAAAATAAGAATACTTATCAAAATGGAATGACTCAACACGATTCAGCCACTGCAAACCATAGCGTTCCCGGATAAATTGTACTGTTCCAGAGTCATTTTCTAGCAGCCAGTCATTAAGTAATTGCACTTTCCAAGTGCGGTTGCGCTGTTCTGCATCTTTAACAAACTGTAAAAATGCTTCTAACTCCTCTGGCGTAAGTTCGTCTAAAGGATTAGCAATATCTGATGCCCTAGAGATAGAATTTCCCTGAATTTGCTCGACCACTTGCAGTAAAATCTGTTTCTGCGTGTCAGTGAGAGGACAGCTTGCTGCATCACAATCATTAAAGGCTGCGAGCATAGATGCTTCAATCTCATCTGGTGTCATAAGTTAATCGCAATTGAGGGTTTATTTCCCTAATTATTACTTTTTCTAGAGTGTGTAGGGGAGTTTTGATAACTCCTATGCGGATATCACAAGAATCCTACCTCTGATAACAGTGAGTACAAAAGGTTAAATTAAAGTCTTCAATCCTGTTGTAGTTAAATTCAGGTAAGCTGAGGTTATAAGTTACATATTTTTGGATTAAGTAACGGGGTCTTGTATGCGGTTGCGGTCACTCACGGTCGTTTTTATTTCCTGTCTCATCGCCTTGCTATCGTGGGTGATTACTCCCCCTGCTATAGCGTTGACACAGATTAAATTATTTGATGTTTCTTATAAAGATTGTCCACCAGAACTGGCACAAGGGGCTGTTATCAGTAGTGGTAGCGCGGCTGCCAATTGTTTTATTGTCATTGGCAAAGCAGAAAATGGCACTAATAAAACAGTCTACGACGCAGATATTTTTGGACGCATCTATGATGCCAACAATGACTCAGTGATGCAAAATCGCACTCGATTAGGTTCTATTACTGAAGTACCGCCAGGGATTAGCGATTTTCAACTGAGAATTACTGTACCAGCAAATCAACCTACTCCGTTGAAGCTGAAGCAGTTTAAGGCTGCTGGATTTAGTGGTCAAGTGCGTAGGTAAGGCATTTAATTTGCATAACTAATCCCCACCCCACAAGAAATTTATTTTTGGTGGATACAAATTAAAAGATTTTTAGCTTACCAATTTTAGATTTGAGATTTAGGAGACGATGCGTTAGTCCGCACAAGAAGAGGTTTTCCAATCAGTATTTTAGACACAATAAAAATTGTAGAGACGCAAATTAAAATTTGCGTCTCTACAAAAGTTTTTATTGGGGTAGCAATCAAAATCCTTGCGCGAATGGCAAACGAGCTAAGGTTCTCAGAAGATCGCCAGCTAAGTTGAGTGCTAAGAAAGCTAAGATCGGAGAAAAATCCATGCCGCCCAATGGGGGAATAATTGAGCGGAATAGATTCAAATAAGGATCGCTAATCTGGGCTAAAGCGGCAAATGGCTGGTTATACCAGTTGATTGTCGGGAACCAGGTCAACAAAACCCGGATAATTAGCAAATAGCTATAAAAGGTGACAAAGGTAACTAGTGTCGTAATCAGTAAACTCATAGATGGCTTGGTTTCCTACTAAGTGTCAAACGCGGTCTTGTCTTTCTAATTTTAATTTAGTCTATGTCATGGAGTTTGCAGATGTGCTACTCCACACCAGACATTTTCACCACGCCGGAACTAATTTCAGGAGTCTTTAGTGAGGGTGCGATCCTTGTTGGCTTGGGGTGAATCGCCATTTACATTTCCTAGCTGCTTTCGCACATCATCAATTGTGGCATTTAGCTGGGCAATTTTATCTTCTAGCGATCGCCTAGCTGTTTCTATGCCGATGCTCTCACTCTCTGAGGCTTTCATCTGACGGCGCTTTGCTGCTATTTTTTTCGCTTCGACTTGGCTATCCGTCAGTTCTACCTCGTCGTCTGCTAGCAATTCTGGATTGCGTCGAGAAGCAATCAGTGCGCCGATAACACCGCCAAATACGCCACCGACAAAGGCCCCTGCTAAAAAACCACTGCCAAAACCATCTCGTTGACTCATATCTTTACCGCCTTCAACAAACCTTGCAACTTTTACAGTAGTTATGCTATCTTTATCTGCCCTAGCTGCATACTAGCTTAAGTCCCAAATGTGCGATCGCCTGCATCTCCTAATCCCGGTACAATAAACCCCTTACTGTTGAGTTTTTCGTCAATAGTAGCGGTGTAAACAATTAAACCTGGATAAGCTTCACTCAGTTTTTGCAAAGCTGGTGGAGCCGCCACTACGCAAACAATCCGGGTCAGGGAAGGATCGGCACCCCGTTGTGTTAATTCTGCCATTGTAGCCATGATCGACCCTCCTGTTGCCAACATGGGATCGGTAATTAACACTCGTGTTTGGGGGTCAAATTTTTCTGGCAACTTGTTCAGATAACAATGAGGTTGCAGTGTTTCTTCATCTCGCGCCAAGCCCAGATGGTAAACCGATGCTAAAGGTAATAAAGTCTGCGCTCCTTCGAGTAATCCTAGTCCAGCCCGCAGAATCGGTACTACTGCTACTGGTATTTGTGGATCGATCACAGTTGCTGGACAGGTATCCAAAGGAGTCTGTACTGCTGTTTCTTGGGTCGGCAACCAGTCTCGCGCAGCTTCATAAGTCAGCCATCTTCCCAACTCAGTCATGGCGCTGCGAAATAATACTGAAGGCGTGCCTGCATCACGGGCGACTGCCAGCCAGTGTTTGATCAGGGGATGGGGTGGAACATAAACGCGCAATTGTAGCGTCATAGCCAGAAATAGGCGACTTTTTATTGTACAAGAACTGAAACACCATAATACTCTTTCCTGCATCCGGCTGACAGCTAAAATTAATACTCTCCAATTTATTGAGAAATAATTTCATTAGTAGTTGACATCTATTCTCAATCAAAGCTATATTATTATCCAGTGTTCTCCTCTCTTTTAAGGATCGGCAGACGGGATTAGCCAGCAGTAGCAGGCTCGTCCCTCTTTTTTTTGATTTGTCATTTGTCATTAGTCCTTGGTCATTAGTCATTAGTTAAATTAAATATTCATTGACTCTAGATAAAGGACAAATACTTCTCTACGAGAGGCTACGCGTTAGCGGAGCTTTCGCTTTAGCGATACGCTCAGTACAAATGACAAAGGACAAAGGACAAATGACAAATGACGCAATCGTGATTGGGTCTGGTATTGGTGGGTTAGTAACAGCGACCCAACTAGCCGCTAAGGGGGCGAAAGTGTTGGTGCTGGAACGTTATTTGATTCCAGGCGGTAGCGCAGGTTATTTTGAACGCCAAGGCTATCGATTTGATGTTGGCGCATCGATGATTTTTGGGTTGGGACAAAACGGCACTACAAACTTGCTTACCCGCGCTTTGGCAGCTGTGAACGTTAGCCAAGATGCGATCGCAGATCCGGTACAGATTCACTATCACTTACCCCAAGGCTTAGACCTGAAGGTTGACCGGGTTTATGAAAAATTTTTGCAAAATCTTATTGCTCATTTTCCCCATGAAGAAAAAGGGATTCGTCGCTTTTATGACGAATGCCAAAAAGTATTCAAGTGTCTCAACAGTATGGATTTACTGTCGTTGGAAGAACCCCGGTATTTACTGCGGGTATTTTTCCAGCATCCTTTGGCGTGTCTCGGTTTAGTTAAGTATCTGCCCCAAAATGCTGGGGATTTTGCCAGACGCTACATCAAAGATCCCGAACTACTAAAATTTATCGATATGGAATGTTATTGCTGGTCGGTGGTTCCGTCAGACATGACACCCATGATTAATGCTGGGATGGTCTTTTCTGACAGGCATTATGGCGGAGTTAACTATCCTAAAGGCGGAGTAGGACAAATTGCTCAAAAACTGGTGGAAGGTCTAGAGAAAGCTAGGGGTAAGATTCAGTACCAAGCTAGAGTCACGAAAATCCTCACAGAAAAGGGAAAAGCGGTAGGTGTGCAACTGGCGAATGGTAAAGTATATCGGGGTAAACGCATAGTTTCTAATGCCACACGCTGGGATACGTTTGAGCAACTACTACCAGCAGAAGAAATACCGCTTAATGAGAAAAAATGGCAGGAAAATTATCAAAAATCTCCCAGCTTCTTGAGTTTACATATAGGGGTAAAAGAGTCAGTTTTACCTGCGGGGACAGAGTGCCACCATATTTTGCTGGAAGGTTGGGAAAAGATGACAGCAGTGGAAGGGACAATTTTTGTTTCGATTCCCACATTGCTTGACCCAGATTTAGCGCCAAGTGGATATCACATCATTCATGCCTTCACGCCTCACTGGATTGATGATTGGCAAGAACTTTCTCCAAGCGAGTACGAAGCGAAGAAAGAAGAGGCGGCTGGGCGAATTATTGACCGCCTAGAGAAGATTTTTCCTGGCTTAGATGCTGGATTGGATTATCTAGAGGTAGGCACACCCCGCACCCATCGCCGCTTTTTGGGTCGTCAGGATGGCACTTATGGGCCAATTCCCAGGCGTAAGTTGCGGGGGTTATTGAAGATGCCCTTTAATCGCACAGCCATTCCAGGACTTTATTGTGTTGGGGATAGTACCTTTCCTGGTCAGGGATTGAATGCAGTAGCTTTTTCTGGGTTTGCTTGCGCCCACCGGATTGCTGTAGATTTAGGATTTTAATGCGATCGCAGCACCTGACTACTCAACTAAGAAAATTAAATATTAACCCAGATGAGTTAGTTTAATTATTTTGCTACCTACCTTTAGATAGATAGGGTTTACCCTATACGGCTGCTCGTCAAAAATCGCTTGCTAGTCATGAAAAATAAACTTTATATCCGAAAAATCTAAGACGCATCTTTGATTTATTTTGTCAATGTGTAATCTCTAGTATCAGCGAATAAATTAGCAAGGCCTTCTCAGGGCTTAATATATATTCATGCTTTCAGTAGATGCCGTTATGACTTGATAAATGTGACTATGTATATGTTCTCGAACAATAAATAGTTGCTTTGTTGTTAAGATAAAAAATCAAATTTTATCTGACTATAGTAACTTTGGTTTTTAGCCAATTGTTTGATGTTTTGAGAAGGTAACACAATGAATAAAATCCTAAAATGCACACTTCTACCCAGCCTCATGGCTGCAAGTTTAGCTGGTGTAACTTTGGTTCCCGCTAAACCGGCTGCTGCTGATGACCAAGTACTACGAGATGCAGGTATTGGGGCTGTTACCAATGTCGTCACCGGAGCCGTTAGGGGAAATGGTAGTGTATTAGGCAATGCTGTCAAAGGTGGTGTGACTGGTGCAGCTGTCAATGGTGCAAATGGTCTAAGAAACACTCGCAATCGCCATCACCGGAATATTGGTCAAGATGTTGGAGTCGGTGCAGGTGCTAGCGCAGTGACTGGCGTAGTTACTGGCGATAGCAGAGATACCCTTGGGAATGCTGTTGATGGTGCAGCTGTAGGTGCAGCAATCCATCTACTGACCAATGGTAAATAATTCGTAAATTCATCAGCGAAAATACTTCCCAATTGTTAACAGGTTTCACTTGTAAACACTACGAATTTATTCCTCCCCTAATTCTTCTCCTTTAAGGATGATCAAAGACAACCCCCTTTCCCTAGTAGGGAAAGGGGGTTGGTGGGTTAGATTGATATTTGGGATATACGCCACCGTCACATTTAGATGACGTTAGACTTAATACTAAACTCTA
The DNA here is from genome assembly GCF_014698035.1 of Desmonostoc muscorum FACHB-395. Lineage (GTDB taxonomy): Bacteria > Cyanobacteriota > Cyanobacteriia > Cyanobacteriales > Nostocaceae > Nostoc > Nostoc muscorum_A. Next base: position 47,099 of record NZ_JACJSF010000031.1, read on the forward strand.
GCCCTTCAACGCTTTTCTAAAGTTTCGACGATAGGATTGATTCGTAATAAACAAAGCTGGCCATAGCAAGGATAAACCAATGCGATTGCTCAAAGTTTGATTAAAATTAGTCCGTCCAAATCCATTCCAAAACTTCCAAACGCCACCTCCGTAAACCCCTATCAAGCCAATAACAATTAAAGTACCCATTCCTATCAACTCCGTTAGTAACTGACAGAATTTAAGTTAAGTTTTACCACACTAGGTAAGCACTTCATCAGCAACGCCGAGAAGGTATGACAAAACTCCCCAGTTTTTACATCTAAGTCAGTTAAACACACCTTCTCTGATTCCAGTGTAGAATAGCCCCATGCCTTGCAGCTAGTTGGAAGCTTATGTCTTGCACTTCGTTAGAACCTTTGAGCTAAATGCACAAAGTCGTATTTGTGGCTAAAAGCTTGCTGTAGTGATAAAAAAGTATAAATTATAATGCTAAAAATTAAGCTTAGACAACACAAAAACCTCATCTAATTTTATATGGGTTTGTGGGAGCGATCGCTCCCACAAACCCATATAAACCTGATCTATGTTGAAACCTAGAGTTTTTTAAAAGATATCTTTATGTAGTAGTGCGGCAAGCCTAAAATATTGGGTTCAAACAATCTAGAAAATCCAACAACAAAAAAATATTCTCTGATGACTCAACCCAACAAATTAAGCTTGCCGCGCTACTAGGTTGGGTGGAGTGAAACGCAACCAAACATTACCAGCTTATTTATGTTGGGTTACGCTATCGCTGCACCCAACCTTGTATCTTAGAAACAGTAGTAGACCGTCCCAACCTTGGTCAAATAAGACCGCTTTTAGCGCAGCGTTCCTCAGTTGCGCCAACGTTCACAGTCCCAGTTTTTAACGATCGCTTGACTTTTAAGACAGTCGCTACAAAACTACGGTTCTCAAGGTAGACGAGGTTTATAACAAAGAATTCCTTTCCACATTCAGCAGAACAGATGTAGGACTGGAGAAGAAGCGAGGGAGCAGGGAGCAAGGGAGCAGGGAGCAAGGGAGCAGGGGGACTTGGGGACAAGGGGACAAGGGGACAAGAGGTGAGAACTTGAAACAAGTCTTTCCCCTTGTCCTCTTGCCCATCCCCAATTCCCAATGCCCAATGCCCCATACTTGATACTCAAACTCAACAATTAACCACAAAAATTAGCAACAATTCAGTGGTGCAAGCGTTACATTTGAGAGAAATCTATATTGCTCCATCGGCTTGGAGAGTGGTGTTCCAATGAATACTTCTGCTTCTTTTCAGGGTGGCTCGTCTCCCTTTGATTTTTTTAACTTTGATCTTAGGGCACCTGTATCTGAGAAAGTTCCAAACCCAGAATACCGTCCCTTAGACTTTCCCCAACCCACACAAGATGCTGACTTACTCAGGCAGTTATCATTTATTCCAGGGTTGAAAGAAATTTTGATGATCCGACAGGTTCACGCCTTAGAACACGCCACTGTTTGGGTTCTTAGTGATTCACAAAGTGGCCAACCTGCTAAAGGAAAAGCTACTAACGTTCAGCCAGATAACGAACTATTAGGCGGTTTGTCTACTGAGCATGGATTTTACCTTTATGGTGAAGTAAATATTAGTGATTTGCGCCGTGCGGTAGCACTTGCTCGACATCGCCTCACCAATGGAGAATGGGATTTAGCTGTACATCCCCGTTGCGGCACAAATTTATCGGTAGCAATGCTCTTAACAGCTGGACTAGCTGTTGGTGTACATCTGTTACTACCATTTCGACCAATCGAGCAACTTATAGGTTTGGGGCTAGCAGCGACGACAGCAGCTGAACTCGCACCTGATTTAGGTTTTATGGCCCAGCGTTACTTAACAACAGCCATTCCTTTTAATCTAGCAATTGAAAATATTACCCGTACACGCGACGTTTGGGGACGTGATGCACATTTTGTTAAAGTGGGTTGGCAAGAATGAGAGGGAGCAGGGGAGCAGGGGAGCAGGGGACAAGGGGACAAGGGGACAAGGGGACAAGAGGTGAGAACTTGAAACAAGTCTTTCCCCTTGTCCCCAATTCTCCTTGTCCCCAAGTCCTCTTCCCAATTCCCAATTCCCAATTCCCTAATAAAATTATGAGAAAACTTTACTTCTTACTCCCCGGTACAGATGGCAAATTTGCGTGTGGTGGTCTTTGGGCTGAGTTAAAAGCACTTAATCTGGCTCAGAATTTCTGTAGTGCTGATGTTGTAACTTACCGTCAGCGAGAAAAAGATAAGCTTTTTATTGATGATTTACTAAAAGACAAAAATTTAAGTGATGTAATTTTTGTCATCAGTTGGGGATTTGATATAGCTCAACTCGTGGCTAAACTTAAGCAATACAATGTGGTTTATCATGCACATAGTCCAGGTTATCCATTTAGACTACCTGCAAGTATTCCGATTGTTACTGTTAGTCGCTATACAATGGGATATTGGGGAGAAAAATCACCTAATTCTCTGATTTATTATTTACCCAACCAAATTTCTGATGAGTTTCAAAATTTAGGTCTGGAACGGGATATTGATGTTTTAGTCCAGGCTCGAAAATCTTCTGAGTATTTAATTAAAGAATTGATTCCAGCGTTGCAAAAACGTTGTAAAGTATTGGTTGTTGATTCATATATAGAGGATTTACCTGGACTATTTAACCGAGCTAAGGTTTACCTCTATGATTCGGCTGAGTACTGGGCACAACAGGGCGTTAGTGAAGGATTTGGTCTACAACCAATGGAAGCTCTTGCTTGTGGCTGTCAGGTATTTTCTAGTGTTAACGGAGGACTGGCAGATTACTTAGATCCTGGATTTAATTGCTATAAAATTGCTGGATATTCTCAAGAATATGATGTGCAACGTATTCTGAAAGTGATTGATTCTTCAGCAGCTTTTAGTTTATCTGAAGACTTTTTCACTGAGCATCGGACTGAAAATATTATTAAGCGTTTCCAAGTTATTCTGGATGAGTTAAATGAGTTTTTCGATCACAAGATCCAACAGCCATCTAATATTAAGAGCTTGACGAGAATACGTAAGGCAAAATTACTCGCTCAGAAGATATATGGAAAGCTGAGAAAGAAATATTTTAAGTAATAGAAACGCACCGCAGAGGCGCACAGATCACAGAGAAAAGAGAGGAAATTGAATGAGTCGGCGGTTATTAGTTACTGGGGGTGCGGGGTTTATTGGGGCGAATTTTGTCCATCACTGGTGTCAGGTTTATCCAGATGACCGGGTGGTGGTGTTGGATGCGCTTACATACGCGGGGAATCGTCTGAATTTGGCGGCGGTTGAGGGAAGAGAGAATTTTCGGTTTGTGCAGGGGGATATTTGCGATCGCACCATCATAGACAACCTATTATCAACCGAAAATATAGATATTATCGCCCATTTTGCTGCTGAATCTCATGTTGATCGTTCGATTCTTGGGCCGGCGGCTTTTGTGCAAACTAATGTTGTGGGAACTTTCACGCTGCTGGAAGCTTTTCGCCAATATTGGGAGGCTAAAGCACAGCCATCTGATTATCGTTTCCTACACGTTTCGACTGATGAAGTCTACGGTAGTTTGAGCCCAGATGATGCAGCTTTTTCGGAAACGACACCTTACGCTCCTAATAGTCCCTATTCAGCTTCCAAAGCTGGTAGCGATCACTTAGTGCGTGCTTATTATCATACTTATAAGCTTCCTACCATTATCACAAATTGCTCTAATAATTACGGGCCTTATCAATTTCCCGAAAAGCTAATTCCCCTGATGTGTATCAACACTTTAATAGGTAAACCATTACCTGTTTATGGCGATGGTAAAAATGTGCGGGATTGGCTTTATGTGGTCGATCATTGTCGTGCTTTGGATGTGGTAATCAATCATGGTCAACCAGGGGAAACATACAATATTGGTGGCAACAATGAGGTGGAAAATCTCAACCTGGTGCAGCTTTTGTGTGAAATGATGGATGAATTAGCACCTGATTTACCAATACGTCCAGCAAAGGATTTGATTACTTTTGTCAAGGATAGACAGGGACACGATCGGAGATATGCAATTAATGCAAACAAAATTAAAACTCAGCTTGGTTGGACACCTTCTGTAACGATTGCTGAGGGTTTACGTTTAACTGTTGAATGGTATCTCAATCATCGTGATTGGTGGGAACCTCTGCTGTCTGCGGAATATCAAGCTTACTATCGCAAAAATTATCTCATTCCCACAATTTCTCTAGATAATGACTATCCTTGAATATAAGGGAATCAGATCGGCGTAAACTGCCAGCAGGTGTAAGATGCTGCAACCAGAACAGATATTACAAGATCGTTATCAAATCCAACACCAACTTGGTAACAATGGAATTCGTCAAACTTGGCTTGCAAAGGATTTACAAGCCTCTGATGGCGAAAATTCGACCGTTGTGGTCAAACTTTTAGCCTTTGGCGGTACTATACAGTGGGATGATTTAAAACTTTTTGAGAGGGAAGCACAAATTCTTAAACAGCTAAATCATCCCCGCATTCCTAGATATATAGATTATTTTTGTATCGACGATCGCACTCTCTGGTTTGGCTTAATACAACAATATATTCCTGGTGAGTCGCTTAAAGAAAAACTTGCTCTTGGCAAAAGGTTTACTGAAAAGCGAGCGAGAAAAATCGCCGGTGAGATTTTAAATATTCTCATGTATTTACATGAGTTAAATCCAGGGGTGTTACATAGAGATATTAAACCGAGTAATTTAATCTGGGGCGAAGATAATCGGATTTATTTAGTTGATTTTGGCGCAGTTCAAGATAAAGCGGCAAGAGAAGGCGTTACTTTCACCGTTGTGGGTACTTATGGTTATGCCCCAATGGAACAATTTGGTGGTCGAGCAGTTCCAGCTTCAGACCTCTATGCACTGGGTGCGACTCTGATTCATTTGCTCACTGGGATTTCCCCCTCTGATTTACCTCAGCAGGATTTGCGACTGCAATTTGCAGACCGAGTTAATCTCAGTCCTAGTTTTGCCAGTTGGCTACAAAAGTTAATAGAACCCGCTCCCGAACAACGATTTACTGATGCTCGCCAAGCGCTGAATGCTCTCAAATCTGGTCTGGCTGTGAAATCTGCAAACAGAAGTCAGCTTTTACCGTTAAGAGAAATAATTAACAATTCTGGATGCGGCATAAGTAATCAAAATGAAACAGTCCCAGAGGAAATTCTCGGTTGGAACTGGGGCGCATTTCTCATGCCTTGGTTGTGGATGTGGCCGAATCAGGTATGGTATGGGCTATTCTGTTTTGTACCACATGGTTGGTGGTTAATGGCGATCGCACTCGGTGCCAAAGGCAATGAATGGGCTTGGAAAAGTAGGCAGTGGCGCAGTATTGAACAATTCAAAGCCCATCAAAGAGGCTGGGCGATCGCTGGTATTCTAATTGGAGCGCCTATTAGTATTATGCTGTGGGTTCGAGCGATCGCTTTGCTCAAAGCTGCATTTTAGTTGGGAATTGGGAATTGGGCATGGGCAAGAGGACTTGGGGACAAGGAGAATTGGGGACAAGGGGAAAGACTTGTTTCAAGTTCTCACCCCTTGTCCCCTTGTCCCCTTGTCTCCCCTGCCCCCCTGCTCCCTTCCCCTCTGCTTCTTTCTAACCGCTCACTTGCGATTCAACTACACCCACGGGACAAGAAACATTTGTCCCTCCTAAACCACAATACCCATTAGGATTTTTAGCCAGGTATTGCTGATGGTAGGCTTCTGCGTAATAGAATTCCGGTGCATCTAAGATTTCTGTAGTAATCTTGCCATAACCTGCATCGTTGAGAGCTTGCTGATAAGCTTCCCGCGATGCTTCTGCTAGCTGCTTTTGGCTTTCAGAATATACATAAATTCCCGAACGGTATTGAGTGCCAGCATCATTACCTTGGCGCATCCCTTGGGTAGGATTGTGGCTTTCCCAAAAGACTTTGAGCAGTTCAGAATAACTAATTATTTTGGGATCAAACACAACCAATACCACTTCATTGTGACCGGTTCGCCCACTACATACCTCTTCATAAGTGGGGTTGGGTGTAAATCCAGCAGCGTAACCCACTGCGGTGGTGTAAACTCCTTTAAGTTGCCAAAATTTGCGTTCTGCACCCCAAAAACAGCCCAAGCCAAAGATTGCTTTCTCTAATCCATCGGGATAAGGAGCTTTTAAAGGATTATTGTTGACATAGTGAGCAGCAGGTACTGACATAGACTGCGCCCTTCCTGACAAAGCTTCTTCTGGTGTGGGCATAACTTGCTTTTTGCCAAATCCGAATAGTGCCATTGATTTTGACTCTGATATATATCTTTACCTTATTTACTATTGTAAAGATTCTTGCGATCGCTTGGGGTTTTCTCTTAGCCCTGACCAGCTTGTGTTGACCTTGTGGCGCTAGTTCGTGCTATTCATCAATATGAATACTTTTCAAAAGTAAGTAGTCGTCAGAAGTACTCATGGATAAAATACCAAAAATTGATCGTCAAAGGGAGCATCAAGCGAACGAACGTACTTTTCTAGCTTGGCTACGTACTTCTATTTCATTGATTGGTTTTGGTTTTGCTATTGCGCGATTTGGTATATTTCTGCAACAGCTAAATATTGCTATTATTCAACAAGAAACTCCGGTAAATCCATTATCCAACTCGGAAAATTTGGGTGTTTCTTTGGTAGTTTTTGGAATTTTGGTTGTTGCATTAGCCGCATGGCGATACAACCAAGTTTTCTGGCAAATTGAACGAGCAGATTATAAACCAAATAGGATCATCGTTTGGATAATGACTGGAGTAGTAATTATTTTGGGACTTCTCAGTATTCCTTTGCTCTTAAGGCGTGATAAAGTCCTTCCTCGCTCTCCTTTTCCGACTCAACCACAGTCTCGAAATTTCCAAAGTTCAACCCCAAACTTCAATCTGAAAAAGGGGACAATTACTACTAAATACAAACAGATATATTACAACAAGATCCCTGAGTTCTTAAAGAAGTCGGTGATCTGAGCCTTACTTGGCAGTAGCCTCAGAAATAACTGTTACACAAGCATTCACCAAAGGTAACAGCGGCCCTAATTGTTCTTGTCCATTTACGGCTAAATCGCTGTGACACAAATAAACTCTCTCGGACACGCGAGATAGTAAATCTGTCAAAATCCTCCGCAGTCGTTCTTCTTCTGCCAATTTTTCATCTTCTGCTGTCCAAGGTTCACCTAACCTGTCTTGCAAGAAAAAGGGCGCACCAAATAACGTCGCTGCGCCACCTTTGGCCCAAAGAGGTGAACCAGCATCCAGCCAAAAATGCCAACGGTGCGATCGCCTACTAGACCGATATTGAAATATAGTTGCTAAGGTGACGGCCTTTCTCGCTCCACCAATAGGGCGCACGGGGTAAGGGTTGGCGGTGATTGTACCACGTCGCAGTAATTGAATAAATTCGATAATAGTTGTGTGAGGCGTTGTCTCAACTGGTTCGATTTGTCGTAACCTGGTGTCAATTTCCCAGTAATGTTGGGCGGTTTCTAATAATTCTCGCAATGCTGCTAGTTGTTCGTAGGGGAGATTGCTACCATTCCACAAAAAACGCTGAATTGCTCTGTCTAAGAGGGAAATGGGACTAGGAATTAAACGCAGTTCTTGTTGCGATCGCTGCTGTTCTAACCACTCTAATATCTCATTATAGGCTGTAGTCGCCGCATAGCCGATTCTATCCCAGCGCTCGAAGGCTGACACTGGGAGCAAGTTGGGGCGATCGGGATGGGGTACAAAGCAATAATCTGCAATCAAACCAGCACGTACCGGATCAATATCAGTGCTGAGTGCTGAGTGCTGAGTTGTGAGTGAGGAGTTAGAAGTTAGGAGTGAGGAGTTTTCTGGTACTTGTTGTTTCCTACTCAATACAACTAGCATTTCTGCCACAGCATCCCGATCTACGAGGCGACCCAAGCCGGGATAAACTAGTGCCAGCATGGTGAGTAAGGCGCGAATGACGGGTGAACTAATTAGAGGACGTTGGTCATTGAGCGATTCTACCTGGATATTTTGTTTGACAAGGATTTCTACTAGAGTATAACGAGCGATCGCATCTAAACCTGGTGCAATAATCGCTACTTCTTCTGCTTGTACTTGCTGCGATTGGATAGCTTCAGCAATTACCTCTGCTGTTTGTCGCAATAGTTGAGCGCGGGAGGTGGTTTGAATGGAATGCACAATCTCAGGTAAACTTACCAACACCATTGGTTCTGTGACTAATTCCACCATCTGTTTAGCTTGCTCTCCCAGAGACTCTGGAGGCTGCTCGCTTAAGATTTCTACCCGACAACGCTTTGCTAACCCTTCTAGATATTTGGGATCTGCTCCTAATCCCAATCGCACTGCACCGTCAGGATTGTAGCTAAACGCGCCAATTGCGCCTTGATCTAATAGCAATTCAAACAAAAGACGCGCTACGCTAGGATAATCGTCAACATCATCTGCCAATACTGCTTGATAGCGTTTAGTTAGGTGCTGTTGGTAGTTGCGATCGCTTAATAAATATTGACTATAGAGTTCGGTAATAATGCCATAAGTTAGTAACCCCCTCTCTAAACACCAGTTACGCCAATCAATGAGCAAAGATGCCAAAAATTCCGGCTCTAAAGTTGTAGTATTTTCCCCCAGACCCCTTGTCAAAATCTGGGCAATATCTTCGCAATGTACACCACTGTAAGCAGCTAATTGCAATAAGTCTAAAATGCGACGCACCAAGCGCGACTCATTCACTCCCGCAACTCGTAAAATTTCTTCGTCTAGTTGGGAACGCCAAAGTTTGGTTGCTAACTCTTGTTCCGTTTCTGGTCGCAACCTTACCGGAAACTGGGCCTTCAGGTTCAATGAGTTAATTAGCAACGGCCAAAATAAAATAACTTCATCCTGGAAAAAGCCTAGCGGTGTCTTGGCACGTACCGGATATTTCCCTAATGTAGATGTAACAATGATATCCCCCAACTCTCGGCGATTATCATCATTAGCAGCTAAGACTAAAACTCCTGGCTCTGTTTGTTTAAGATATAAAAATTCAGGTATGCGAACGCCTTTTTTACGTGCTTCCTTATTAGTATAAAATAATTCGGTATGCTGCTTCTCAGGTTGTACCCAACTACAAAATTGCTCTACCAAGCGAGCCGTCTTACCAGTGCGACTAGTGCCAACAATCCAAACCGAATGAGAAACCACAAACTTTCTCCTTGTAGATTTGCTAATATACCTCGTGGGTTAACTTAAGGTTAAGAATCACCAAATAATGCTGGATGATTGTTTCCAATGAAAAATTCTGTTTTTAGCCAAAAAATCTATTCTTTTTTACTTGCTGCTTATCGATGGTACTTACAGACTCCTGAACGTTCTTTACATGAAGCTTACGATGCAGCATTAAAGATTAAGGAAATAGAAGATAAGCATTTCAGTGGTAATAAAATAGACATTGGTTCAGCCACGTATAGTAACAGCGTGATGGATTATTTTGAGTCAGACCTCAACAAGCTTTTAAAAATTGCTAAGATGCGGCTGACAGAGTTTAGAGCAAGCCGTTGGTTTCTAAATGAAGAGAATCAAAAAGCTGCTCAGAAAGTAGGTATAGAACATCCCAGTCCTTCTTTGGTTTTGGAAAAGCTAAACTTTATCGATCAAGTTATATCTAAATACACCATAAGTTCCGATCAAATAACTTCTAATGCTTTAGCAGTCAAACCTCCAAATCTACCAATAAACTCTGCCATATCTGATGATAAATTTTTGCCCGTCAATACTCCAACGTTACCACCCAAAATACCAACTCAAGACTCGGATAAAAAACAAAAACCCAAGGGTAAAGTAGATACCACAGGCGTTCTACCCCGTTCTATTTTAAGTACTATCACTCGTCTGCAAGTTGAATTAGATCCTAATTCTGAAAAAGAAGTAATTCAGAATTTTCGTCAAACTCAAAGAAGAACAATAATATCTATCAGGTTTATTTTACTATTAATTATCATACCACTTTTGACGCATCAGATAGCAAAAGCTTTTGTCGTTGGGCCATCTGTTGAGCATTTTAGAAGTAGCGATCAGATGCAGATATTTATCAACTCAGAAATGGAAGAGGAAGCTCTTGAAAAATTAGAAAGATTTGAAGAAAAGCTCAAGTTTGAAAATCTCATTATAAATGCTCCTCCACTGTCGCCTGAACAGATGGAAGCTAAAATGGCAGACAAGGCTGTAGAGCTTGCTGAAGAATTTCGTCACGAAAGCTCTAATGCGATCAAAAATGTTTTTGCAGATATGTTCTCGGTTGGTGCTTTTATCTGGCTTTTGCTTGTTAGCAAGTCTTCTATTGCTGTAGTTAAAGATTTCTTTGATAATATTGTCTATGGACTTAGTGATAGTGCCAAGGCATTTATCATCATTTTGTTTACTGATATATTTGTAGGTTTCCACTCTCCTCATGGTTGGGAAGTACTCCTAGAAGGTGTATCGCGTCATTGGGGATTACCAGCAAATCGAGATTTTATTTTCTTATTTATTGCTACATTCCCAGTGATTTTAGATACCATTTTTAAATATTGGATATTCCGATATTTAAACCGGATATCGCCTTCGGCAGTTGCGACTTATCGTAATATGAATGAATAAGGAATTGGAAATTGGGAATTGGGAATTGGAAATTGGGAACTAAATTATTTGGTTTTTGAATTTGAGCGAAGTGGGATAATCTCAAAAATTTTGAATTTTGATGAAAAAGACACTTGCTGAGTTAGGAAAGTTTAGCAAATTTATCGCTATTGGCTTACCTGTGGTTTTGTCAATTTTTCTAGTGCGGATGCAATCTTTGGCGCATCAAGAACTCAGTCCGTCAGAATGTCGGTTGAAAAAGTGGGATATACCAGTTTCATTGACTGCTGAAAACCAAAATGGACTTCCACAAAAGCAAAAAGCACCATTAATCCAAAGGCTACCAGTTACTTGTTGTCAAGGTGATACATCTTGCTTGGATGAACTTCTCTATGGAGAAATACCAGACAAAAAGGCGCTATTGAGTGCGATCGCTCGGAGTCTCCAATACTTGCAAACGGCTAATGCTGCAACTGCTTATCAGAACTACCAGGTAGCTGGAATTACACGCGATCGCGTCTTCAAAAGCTTGAAAAGATTCCGCGAACTCGTCTTGACAACTAATTCTGCAACAGAATTACATCAAGCCATCGAGCGAGAATTTGTTCTTTACCAGTCAGTCGGTAAAGATAATCAAGGTTCTGTTTTATTCACCGCCTATTATGAACCGATTTACGCAGCCAGTCGCGTCCCCACACCAGAATATCGCTATCCTGTTTATCGATTACCTCCTGATTTAAACTCCTGGCCTAAGCCGCATCCGACACGAGAGGAGTTAGAAGGAGCAGATGGTTTACAAGGCGCAAAAGGGAAATTACGAGGATTAGAGTTGTTTTGGTTTCGCGATCGCCTCGAACCCTATTTAGCTCAAATTCAAGGTTCAGCGCGACTTCAGCTTCCCGATGGGACTAAGACAACAATCGGCTATGCGGGTAATAATGCTTATAATTACCAAAGCATTGGGCGAGAATTAGCGAATGATGGCAAATTACCGCTAAAAGGGATGACTATGCCAATTATTCTCGACTATTTTCAAAAGCATCCCCAAGAATTAAATATTTATATTCCGCGCGATCGCAGTTTTGTTTTTTTTCAAGAAAATCACGGTGAACCAGCTCAAGGTTCGATCAACGTACCCCTAACAGCAGAGCGTTCCATCGCTACAGATAAATCTCTCATGCCTCCTGGTGCTTTAGCGTTGATTCGCGCTTCTATTCCTTTCGCTAATCCTACCGGAAAACTGGAGGAGCGTATCATTAGCCGCTATGTTCTTGACCAAGATACTGGCGGCGCAATTAAAGGTGCAGGTAGGGTAGATTATTTTTTAGGTACTGGTAAATTAGCAGGCGATCGCGCTGGTGTGACAGTCAGCAATGGACAATTATTTTATTTACTACTCAAGTCCAAGAATTAAACCCACTCGCATTTTCATACTAAGAATCCCGACTTCTCTAAAAAAAACCGGGATTCTTAGCCTTTCGGCATTAATGAAACGCTTGGGGTAATTACGAATTACGCTTCTATATCCATATCACCATCATCATCGTCATGATCGTAAGGGATATCATCAAGGTCGATCATTTCTGAAATTTCTTCTACTTCATTTAGATACTCAGATTCTTGATGTTCACGCTCAATTAGACGACCAGTTGACTTTAGCCATTCCAAAAGAATAAATTCATTACTTGTACGAATTACAGGCGCTCGTTGGTTACGAGGTTCTTCACGCAAAGGACTGATAGGCATAAAAAAGACTCACTTTGAATTATGGATCGCTGTACAAAAACAAAAAAATTGTACATTTAAGGTTAAAAGGCTCGTTAGGCAAGACTTTTATGAACAAATAAAATATGAACTATTGAGTTTTTTATTCTCTTGTCCGTCTACTTACTTACCATTAAAATGTCTTTGCGTCCGCCTTAATCATAAATCTTAAAGCAGACACAATCTCACAAAGCATTTGGTAGCTTGCCGAGAGTTTCATACATATCAGAGGGTAATGCAGACAATCTGTTCGCTACAGCGACTGCATCAGCTAAATTGCTAAATTGACACCGGACAATATCTTGTCCATTTCCTGAAGGAAATCGCTTTCTAGCTTTGTTAGATACAGCACAAATAATCGCTAAAGCTTTGGCGAACCCATCTTTTGTCAAGATTGTTTCTTGAGCGAACCCTTCAACAGGGATAAGACAAACCTCAAACCGATAGCCAGGTCTGGGAGAAACGGCTATATCAATATAAGGTTTATCTTCTTTTCTGATTCTGCGTAAATATTTGGCTGTAGAATTAGTATCGTGCAAATCAGTCCCAAGGGCGTAAGTAAAGAAACAATCTTCTGTGAGTGACTCAGGACGGGTAATTATATCCGTTGGCATAAGTTTAAGTACTATCCGTATGTTCTCTGGGTTTGTGACACACTAAACTTGTCCGTTCTTTTTAGCATATTTTTTGAAAGTGAGAGGTATTAGTTTCAGGCCAGGTATTGCAATACAGTTCTACTCACTAAAAATTTCAATTTTTGCAATCCTTAAAGACTCTCATCTTTAAATGATAAATTTGCAATATAAACTGACAAAAAACACCTCCAGAAGCAAAGTTTGTGGAGATTTAGATTCGGAGAGGTGTCTACATAGTCAGTTACATGACCGAAAATATTTCTCAACTATTTTATCATAACATAGTTAACGGTTGAACTTTTTTCAACTATGTCTGACCCATAGATGTAAGGTCAACAACAGCATTAAGTTGTATTCAATTCCGATTTTTAGATAATTAAAGACACAGAGTTAGTGCGATCGCATCATCTTATAAAGTAATGTGGGCACTGCTTTTGGTTTGCTCAAATCCTTATTTTTACCTTCTACTCTGTGCCCAACCCCAGATGCTACTATGTGGAAACCTCAAAGGCGAACAAGCCCAAATAGTTGTGAGATTCATCCATTGGCGATCCCAAGACTAGTAGTCTGCCAACCCAAAAATGCTGCGTGATGGCTGGGTAAAGGGGAAGGGGTAAGGGGTAAGGGATTTGAAATCTTTCCCCCTTCCCCTTTCCCCTTTACCCCGCCAAGTTCACTTGGCGAACTACTAGCTTGTTCACCTTTTTTGGTGGTTATAAACTCCTCAAATTAGGAGGCAATACTCAAATTAACTCGCACAATAACATCATTAAAATCTTTGTCACCCCCATTTGCTAAATCCTCAAAGCCAAAGGTGTTATTCCCTAACAAACGAATATGATCTACCTTGTCACTATTAGCACCCAAGAATGAGAAGTAAACTGCTGGATTATTATTAGGATTGTTATCTAAAACAGCATCTGGTCTGCCATCGACAATAATGAATGGTGCGAAGATAGAACCAGGCTCGAAAGTGCCAGTATAACTTGCCGTACCTTGGTTATTCACCGTCAGGTCAATTCCTGCAACGCGTTGACGCAGTGCAGCTTCGGTATAACCAGCTTGGCCAACAAGAATATCTCCCTTACCATCGCCGTTGGTATCAATACCACCATTTTCATCAGCTACTTTATAAAATCCGATGAAATTATTGAATACAGCTTCTCGGTTGACAGCAAAATTAGCTGTTACCCGTTGTTCAATATCTCTTAAGTCAATCAATTCTCCTTGTGGTTTACCTTGTAGACTTGTACCCAAAGGTAAAGGCTCACTTGTAGGCTGAATTTTTACGACTAGATTCTGGAAATCATTAGTGTTATTACCAGAACCATCTTTCCAAGCCAAGGAGAACGTATTGTTATCTAAACTAGTAATTTTTTGATTTGAAGGGTCAGAAAACAGTACGTCAGTGATTGGTGTGATATTAGTCAGCACATTTTCAGTTGTACTATTTTTGACTAAATAAAATCTCAGGTTAGTATCAGATGGGAACTCTAATGAACCATTGAGAGGACTGTTGCTAAACCCATCAGGTGGATTGGCAATAGCTGAAAGAATCACTTGTCCTCGTTCTAAAGCTTTGCGGGCATAACCTGCCTCGCCCGGGGCAATACCGTCAATTTCGCCTGTAGCATCATCAACACTATATACACCGAATTCATTCACTAACTTAGAATTGCTGCCTGCGATCGCAACTTGGAGTATTACCGTATCATTCTCACCTTTGATATTAAAGACATCATTACCACTATTTGTAAGTTCTGGAGATTGTGGTTCAGGTTCCGGTTCAGGTTGTGGTTTTGGAGTTCCAAAGACAACATAGCTTTGCCCAGCACCAGGTGCGCCCACAAGCAAGTCATCAGCACCATCATTATTGATATCGCCAGCAGCGCTAACTGAAGTAGATGAGGAATCAGTAGCATTAATACCATTGATGGCAAAGCCCTGGCTGGGGTCAAGGTTGGAAAGGTCGAGACTTTCACTAAAGCCGTTACTACTGCCAAATACTACGTAGCTCTGCCCAGCACCAGATAAAGCAAAAGGTGCGCCGATAATTAGGTCAGCAATGTCGTCATCGTTGACATCTCCAGCCGCGCTAACTGAAAAACCTGAAACATCATTGCCATTAATGCCGTTGATGACAAAGCCGTTGCTGCCGAGGTCTGAGAGGTTATTAATGGCATCAAAACCATTGGTAGTACCAAACACCACATAGCTTTGCCCTGCACCAGAAGCAGCATTGTATGCACCAATGATTAAATCGTCGATGTCATCATTATTAACGTCTCCAGCATTGCTGACTGAGGCACCAAAAAAGTCACTGGCATTGCCATTAATGACAAAACCGTTGCTGCCATTGAGACTAGACAGGTCGAAGTTAGCACTAAAGGCAGTAGTGCTACCAAAGACCACGTAGCTCTTTCCACTACCCTGTGCGCCAATAATTAGGTCGCCTATGCCATCACGGTTAACGTCCCCAGCGCTGCTAACTGAGTTGCCTGATGAGTCGTTGCTGTTGCCATTGATGGCAAAGCCATTGCTGCCGTTGAGGTCTGAGAGGTTGAGGCTAGCACTAAATGCACTACTACTACCAAATACTACGTAGCTCTGTCCTCCACCTGAAGCGGCACTGGGTGCGCCAATAATTAGGTCGCTGATGTTATCGCCGTTGATGTCTCCGGCATTACTAACTGATGTGCCTGATGAGTCTGAGATGCCATCTGAGTTTCGCCCATTAATACCGTTAATGACAAAGCCGTTGTTGCCATCCAATGATGAGAGGTCGAGGTTGGCATTGAAGCTGTTACGACTGCCAAATACTACATAGCTCTGCCCTGCACCCAAAGCTGCACCTGATGCACCAATAATTAGGTCGCCGATGCCGTCATTGTTAATATCCCCAGCATTACTAACTGATGTGCCTGATGAGTCGCTACTACTGCCGTTGATGCTAAAGCCGTTGCTGCCGTTGAGGTCTGAGAGGTTGAGGCTGGTATTAAAGCCGTTGGTGCTGCCAAATACTACGTAGCTTTTTCCAGCACCAGGTGCGCCAATAATTAGGTCGTCGATGTTATCGCCGTTGATGTCTCCGGCATTACTAACTGAGTTACCTGATGAGTCACTAGCATTGCCGTTGATGGTAAAGCCGTTGTTACCATCTAGCGACGATAGGTTGAATAATGTATCAGCCATGATTTTCTCGTATTCTTTGTTATTAGGAATTGAGTATATGTAATATTTCTAAATAAATAACATTAGTATTAGTTAAAATTTAGGTTAAGTGAATTAATTTAAAATATTTTTTATTTTTATTACATTCAAATAAGTTCCTATTTTTATAGGAACCATTGTTTTAGAGGTAATTCAATAAATTGCCCCTAAAACAATGTTTTTATTACATCAAATAATGATTCCTAAAAGTGCCAACAGAATTAACTGTTGAATTTTCCGGCAAGCGGCTAGTAGTCCACCACTGCAACTTTGGCTGCTACTTAGTAAGGACTTTGGTGCTTAAGACAAAGACTAAAGTCCTTACTACCAAATTGTTTACCTATTAAAGTTGGTGTGGTCAAATACTAGGCAGATTTATCAACTTAAGGGGTGCAAGGAGAAGCACCAGTAGTAGTGTTTACGCAAGTATTCACAACAGTTCTAGCCACTGTTTTGATGGTGTTGGGAAGAGGAGCATATCCTCGATTTATAGCTATCTGATCTGGAGTGGGGTTGGAGGAATTGGTAGCAGGAGGAACTGGTTGTGTTGAATTTGCTAAAGCCCAGTTAATGAAGGTTCTAATATGAGTTGCTATCAAATTGCCTGTGGTACTGTTTTGGTATACGTCATAAAACAGCGCATAAGTTGCTGCGGAAATGGGATAGGCAGTTGCAGCGTTTGGATCGGCTAAGTTATCAATTCTAATCAGCCTGTTAGCGGGAGCAGTACCATATTTCACAATGGTTCCAACACTCAAAGCGCCTTGAATTCCGGCTGTTGTAGGGCCAACGTATACATTTGCTTTGTTCTGTAAAAGTGCAGCAGGTAGACTTCTAGCTAAACGCGTAGCACTATCTACATAACCAATAGCACCATTATTGGCTGTGATGGCAGTGGCTACACCTCCACCTCCTGAAGCAGATAGGAAGGTGGTTGGCCAAACAACTGTATTGGCTGGTGGTGCTGGAGGTACAGTACCTGAAGTACTTATGCTACCCACTCCTTTATCCCATATATTAGCTGCTTGAATTGTTGAAGTCGCAGCAGTTTTACATACAGTATTGAGATGAGTGCTTAAAACAAAGGTACTACCACTATTGTCACTACGACGTACAACTTTGATGGGTAAGTTGACTGCAATGACTGCGCCGCCGTTATCTGTTCTAATTCTGGAATCATTCCAATTTGTGATGGTGCCTTTCAAAATACCACAGTAAGTATTTCGGGAAAGCTTCAGTCCTGCTGCTGGTATGCTAAGACCAGTACGGTTGTAAGATAGGGTGATTCCAACACCTACTACAGGCACTTGAATAGCCTTTCCGCTATTGGGCTTTCCAGTACCGGTGGTGACTGTTTGTTCTATTTGTGTTCCTGCTAAAGGGTCGTCAGTAGCTGCAAACGAGACTGGGGCTAGAATGGTAGGGCCAGGTGATGCTGGTGGTACGGTTTGATTGAAAAAAGCTGTTATGCCTGCGCCGCTACCAACCGAAGCATATCTGAATGTGTCGTTATTAACGACTGGGCCATAAGTTCCAACTGGGCAATTGTTGGTGATTGCAGCTAAATCAGCATTGAGAGATGAAGGATTTCCAACACCGAAAACGTTAAACCATGAGCCTTTTGAACCAAAAGGACATGGATTTGTCTGTCCTGTACCTACAAATAAAGTATTTACAGTGCTTGCACCTAGACCATTTATGGAGGTTACTCCACCTGGGGGAGGAGTGGTGGAAGTCTGAGCTAAAGATTTCTCATTAACAGATTGACCTATTACTAAACCAATGGTGATGGCGAGTATAGAAACTGAACTTGTCAAATTATTCAGGCGATCGCGATAGAAAACCATGTCAAGCTCCTTCAAGTTAATTTTTGGGTGTTAAACCCTAACAAATCCAAATCAAGTGTCAAACTGGCAATTATCAATAACTTTCTTTAAGGACTAAAAACTGACACTATAAAAATTATTGATAAATCAAAAGTTTGCACAAAGCATTTAAGAATGTAGAGAAAACCAAAAGCAAAACTGCAAATTTTTTGAGTGCATTTGACTATTGTTAATGCACCCAGTTACATAATGTTTTGCTAGTTCAAAACTCTATATTCCTAAAGTAAGTTTGTATAAAGAAACATTCAATGGCTTAGTATAAGGTAGTAGTTATTAGGTACTATGAATCATACCTAAATTAACATTCTCAGTCTCTTATACCCTGTTAAAAAGCCATGTTGACTTTTACCAACTTACTTGTTTGGGATGGCAACTTTATCTGAATTATGAAAATCACTTTCTTGAGTGCATATACACAGCAGTTTACACAAACTACCGCTAAGGTGCAAACGAAAGAAAGTCATAATTTCACGATTTTTTTGAAAATGCTATGGCTAATAGCTGTTGAAGTTTTGCCAACGAAATTAACAGTATAGTGTTAAGGTAAAGCTCAAATCATGATTACATTATGGAATGATTAAAAAACTTAAATGTGTTTTTGCAATTTGTCGGTGTTTTAAAAGCAGTTTTTTAGCGCTTTTTTATTAATCTGGCCAGAGTAAAATCTGAAATTTTTTCTTAAGGTTATGATTTTGCTTATTAAGCTCTTTTAGAGGGTTTAATATGTATTTAATAGAGTATATATATTTTAAAAATCAACCATAATATGTATCAACGAAAATGCGTTATTTCAGCATTTTATTAGTTGTGTAGGTATAGCCCAACCCAGGCATCGGAAAAAATAGCTGAAAAATCTAGCTATCATAGCCAATAAACCTATAAGTAGGTCGGCATAAAAATTTGTCGTTGGGAGAAGGCAGGAGGAAAGAAGGTTTCAGTCTACTTTATCTTTCTTCACATAGTTTGGTTTGATTGTGCCAACTTACTTAGTTGACAATCAACCAATTTGTAAGTGTTCAGAATATTTAGGCAAAATTGCAACGTCTCTACATCCAGATTCATACCTCTATCCGTCAACACTGCTCAACTTTACGGGAACCGTCTTGCCCAATAGAGGGACTAATCCAATTGCTAAATTATTCCAGGCAAGCAATGGAAATTTATATGAGCTGATCTTCAGAGGTGACACAAGTAGCCTTGGCATCACCAGGTTTTTACGCCTTAGCGAAGCTTAACCGTGTAGGTATCGCTTTAAAACAGCCCTGAGCGCTGGCTTTCTGTTATGCGTGTATGCTTACTCATAGAAATCCTAAATAAAACTCAGCGTTCAAAACTCCGTCTGGACAAGGAATTCAGATTTTACTCTAGCGATAGTGATTAAAGAGCGGTATGCTACCAAGCATTATCTCGCATTTCCAATGGATTCCCCAAACTCATAATTGATAGTATGGAAAAACTTTAAGAAGACTGTGGTAGTTCTGGTTAAAGGGACTTCTAAACAAAAAAATATCCAACTATTTATTGGGGGATGAGCAAGATGCCCGCCCTACAAGATTGGATAGTTTATTTATTGAAAATCCCAAAGGCTTCATAAAACCTAGTCTCTCAAGTCATGCCTACTTAATTAAATAATTATTAATGTTTTGTTAACTTAACTTAATATAGGTTTGTGTATAGTATAGGACTTTGCTAGCTATAACTTTATAATTTGAGGATAAATAAATGTTAGATCATGTAAAATTGTAATGCTTGTAAAATTTGAAACAACCAACACTCATAGTACACCATAGGAAAATTAGCAAATGTCTAGACAAAGTTCTCACAAGAGAAACTTTTTCAAAGCTTTAACTGGTAGCGCTGTCAAAGGATCTCATAAGTTAAGACTGGGACTGGAATCCAGTTTATTCATTCTGATTGAATCTATACCTTTTTTGATTGCTTGTGCTGTACTTGTAAGCGTTATCAGCCTAAAAAGTCCTATCCTGCTTTTTTGTTTACTAGTTGGTAGTTTAATTGCAGTCATTACCCAGCAAATTGGGCAGCAGTTTCATTTACCTAGGCGATCGCTAATATTATTGCAAATTCTAGCAGCAGCCTTCATCCTGAGTTTTTATTGGTTAGATTGTTTTGCTGGCACCGCACAAGCACAGTTTTTTGGAGAAGCTGAAAAGTTTTTCAAAAAAACCTTAAGTGATGGTTCAACAACAAATAGTGGTGGTAGCAACACAGCTGTAAGTTTGATATTTAATGTGTTGCGGGCGATTTACTTACTATATATTGCAATCTCCCTGGTTGGTGTGATCAACGCAGTGCGTAAAGATGAAGATTGGCAAAGCATTGCCAGAACTCCCCTATTAGTCGTTGTTGCTGTTACTATTGCTGATGTACTCACACGCTTTGTAATTGGCGATAGCAGTAAATAATTCAGATATTTCAAATGTCTCAAGAGCGGGAACAAGAATTTCGTCCAGTTAATCAGGTTCTGGGAAGCCAACCTTCTCTAGGGCCCATCCCTGCCGATCAAATTCTTCCTTGGACGGTGATTGCCTTAGCCTCCTACTTTATTATCAATGGAATTTTTGGGGGTCTTTTCCAAGAAGAGTTTCAAAAATGGTTGTGGACAGTACTAATGACTGGTTGGGGAATAGGAACCTGGTGGATTTTAACTGGTGGTAGGAGTTGGAGTTTTTTAAGTAAATTTATTGGCGTTCCCGCTTGGACAAGAGGCTTTGCTCGTTATCAAAGCTTACTGGAAGTTAACCATGAAGCAAAAAATCGGAAAACAAAGCGTCGGCATAGCCGGAAACGAAAGTAGATTAACACCATTTGAAGATGCCTTACACTTGGCGACAATGTTACGTGTCGCCTTGAATGGACGCGATATTGGCGCGTACCTTTTGACAAAAGGCACTCAAAAAGATCGGTTTTGCTTTGTTTTTGGTTTTGACTGTAAGGGAATTCATACTACTTTAAGACCCGAACAAATCGATACACTTTTTAATAACATTGAAGCTGGATTAAAAGATATCCCTAGCGGTGAAAGGATGACGCTGCATTTAGGGTCTTTTAGTTCTGACAAAGAACGCCAAAAAGAATTAGCAACACTAATCAGAAATGCGCCATCACGAGATATCAAATACTTGTTGATGGCAGAAAGAGCCAGAGTCAAAGAACTGACTATTTCTGGTGTTCGCAAGCCAAAATTTTTGCGGATTTATGTCACTTACACCATTGAATCTAACTCGCAACATGCAGATGATTGGATAGAGAAACTTTTAGTCAAAGCTGAATCGTGGTGGTTGAAATTCAAAGGTGAACTCTCAGAAGTAGAAAATCAGCGCATCGAAACCCTAATCACAAATGCTTACAAGCAGGGTTTTCTGCGCTGGGAACAGATTTTATCTAATCAAATGGGATTGGATATCAAACCTTTGACAGCAGATGAACTCTGGAAAGAGGTCTGGAAAAGGTTTAATGATACAGAGGCAATAGAGATTCCTCAGTTGATGACATTAGATGAACAAGGACTGCATGAGCAAGCTAATTCAGATTTAGCTAGTACTAAATTGCTGATAGACAATATCCACGGCACAACTTTGCTGATGGAATCTAGCGTACCTTGTGCCGATCGCCGTTGGGTTAATGTTAACAATCGTTATATTGGCGCACTGTCATTTCTCGAAAAACCAGGAGGTTGGCCAAATAAATCTTCCCAACTGCGATATTTATGGGAACTATTGGCCAGAGAAAGAGTTGTAGATACAGAGATTTTTTGTGAGTTGACTGCCGCAAATCCAGCAATGGTAAAAACGACTTTGCAACGAGTGCTGAAGCAGTCAAACATGACGACAATCATGGCTCAAGAAAAAAGTAAAACCATTGATGTCAACGCTCAATTGAAGTTGAAGAAATCGGTAGCGGCACAAGAACAATTATTTGAAGGTGCAGTTCCGATTTATACGAGTATCGCTATTTTGGTACATCGTCCAACTGTTGAAAAATTAGATGAGGCAACAAGGTATATTGAAAACTGTTTTCAACGTCCAGCAAGAGTAATTAGGGAAACTGAATATGCCTGGAAAATTTGGCTGCAAACTCTACCAATAGTTTGGGAAGGTTTATTAGCAACACCCTTTAACCGTCGTCAGCTATATTTAACCAGTGAAGTTCCCGGATTAATGCCTTTAGTTTTAACTAAACGGGGTGACAAAGAAGGCTTTGAATTGATTGCCGAAGAAGGTGGAACACCTGTACATTTAGATTTGTTTAATCAACACAAAAATTTAGCTTTGTTTGCGACAACTCGTGCTGGTAAATCTGTATTAGTATCAGGGATTTTAACTCAAGCTTTGGCGCATGGAATTCCTGTAGTGGCGTTAGATTTCCCTAAACCTGATGGCACATCAACTTTCACAGACTATACAGAGTTTATGGAGGGGAATGGAGCCTATTTTGATATCTCCAAACAATCAAATAACTTATTTGAACAGCCAGATTTGCGATCGCTAGAACCAGAACAACAGCGCGATCGCTTTAACGATTATACCGCCTTCCTAGAATCAGCTTTAATGACAATGGTTTTAGGATCGTCCACTGAAAGTCAAATTTTATCGCAAACAGTGCGATCGCTGCTCAACCTAGCTTTAGAAGCCTTCTTTACAGATGAGGGCATCAAAGAGCGATATCGACAGGCGATGATGGGAGGATTCGGCACTCTGGCTTGGCAGAAAACCCCTACCTTAAAAGATTTTCTCTATTTCTGCTCGCCAGAATACTTGCAGCTAGATTCTTTAAGTGGCAGAGTAGAAGACGCTCTGAGTCAAATTCAGCTACGCTTGCGATTTTGGCTCTCTAGCCGTGTGGGACAAGCTATTTCTGCACCATCTAGCTTTCCTACTGATGCACAACTGTTAGTTTTTGCTCTCAGAAACTTATCAGATAGTGAAGATGCAGCCGTACTATCTTTGAGTGCCTATTCAGCAGCATTACGACGGGCATTAAGTAGTCCAGCTTCTATATTCTTTATTGACGAAGCACCAATTTTATTTGAATTTGAGCAAATTTCTGACTTAGTTGGCAGAATTTGTGCGAACGGTGCTAAAGCCGGTATCAGAGTCATCTTATCGGGACAAGATCCTGATACCATTGCCAAATCTAAAGCTGCATCTAAAATTTTGCAAAACTTGACAACACGACTGATTGGAAGGATTCAGCCAGTTGCAGTAGATAGTTTTGCAGATATCTTAAAATATCCCCGCAACATTATTTCTCGTAATGCTTCAGAAAGCTTTTTTCCCCGCAAAGAAGGAGTCTATAGCCAATGGCTATTAGATGATAACGGTATTTATACATTCTGTCGTTATTATCCAGGTTATGAACAATTGGCAGCAGTTGCTAATAACCCCTCTGAACAAACTGCCCGGAGTAAAATGATGCAACTCCACAACAATAAATATGAAGCAATTTCTGCATTTGCACGTCAGTTAGTGGCTACTTTACGTAGTAGTTAATCGTGGAGTTTATCATGGACATCTCGGTCGCCCGTAAGCAAAGGCAGACAAGACACAAATATGTAGTTTCACATTTAACTTAGTTAGGGCGCTCATATTGCCTAACCCACAATAATTTAATTTTGTTTTGCAACTTTCTTGTAAATCTCTAAATCATACTTACAGCAAACTTAATTGCATCTACCTTTTTGAGGTACAGAAATATGAGAAAAACTACCATTTTTACTTTGACATTGCTATCTTTGGCAATCCTACCAGCAATGGCACAAATTCAGACGGGCGCATTAGGCCAGGTTTGGACTGATTTTCAATCATATTCCACAGATTTGCAAAACTACCTTCAATATAATCTGAGCGACAACTTAAAGCCTGTAGAAGTACAGAGTCAGAATGCACTGAGTAATGCCAGAGGAGAATTGAATATACCTAACCCTGTTATGGCTGGACAAAGAGTTCGTGATAATTTGATTCTCTACTCTTCTAATTCCGACTCAAGAGCGGGTCGCTTTGAGAATAATTCAGCAGTGCGGGGAAATTTAATTAGTAATGAACTCAATCGTGTCATTACCCGTGGAGTAGCGGTAGGGATTCTTGGTGAAAAGGGACAAATTCGGACAAAATCAAAGTTAGAAAATACAGAGAGAAGTCTGCAAGATATTGCCGGGTCAAATGATGCCGATAATCAAATTAATAGCTTTAAGAATAAATTAGAGAGTACTGGTATTGATACAGCTGCTAAACAGGTTATAAGTATTGCTGACAACTTACTAGGTCAGGGCTTATTAGCATTGTTAACTACCAACCAAGAAACCATTAAAATCCAACAGGAACAATCGAAAATCGTAGCTGAAACATTTGCTCAGACATTACAAAATAATCAGTCTTTGCAATACTCAAATTTAAACTTGGCAAATATTTCTCAGCAGTCAGAAGAAGCAAATCGCGCTCGGAGAGTAGAAACTTCTACAGAAGCCGCACGACTTTTGCGGGCAACTTCTCAACTAGATTTGTTTGGCAGAAAGCTTAATAATTGAAATTTAAAATTGAGAAATCTCAATTATTCTGATTCCAGAAAATACCTTTTTTAAAAGACAGTTAGTGAACTGAACATGCAACTTGCTATTCAACAATTTTTTGCCCAAGTAGGCATTGATGAGATTCTTGATAATGGTGCTGCAACCTCTCAAAGTATTGCCGAAGGTTGGGATAAGCAATGGCTAGATTTATTACAAAATAACAGTAGTAATAACTTGTATGGAGCGCTGACAAATCTGGGTATTTTTTTTGCGGTAGGAACCCTGTTGTTTTTCATGATACAATTCCTCAAAGACTTACTATCCTATGAATATACCCGTCCCATATCAGCTTTAATTTGGCCTTTTATTGTGGTGATTCTCTTAAGTAATTCAGCCAATGGAAGTATTCTTTCTAATCTGACACTAGGAGTGCGGAATTTTCTGAACACTGTGAATCAGCAAGTCGTGGTATCAGCAGATGCAGACAAAATGTACCAGCAAGCACTGAATATGAGTGTTGCCGAAGAAGTAGCTGGTTCTTTGCTGCGTCCATGTCAATCACTGACTGGCGAACAACAAAGTCAATGCTTTGTCAAAGCTGCCGAAAAAGTTAACATTCTTTGGCAAAAATATAGAGATATATACGGGAATAAAAATTGGATAATTAGACTACAAACGAAGGTAGATAACATTAGATATGGCACTGGAATTGTATCAGAAACCTCATTTAATTCTTTATTAGGTTCTACAGTCCAAACGAGTATCAAAAACTTTTTAGTTTCATTACAATATGCCTTCCAGAATTTGATAGAAGCTACGATGTTGCTGATAGCAGCTTTAGGGCCAATAGCTGTAGGTGGTTCTTTACTACCTGTAGCGGGGAAACCAATCTTCGCATGGCTGACTGGATTTTTATCTATTGGAATTGCCAAGATTTCATTCAATATTATTGCGGTGCTGACTGCCGCAGTTATTGTCAATGGGCCAGGTCAAGATGCTAATGTTGATCCAGATTTAATGTGGTTCATTATTTTTCTAGGGATTTTAGCACCACTTTTATCCTTACTTGTAGCTGCGGCTGGTGGTTTTGCAGTTTTCAGTGCTATTAGCAATACAGCTTCTTTAGTGAAGGAGAGGATATAAGCAACTAAAAATTTCCCAAGAATAATCTATTCAAATATTGGCTACTTTCCTGACTGCCGACTATACGCAAATCATCATATATAATGGCTGAAGTTTTTTGCAGGAGGAGATGAATAAATGGTGCGTCTACTAGAAAAAAGACAAAGAACGGGAAGTGTTTTGACAATTTTTGCGATCGCGTCCTTCAGTTTACATGTATTAGTTTTACTTTTATTCATATTCCAAGGGCTAAATATTCGCCAACTCAGTCTGAGAAAACCTCCCAACTTTGTGCAATTAATAGATGGTAAACCAGTAGGCAATATTGATGATTTAGCAAGAGAACCAGAAGCAATTCGCCGATTCATCAGCAAAACGATGATATCAATGTTTACCTGGTCGGGAACCTTACCACCACAAAATATCGAAGAAGTTGCAAATCCTAAAGCAGATTTAGGAATTCTAATTAGAACACCCCAAGGTAGTAGCCAAAAAATTAGTACTAGCACTTGGATCGCAAGTTTTGCCTTATCAGAAGACTTTCGCAAAGGTTTCTTAAGCACAGTTGCAGAAATGACCCCGCCAGAAGTTTTCTCGGAAAATCCTAACCAAGTTATGACATCACAATTAATTATTAAGCGAGTTTATCCCCCAAAACAAATTGCACCAGGTAAGTGGCGAGTGGGGATGGTAGCCGACTTAATTCAAAAAAATCGAGTTGGTGGTGAAAAAATCGTCACTCCTTTTAACAAAGATTTTCTTGTCCGTGCAGTAGATTATTTTGGTAATCCCCAAGCCGATAATGGCACAGACTTGCAAAAAGCAATTTATAGTGTCCGCACTGATAAACTAGAAATTTATGAAATTCGTAATTTATGTTTGCTAGATGGGTATAACAACCTTAACGAAGATAATTTAAAGCAATGTAGGGCCGGATAAACCTCTGATAGCTTTATAAAATAAGAGATTTTTAATTACCCAACTCATAGTTCAATTTTTATAATCAATTATTAATGCAATTACTTAAACCAGAAAATAAGAGAAATAGCCCATTACCACTCTTGGCAGTAGGAACATTTGGTTTACATGTATTAACCTTGCTTTTACTAATATTTCATGGGTCTATGTTACAACAGTTAAGTCGGCAACTTACACCTCAAAGTTTGGTACAACTTGTTGATGGTCGTACTATAACAGTAGACGCTCAACCAAATTTAGAGCGACAGCCAGAGACTATTCGGCGCTTTGTGGGTGAAACGATGAGCTTAATGCTTAACTGGTCACAACAACAGCCACCTACACAGGTCTGGGAAATTACTTCTCAACTGGTAGCTGATGATTTTAAACAAAAACTTAAGTCAGAAATTACTAATTTAAATCCAGATAGTCAATTTGAAAATGTTAGTAGAGGAACTGAGAATGTATTAGTCATCCAAAAAATTTCTCAACCAACAGAAATCAGTAAGGGAAACTGGAAAGTAGAGATGTTTGCCAATCAATTAATTTTTAGCGGTTATGATAGGTTGGGAAAATCAGTTTCGTTTAATAAACAAATTTTAGTTAGAGCAATAGATGAACCAGCAACTTCACTACCAAATGCGCCACTACCGACGCACTTCGCAGCTTACCGCCTTGGTGAAGCCAGATTAGAAATTTATAATGTCTGTGAAATCCAAGATAAAAATTGTTCTGGAAATCCCAACCAAGCTTTACCATGACTCGATACTCAATTCCTGCCCAAACGCCTCCTCAAAATGGATTTGCTCTAACTACCGACGATCGCCAACCAGAAGTAGAATCTTTTGATTGGGAATCACGGATCTCAAAGTTGGTTGGCTTAGAAGAAGAATCTTTTTCTGGAGATCCTCAAACATCGGAAGACTCTGCAATGCCGCAAGAGTCTCCTTATCAACCACAAGAAGTTCAGACTAAGCAACCCCTCTCATCTAACCCCTTTGCAAAATTAGGCTTGGTAGGGGCTGCTACTTTAGCGATCGTTTTGGTGGGTGGTGTGTTTTTGTCACAGTTGATGAGTGGCAGCAATCAGAAGCCAAAAAATATTGTTTCCCCGCCGGTGCGTGAGCAACCAATTAATGAATCGACCTCTCAACAGCTAGCAGTCGAAGTAGATAGTCTGAAAACGAAATTAGCCCTGACTGAACAAGCACAGTTGGTAAGAGCCGCCCAACAACAACTCAGAATTGCCAAATCAACGCCTAAAGTAGCCTTACGAGAACCATCAATTTCTTCCAGAGGTACACAGAAAGTGATCCCAACACCCCCACCAATAGCTTACGCACCTCGAACAGTGACAGTTGAGCGCATTGTTAAAGTACCTGCTTCTCAACTGCCATCAACCCAACTACCAGTTGTGAAGCCAAACACTCAACCCGTAGTTAATATCACTCCACCAGCTCCACCAAACCCATTTGAAGAGTGGACAAAATTATCAAAGTTAGGTAGCTATGGTCAAGTCAATGCCAACGAGCAACCTAATAACACGGTAGCTGCTTCTGAACCTCCAAACAATCCACAGCCGCAGCAACAAACACCAAACCCCAATCCTGAGCAAACTCCACAACAGCAAACTCCTGCTCCTCTAGTCAGTCAAGCGCAACAGCAGGGACAAAAATCTGTAGCAGTAGGAAGTAGTGCCAAAGCTGTGTTGGCGACGGCAATATTTGGGGAAACTACCAAGTCAGGCGGTGGCGGCGGTGATACAGGTGAACAGAAAAACGTATTTGTGATCCGATTGAAAGAACCGCTAAAATCTACCGATGGTGCGATCGCTCTACCTGCAAATACCGAATTCTTAGCTGAAATTAGCTCCCTCTCCGAACAAGGTCTTTTGCAGATGAACGTAGTCAAAGTTGTCTCGCAAAATGATGGCAATCCGATAGAACGAAGCTTACCTAACAATGCAATTATTATTCGCGCTACCCAAGGTAAACCTTTAATCGCAAATAAATTTCCCAGTCAAGGTTCGTCCATAGCATCGATGGATTTAGGACTATTCGTTTTGGGAGGTATTGGGAAAGCAGCAGAGTTAATAAATCGTAGTGATACTGAACTGCAACCACTTACTTCACAAACTACCGTTGACGGCAACACCAGTAGCAGCACAACTCTTACTACTGTCACTAAAAACAGACGCGATATTGCAGCCGGGGTTGTGGAAGGTGGTTTGAACTCTGTAGTTCCCCAAATTGCCCAACGTAATCAACAGGCGATCGCCCAAATGTCCCAGCAAACGAATATTTGGTTTTTGCCAGCCGGTACAAATATTGAAATATACGTTAATCAAGTAACTCAGTTTTAAGAGGTAGGATTTATACCAATTTTAAATTTGCATTGGGTAATGGTAATTAAGTAATTAGTTTTCTTGCCATCTTCCCTATTTTCACCTGTTCTATCAATCTCCTAATTTGCAACCATGAAAAAGAATACTAACTTGTCAGGAAATAGCTTACACAATTCTTATTTCCTACCTCTAGCTTCCTTAACTTTCTCGGTTGCTATGTTATTGTTGGTAGGACGTGCTGGTGCTAATAATGCTGTTCTGCGTTCCATCTTTTCCTGTCAAGCGCAGGGTTTAGGTGGACTAATACCTACAATCAAGATTTGGTATCAACAAGGAACAAACTTAAGTTTTATTCCATCTGGAGAAGTAATTAAAAAAGTTTGGTTAAACGATCCATCACAGGTAACTCTAGATTTTGATGGCCCTGTATGTATGCAGTTTGGTCAAGAAGCTAATACTAATATAGGAGATTGTAAAAACTCCGCAGCAAATGTAATTCAACTCAGACGAATTAAAAAGCTAAACATTCCTGGACTTCCTCTTACTAAGAATACACTTTTAACAGTTGTTACCGAAGCGCAAGGTAGAAATAAGTTGTATACTTTTCGAGTGATATATGGAACAGATAACCCTGAATATCACACTTTAGCAATTTTTTCCGATCCTTCTGGTCAAGAAGGAGCTTGTGCGAAAGTTCGACAATAAACTTCAAAAGTACCACTCAACAACGACTGAAGTTTAGCTTTGACAAAAAGTGCTGATGCTTACGGATATCTGCATTGTGGCTTTCTAAAATTCTTGCTTTAATAGACATCTCCGAAAAATAGAGACGTAGCAATGCTACGTCTCTACAAGGTTTCTGGGTAACGCATATTTAATTTCTGGAGATGCTAATGGCAACTCTAAAAAAAGAGAGGCTACAAGGGTTCCATACAATTGAAAACCTCTATACACCAACATTAGGGTAAAGAATCATGAATGAGAAGGGTTGTATTTCAATCAATCGAAAAACGCCATAACTTAACCATATTGGCTTAAGCAAGTTGTCACAATAAAATCAAACTATGTAAATAAAAATGAACTAGGCTAAAACCCTTATACATATTGCCTTTTACCTTTTGCCTATTGCCTTATCCCAACGACAATTATTTACGCCCAACTTACTTACTCAAGCATTTTAAGCCGACATCTTTATAATTCTTCAGATAAAAATCAAGCACAAATTAAAAATCTGTGTAATTATAAAGAAAAGCTTAAGAGGTTACAGACTCATGGTAACAGCGAAAATGATGCAACAGCTTTGGGCTGTAATCGAGTCTACCCAGGTCAACACCCTGCTCCATTTTGACGATGCTGCTTTAGTACAATTACTCCTCCAGCAGTTAAAAGCGAAGCAGGTTCTTGATGCCCAGGCAGATAGCAGCCTCAATACTTATATAAAATCTAAACTGCCTCTCATTCGTGATACGGCTGAAGGTCGGTTATCCTTCGGGCAAGGCGGCAATCATTAGCGCGAGAAATCGATTGCTTAATGCCAAGCATACGCTCAGAGTTGAAACAGTTGAATATTATGAATCACTGGCTAGTAATCGCCCTAGTAGCTTATCTAATTGGAGCCGCAATTGAAGGGGTGAGTACAGCCAGCCAGCTATCTCGTTCAGTGCCAGAACTAGCTAAAAGTACACAACAAGCTCACCCTTCAGAGTCTGCCACTGGAACCAATTCGACTTGGCGAGTTGTGGCCGCGATCGCTTCAGTAAGTATCTGTGGAGCTTTTTTCTGGCCTTGCCGCCTCATCCACCGTTTAATGAAAGGGAACGTCAATTCATAAACTTAAACCTGGCTGAAGCTGGGGACAAAATATATCTATTTACAGTTGGTAAATTATACAGTTTGTTCTGGTGTCTCTACCTTTTGCCCAATTTTTGGCTCAGTACCAGCAAACAGTCGTTCAATATTAGTGCGATGGCGCAAAATTACATATAATCCACCGGCAATCCCAAACAGAATATAGGGTAACGGTTGATGCAAAATTACCATGAAAATGGAAACAGCGATCGCACCTACAATTGAACTCAGAGAGACAATCCGCGATATCGCCACAACGACGGCAAACACACCGGCTGTTGCTAAACCTACCTGCCAACTCATGGCCAATAAAATCCCCAAGCTGATAGCAACAGATTTACCACCAGTAAAGCCTAAAAAAATCGATTTACTATGTCCCAGAATTGCAGCTAACCCAGCTAAGGTTACTACCCACGGTTGCCACAGTTGTGCATCTATCGTTGGGGGAATAAAATTTTGACTAGAGGCAAACTTGAATAACCAGTAAACTAGAGCGATCGCTAATACTCCCTTTAAGGCATCAAGTACTAAAACGAATGCTCCTGGCCCTTTCCCCAAGGTTCTTAGCACATTAGTTGCGCCAGTGGAACCTGAACCAACTTCCCGAATATCGATACCTTTTAACTGCTTCACAGCAATATACCCAGTGGGAAAGGAACCCAGTAGGTAGGCTATGACCACAATCGCCCCACATCCGGTTAACCAAATAGCCATAATAAAATTTAAAATTCACGCATTCAAAATTCAAAAACTATGTAGAAACGTTGCATTGCAACGTTTCTACTATGGACTAATTAAAAGTCATCATCATAGTTTCTCACGGTTTTGGGGTCAGGAGCAAAGGCTAACCACAGAGGAAATTGCAGCAGTGACAAACTGATTTGCTCTTCTGAATCGTCAATGATAATTAAGGGCAGTTGATTGGCTTTCGTCAATCGGTCTGCTTTCTGAGCAAGAGCATCAGAAGCCTCAAATAATACTACACCCCGGTCTGGTCCAAAATCTGGGCGACCGATTCCCAAACAGTCTTGTAAGCCGCGCCGCCATTCACCTAATCGCTCTGGTGTATTAGCTAAGACTAAAGTACGAATGCGATCGCCATACAGCTTGTGTAATATCGAAATTGCAGCTGAGGCAATCAGAATATTCTGTAAGCGGCTACCCATTGTCCGCAAACCACCCCGTCCCCCTTGGGTAAAAAACCAATTCGAGACTCGTTCTGCATGGATTGGTTCAAAGGTTCGGCGTAGTTGCCAAGCTGGGCCGTAATAATCTGGTTTATTGCGGTATTGGTCGATTAGGCGGCGAATTTGCTTTGTAGTATCTTGAAACTGCTGTTGGGCAAATTGAGGTATTCCAGGTTGCGATTCAACAGGTTTAGCCTCTTTTACAGATGGTTTTTCTCGTTCCACCACTGTTGGCGTTAGTTGCAACTGTTCGGCAGCAACGGCTAAATCCTGTAAGCTACCCGTGAGATAGTCTTTAAAACCCTGCACCCGAATTGCCAAGTCTTGGGATGTACCAGCAAAAGTGGTTCGCATCTCGTTGCGGATACGTTCTTGACGGCGTTCTAGTTGTTCTACAGAAATTTGTAGGGTTTGTTTGCGTTGTTCTAACTGTACCAACGACTCTTGCACAATTCGTCCCAGTGAGGTTTGAGTTTCGCTCACTTGTGTCTGAAGGGTTTTATAAGAAGCTTGCAGCTTAACTATTTCTTCCTTGAGGGCTGCTTCAGCGTTTTGCAACTCTGCTACTCGCTGCTCTGCTTCTGCATATAATGAATGATTTTCTGATTCTATTTCTGACCCCAGTGCGGTATTTTCTGGTTCCGACTGCGCTACAAACTCGCCATTTGAATTTTCTGTTAGCTCTACTGTAGTATCTACCACTTCTGCATTGGAGATGAGTGGCTCAAAAGTTGCGTAGTTTTCTGATGAGCTAACGCCTCCTGTTTCTCCCACTGACTCAACAGATGGATTGACTGGATGTTCAACTGCATTGTTTTGCTCTTCTTTTTCTGCCAACCGCTCATCAATTGGTTCTGGGGTTTGAGATGCCTCTGGGTTCATAAACAATAGTGTAATTCCTATGACGCGAATAAATAGCTTTCAGAAATATTACAATTAACCTGCCGTAAAAGTCCTGAGTCACAAGGGCTGAGTTATGAGTTGAGAGCAGAATGACTCACCGCTCATGGTACTCAGCACTAAATACGCGGACAACGTTGTTCTAAGCAAGTTCTCAACGTGTTGGGGTCAAATAAAATCGGCAAAAAGTGAATACTTTTAATTTCTTTAAAGTAAAACAAAATGGGGACTCCATTCCAGAAGATCCGCCAGTTTTGCCATTCCTGGTAGGGAAAGCGCCGAATCAATTTTTCACTTCTGTAAATATCTAAGTCGGTGACGGTAAATTGCAAACGCAGCGTTAACGCTTGAAACATGAGAAATAAGCCAAACAGTGTGAAAACAGCGCCTATCCACGGTTGTACCAACAGTAGTGGAATAGCGGTAATCACCAACACTATAGGTATATTGTAACTAGGCTTGAGTTCCACAGTTGATGTGGAGTTAGGAGCAAATGAACTGGTCACAGTTTTAAATCCTGCTTTATTAGTAAACATATCTCTTATTTTAGGAGTCAGAAGTAGAGACGCGATTAATCGTGTCTCTACAAGAGTGAGGAGTTTTAACTCATCACTCCTAACTCCTAAATACTCACTTCTCACTTTTATAAGCCTTTCAAAAATGCACTGCCAAGTCCTTGAAACATTAACCAAGAAAGAAAGAAGTTGCTAACAAATATAATTAGCAAGGCAGTCACAACAGCAGTTGTGGTTGACTGTCCTACTCCTTTAGCTCCTCCTGTTGTCGTCAATCCCCAACTGCAACCAATTACGGCGATTAAAATCCCAAAGCAAAACGC
Organism: Desmonostoc muscorum FACHB-395; assembly: GCF_014698035.1. Lineage (GTDB taxonomy): Bacteria > Cyanobacteriota > Cyanobacteriia > Cyanobacteriales > Nostocaceae > Nostoc > Nostoc muscorum_A. The sequence goes on from NZ_JACJSF010000031.1 coordinate 80,971, forward strand.
CTTAAGCATGGCGCTAATAATATCCCAGATCCCAAGAAAGTTACGGGCTGAGTCTAGAAATACCGTATCAGAAAGGTTGTAGACATTTGTCGCAATTATGAATCCTCCGAACATCCCTGTTATCAAAGACAGGAGGGTTAAAATTGGTAGCATTAAACAGCAAGCAATAACGCGGGGAATGACCAGATAATCGATTGGATCTGTTTTTAACATCAACATGGCATCGATTTGTTCTGTGACGCGCATGGTACCGATTTCGGCTGCAAAGGCAGAACCGACTCGCCCAGCTAAAACCACTGCTGTCAACACGGGAGAGAGTTCTCTTGTCAACGCTATAGAAAGCACCCCCCCGATAATGTTTCCTGCACCAAAGTTGATAAATTCCCGCGCCACTTGAATGGTAAACACCGCGCCGACAAAAATAGCCGTCAATAGGGCAATAAATAGGGAATCTGGCCCAACTGCTGCCATTTGTTCTAAGGTGTTGCGCCGATGGATTTTGCCCCTCAATAGGTGAACTAGTACTTGCCCACCCAGAAAAATCGCTGCCAGCAATCGCTGACTCCATTCTCCTAAACTGGATTTGGATGTAGTCTGGTTCAATGTTCTGTAGCTAACTCGGTAACTGCCTTAAGAATAGCGGAAGTCGTTGGGATAGGGAATGGGGGATTGGGAATTGGGAATTGGGAATGGGGAATTGGGAATTGGGAATGGGAAATGGGGAATGGGGAATGGGGAATGGTAATTTCTAACTCATTTCTCTTATGCCCCTGACTCCCAAGGGGGTTGAATATTAACTTAGATTAATGATGCTCTCAGAAAAAAAGCTATTATTAAACGTGCTGCAAACCAATGAATGGATGCTAATCTTAACCACAAGCTTGATTATGCAAGGGTTTGATTGATTTAAATAATTTTGTAAAGCCCCAGCACGGGTTGTAACTGGTAGCCATTTCTTTTAATGAAAACTTAAGATTTTTGACAGATTGTCTGCTTGGGAGCGATCGCACGTATTGTAGAAAATGACAAACCGCTATCTAGCTATTGTCATCTCTACTCACGGAGTTTGTCCTAAATGACTATTTTCATTAACTTTCTCCGCTCCTTAGTACTTACGATCATATTTAGTTTTGTCGCTCCCATCTTCTTCGTTGGCGGTGGACTGCTCCTTTTATCCCTTATTGGTTCCCTTCCGGGTTTACAAGAGTTAACTGAGGCGATCGCCACTGAGATTATACGTTTTCTCGCTACCTTTGGCAGTGGGACTCCCCTGCGTGGATTATTTGTAATTAGCTTGACCTGTAGTTTCGTCGGGTCACTGTTTGATACTTATGTTTACTATCGGTATCAAATATTACGAATAGATTCCTAGGTGATGTGAATAGTCTTCGTCAGGTGTTCATGGGCTGTACAAGAGAGGAAAAATTGAGATTCCCCAAAATAAATGTATTACTGGTCTTAACCTAAACAGTGATTAGTGTTGCTGAATGAAATTTTATTAATTAAATTGAGTACCGAAATTATTAATTAAATACTTATTGTTAATTAGTTATTAGTTATTAATTACTGATAAATGTTCCGTGTGCCCGACTGTAGTAAACCAATCCGAAAACAGTCGAAAAGCTAGTAGAACAAGGGCTTTGAAACTTTTAATTATGCAAAATAGCTAAAATAGTCTGTGCTAAACCACCGCATTGAACGCTAAACTAGAGTTTGGCATTTTGTGTTGGCTGCAATCTTTAAGGAATTTATTAGCATTCATCGAGAATATCAAATAAAACTCACTGCAAAATATAAAAATTTCCTTAAAATCTGATAAACATAATGCCTGCTCATGTTTCTTAACAGAGCAAAGAAGGTCGTCTGACCTCTGGGGATCTTATATTGAGTTTATTACGAGGAATGTTTACAGCTCATGGTTTGGCCGTTTAAGCCCAAGTTTAGAAAACAAATTGCGCGGATTGAAATTACTGGTGCGATCGCCGGTGCGACTCGCAAACGCGTCCTAGAAGCACTGAAAACTGTAGAAGAAAAAAAATTTCCGGCATTATTGCTGCGTATCGATAGCCCTGGCGGTACAGTCGGAGATTCTCAAGAAATTTACAGCGCCCTGAAGCGTTTGCGCGAAAAAATTAAAATCGTCGCTAGCTTTGGCAATATTTCGGCTTCTGGAGGTGTCTACATCGGTATGGGAGCAGAACACATCGTATCTAACCCAGGTACAATTACGGGTAGTATTGGTGTGATTTTGCGTGGCAATAACTTGGAACGCTTGCTAGAAAAAATCGGTGTTTCCTTTCAGGTAATTAAGTCTGGCCCTTATAAAGACATTTTGGCTTTTGATCGGCAGCTGACTCAACCAGAAGAAAACATCTTGCAAGAGTTGATTGACACAAGTTATCAGCAGTTTGTGCAAACGGTAGCTGATGGCCGTTCTTTAACAGTAGAAGCTGTAAAAAGTTTCGCCGATGGTCGGATTTTTACTGGACAGCAAGCCCTAGAATTGGGTGTTGTAGACCGCCTGGGCACAGAAGAAGATGCCCGTCGCTGGACAGCAGAATTAGTCGGACTCGATCCGGAAAAAACTCTCTGCTATACCCTAGAAGAACGTAAACCCCTATTGAGTCGCCTTCTACCAGGAAGTCGTCAGGTTTCATCAGGAATTCGATCTGGAATTGATTGGCTCGAATTTGAAGTCTCTACTAGTGGTTTACCGTTGTGGTTATATCGTCCCTAGCTTGAGTTAGGAGTTAGGAGTGAGAAGTTAAGAGTTTGAACTCCTAACTCCTAACTCCTAACTTCTAACTCCTAACTTTTATCTTTTTAGGAGGATTTTGGCGTGGAGTGGCAAATGCGGGCTATTCGCGGAGCAACAACTGCTTCAGAAAATACTGTTGAGGTAATTCAAGAAGTAGTTACAGAACTACTAGATGAATTGGAAAATCGGAATCAATTTCAGCCGACAGACATGATTAGTGTGACTTTCTCAGTGACACGCGATTTGGATGCGATTTTTCCAGCTGCGATCGCTAGAGCGCGTCCTGGTTGGGATAATGTGGCCATGTTGGATGTGCAGCAAATGCACGTCGAAGGTAGCTTACAGCGCTGCATTCGGTTCTTAATCCACGCCTATCTGCCAGCCTCCGCCTCAATTCATCATATCTATTTACGCAACGCCGCTAGCTTGCGTCCCGACTGGAGTTTGCCTCAGTCTTTACAAACATCACAGCCAGTAGTGAAGTCAAAAGTGTAAATTGAATCATAAAGAGTACATTTTGCTTCTCTTACGAGACGCTACTGCGTTAAGCGAAGCTATGCAGTTCGCGTAGCGTGTCGCAGAAAAGCCTCTCGTTCGCATTAGCGTCTCTGAAAGAGAAGAGAAGGCTCTACGCTTCATACCTTCGGGAACGCCAGAGGCGAACGCAATGACGACTCATTATCTTAGTAAATTTGTTTGCATTGGGATGCTCCCAATTTGTATATTTCAAAAAATGATTAATCACTTCTGTGAGACTGCTTGACAAGCAAATAGTAATCTTGTCATAGAATCAATCAGATAAATTCATAAAATCAGAACTTTTTTCATCCAATATTTAAAAAATTTTGCCTGTTAATTTGAATTTGAACAGATAGTTAATTTAGTTTAATATTTGAGCGGCAATGATTACAAAATAGCAAATATTCTATGTTAAAACTACTTAAATACGCTGGTATTTTTATCATTACCGCCTGTTTGCTATTTGCTTGTCAGAGGGCACCAATCGAATTCAAACGCCCTCCCTTGAAAATACCAGTTGGATATTTTGTTGGGGAGTATCCAGGCATCATTGCTCAAGAAAAAGGATTCTTCAAAGCCCAAGGGGTAGATGTGGAACTAATTCTTCATAAACGATACATCCAATTGGAACAAGGAAATTTCAGTGCGGGTAAGTATGATGGTGCTATGTATTCTTTGGGAAGTTTTATCATCTTGAGCGCCACAAATCCAGATATACAATGCGTGATGGTTGTAGATGAATCAACAGGAGCAGATGTAGTAGTCGCCCAATCACAAATTAAAACCGTTGCTGACTTGAAAGGGAAAAAACTGGGTGCAAATCTAGGCGGTTTTAGCGAAGTTTTCGTAACTGAGATGTTGAAAACTGCCAACTTAACCAGCGATGATGTGAACTTAGTTAAATCAGAGGCTTCAGAAGTTCCTCAACGTCTGGAAAATAATACTATTCAAGCTGGACACACTTGGGAACCCCATCTTTCTGAAGCGAGAAAATTAGGGGGACATATCCTATTTACCAGCAAACAAACCCCTGGCTTGATTTTAGATATGATTGTCTTTCGCGGTGAGATCATCCGCGATCGCCCTGAAGATGTTCGTGCATTCGTGCGAGGATGGCTGCAAGCAGTAAACTACTGGAAAGCAAATGTTCAGGAAGGAAACGCTATCATCAGCAAAGTCTTAAAAATTCCTCGCAATACAATCTCTCTGGAGGGAGTAAACCTAATTGATTTAGGTGAAAATCAAAAATTATTTCAATCTAGCAGCCCTAACTCCATCTACAAAAGTGCCAAGATATATACAGACTTTTTTATTCGCTCTGGAAACGTCACGCGCATTCCTGAGCTAAAAACTTTGTTCAATTCTTCATTCTTGAAGCCTCCCTCCTAGTTTAAAGCCATGAAGCAATCTCTTTTGGGCGGCATCCGTACAAAGTTGATCACTTCGTTTCTGATTGTTGCTTTGATTCCGTTGCTGTTATTGTCATTTATCAACAAACAGACAACTGAAAAAGCACTAACTGACAATGCGAAACAAGCCCTATCTGCGGCGGCTAACGAAACTGCTAACAGAATAGATGCCTTTATTTATGGAAATCTCAATGCCGTGCGTGTAGAGGCGATTTTACCAGGTTTGGCACGCTACCTCAGCCTAACTCCAAAACAGCGAGATGACAGTCCCGAAATGAAATTGGCGACAGAAACATTAATCCGTCTCAGTCGCAAAGATATGCTCAATATTATCTCATACTCTTTGCTCGACTTAAACGGGAAAAATGTATTGGATACATATACAACACCGAATGTTGGCAAAGATGAATCAGTTGAAGATTATTTTAAAAAACCGCTAGAAACTGGGTTATCCTTTGTTTCTAGCATGAAGCGATCGCCGACAATTCCTGACCTTATTACCCTGTTTTTTAGCAGTCCCGTTCGCAATGCCAAGGGAGATATATTGGGTGTATTGCGTGTTTCATACAATGCGACTGTTGTTCAGCAGTTAGTAACTAGAGAAACTGAACGAGCTGGGGAAAAATCATTTGCTATTCTTTTAGATGAAAATAATATTTATCTGGCACATAGCACTGCATCAGAACTGGTTTTTAAATCAATTGTCCCTCTGCCTGCCGATGTTGTAACTAAACTGCAACGTGAAGGACGTTTGCCTAATTATCCTGTCAAAGAATTGGCAACTAATGAGTCAAAACTTAAGCAAGCATTGGATAATAAACAGTCAGATTTAATTACATCTTTGTCAGCAACAGGTAATCGGGTTAATCTGATTGCGATCGCTCGTTTAAAATATAAACCTTGGTCTGTGTTGTTCGCACAACCCCTTGCTGTTGCCCTAGCACCTGTAGAAAAGCAAATTCGTGACGCAATGTTTCTATTTGCAATTATCGCTTCAGTAGTGACAATCATTGCTTTTGCCATTGGGCAAGTGCTAACAAAGCCAATAATTTCCCTTACCAATATAGTTTTCCAGTTTACCGCAGGTAACTTAGATATCCGCGCCAAAATTAGCTCAAAAGACGAAATAGGTCAACTGGCAAAATCGTTTAACAATATGGCACTTCAGTTACAAACATCTTTTGAAACTTTAGAACAACGGGTACAAGAGAGAACAGCAGAATTAGTAATTGCTAAAGAAAAAGCAGAAGATGCAAATCAGAAACTAGAAAAACTGGTAAATCTAGATGGTTTGACTCAGGTGGCTAACCGTCGCTGCTTTGATGAACGACTGCAAGCAGAATGGAAACGCCTTGCACGAGAACAACAACCCCTGTCACTGATTTTATTCGATGTTGATAAATTCAAATTTTACAACGACTACTATGGGCATATTGGAGGCGATAATTGTCTAATCAGAATAGCGCAAACAGTGCAACAGACAGTTGATTGTCCTGCTGATCTAGTAGCGCGTTACGGAGGAGAAGAATTTTCGGTACTCCTCCCCAATACTGACTTAGTAGGAGCGATCAAAGTAGCAGAAAGTATTCAACAAGCAATTCACGATCAGGCCATTCCTCATGCAAAGTCTGATGTCAAGGATATCGTCACACTTAGTTTAGGTATTAGTTCTGTCATACCCACTTGGGACATCAAGCCAGATATACTCATCGCCTCAGCCGATCAAGCAATGTACAATGCCAAACAAAAGGGGCGCGATCGCTATTCTACGGCTGATTTCCTTCCAATTAATACCCAGTGTTAGCAGGTTCTAGCAGCGATCGCTCCAGATGTGGTTATTGAAATCAAAGATTTTTGACCCGTTGGCGCAGCCCAACCTAGGCATCGCTTCATACAACAACTCTATTCTTTGTTAAGACTGACGCAAAATATTTCTCAAACTCTGATTTCTCCGTGTCCTCTGCGCCTCTGCGGTTCGTTATTCCCTAAGTGTAGGAATAGTACCAATTAAAGGTGCGATCGCTTCCAGAGGTTATTTACATATCTCTTTTTTATTTCTTACTTTTGTGTCCTTGGCGTTCTTAGCGGTTTGTTTCTTTATTTTTCACAAATCAAATAGGACTACTATTATGATAAAGAGTGCGATCGCACTCTTTTGATGCTTGAATTGAGGAAACTTAGCTTACTTCCCGCAGAGTGTCTACAAAGAATTAAGTGAGACAAAAATCACTCTTTTGATTTTTAGCAAATGCGATCGCTTGCATACATCACCAACCAAAATTACTGATTTGGCTTTGTTTGGAGAGCGATCGTCTACCTAATTTACTTCCATTAATACCCAGCGTTGGCAGTATCCTAGCAATGATCGCTCCAGGTGTGGTTATTGAAATCAAAGATTTGTGTAGAGTTCTTGCACTAAAGCATCCATTTCAAGCTTCTTTTAATCTTGGGTTCCTGAAACCATTATTAAATTATTCGTTGTATTCGGTTGAAGTTCTCTAGGATGTTCTGCTTAGTGGTGCAGAAAAGTCCTGAAGGCTTGATATATGGGGAATTTTACTAAGACAAGGGTGACAGAGAGGGGGAAGACATGGGATGCTCAAGTTTCCACACAAAAA
>NZ_JACJSF010000032.1 GCF_014698035.1 Desmonostoc muscorum FACHB-395
ACTGATTTCATCGTCCGTCACAATGATTCAGCCCAACCAATCAAATGGTCATATACAGTAGCCCAGATGATGGAGAAATTCGCTACGAATTAATGCAAAGCTGTACTAAGTAGATGATTATAGGAGTTTTGAATAGATAATTTAAGCTTTTGGTGAGACAAGAAAATTGCCCTGGATATTTCACATAAGAATTACAATTATTTCTAATAAGAGTGGTTAATCCCAACTGGTTGGTAGCTCAATGATTTAGTCAGAGTATACAGCAATATTTTTTAGCAAACAAATTGAATGCTTGTATTAGCCCAAATGTGACAATTTTTAATTATGATCAAAAGCCCTCTCCGATATCCTGGTGGGAAGTCGAAAGCAATAAATCAGATAGCTGAATACTTACCAGAGAGCTTTTCAGAATTCCGAGAGCCTTTTGTAGGTGGTGGTTCTGTATTCATTTATTTAAGACAAAAGTTTCCTCATATCAAGATTTGGATTAACGATTTAAACCGCGAACTCTTTTTATTTTGGAAAATTGCCCAATCTGATATAGCTCAGTTAGTTAAAGAAATTCGAAATATTAAAATCAAATATACAGATGGTAAATTACTCTTTAGAGATTTAACTAGTGTAGATGTCAATAATTTACCTGATTTAGAAAGAGCAGTTCGCTTTTTTGTACTCAATAGAATTACTTTTTCAGGAACTGTAGAATCAGGTGGTTTTTCCCAAGAAGCTTTTCATAAAAGATTTACTGATTCTTCAATAGAACGGCTAGAGAAGTTAGAAAGTATTTTGTCAGAAAATGTCCAAATTACTAATTTGGATTACAGCCACTTATTAAAATCAGAAGGGGAAGACGTATTTTTATTTTTAGATCCACCATATTTTAGTGCTACAAAATCAAAGCTATATGGTAAAGACGGTGACTTGCACACTTCTTTTGAACATCAGAGATTTGCTAACCTTTTGCAACAATGTCATCATAACTGGCTAATTACCTATGACAACTCAACGCAAATTCTAGAAAATTTCCAATGGGCTAATATCTCAGAGTGGGAATTACAGTATGGCATGAATAACTATAAGCAGAGTGGTGCGGCTAAAGGAAAAGAGTTATTCATTACTAACTACGAAGTTAAACTTGATTTGGAAAAAAAATCACAAGTTCAGAATCTTGGTAATCCAGCTTTGCAATTAAGCCTTGAGATTTAAACCTAACTTTGATAGGCTTCCAATTTTCCGGTAGGATAACCCCATAGCTCTCAATATAGCTACAACATACAAACCTTAGCTATGATAACTTCCCCAATCCCTGCTCAAGAATCCTCTGCTAGCTGGTATGTCCTGCTGCAACAATTAATAGATGGCCAATCCTTGTCTCGTACTCAAGCTGCTGAATTGATGCAAGGTTGGCTCAGTGAAGCGGTTCCCCCAGAGTTATCAGGCGCTATTTTAACAGCGCTGAATTTTAGAGGCATTTCTGCCGATGAATTGACTGGTATGGCTGAAGTCTTACAATCTCAATCTTCCCCACTCAATACTCACCATTCATCGCTCACCACTGTAATAGATACCTGTGGAACTGGTGGAGATGGTTCATCAACCTTTAATATTTCTACAGCAGTTGCATTTGTAGCCGCAGCATCTGGTGTACCCGTTGCTAAACACGGCAATCGTTCAGCTTCAAGTCTCACGGGGAGCGCAGATGTTTTGGAAGCCTTGGGTGTAAACTTGAGCGCATCCAGTGACAAGGTGCAAGCCGCACTACAAGAGGTGGGGATCACTTTCTTATTTGCACCTGGTTGGCATCCAGCACTGAAAGCAGTTGCACAATTGCGGCGGACTCTCAGGGTACGAACGGTGTTTAATTTGCTGGGGCCATTAGTAAATCCTTTGCGTCCCAATGGGCAGGTGGTGGGGTTATTTACTCCCAAACTTTTGGCGACTGTTGCTCAAGCATTAAACAATTTGGGCAAGGAAAAAGCGATTGTTTTGCACGGGCGAGAAAAACTTGATGAAGCGGGGTTAGGAGATGAAACAGACTTGGCAGTTTTATCAGATGGAGAAGTGCAGGTAACTACCATTAATCCCCTAGATTTGGATCTAACACCTGCCCCCATAGGTATGCTTCGGGGTGGGGATGTCCAAGAAAATGCGGTGATTCTCAAGGCTGTATTGCAAGGTAAAGGAACTCAGGCGCAACAAGATGCTGTTGCGTTGAATGCGTCGTTGGCGTTGCAAGTAGCAGGTTCGATCGCGCTTCTGGATCACGCCCAAGGGATTAAAATCGCTAAGGATATCCTACAAAGCGGGGCAGCTTGGACGAAGTTGGAGCAGTTAGTTGAGTTTCTGGGGAATTAATTTGCGATCGCGATTGCGGGCGAAATTCTACGACATTACGCTTGATGGTGACATCGTAGTTGCCAAAAAAGTCATGGCCTAAAAGTCCAGTTTCTAGTTCCGCACCTGCGATCGCTACTGGTACTTTATTCACTATTACCCCACCAAGTGCCATCGAATTAACATAGCCCACAGGGAATTCTACAGCCCTAGAACTAGCGGTATTTGCCTTAGCTTTCCCTACTGTCACGACTCCCAAAGCATTAGCCATCTGTTGGGTGATGACAGTGCCACTGGCTCCTGTATCCACAATCATCTCAAATTGTCGCTGTCCATTGAAAGTGACTTCGACAATTGGCGTTCCACCAATTCGCCTTTTAATCGGGGCTGTAAATACTTCCTGATCTGGAATCACCACTGCTGATGAGGGCAAACCTGGCTCTATTGGTAACGGCTTTGTTTCTTGTGGAGGCGAGGTATACTTTGGTGTAATTGTTGTTTGGGGAACCACAACCACTATCCTCTTCGGTTCGGCAAGACGCACAGGGCGAGGAGTAGCTTGTTGTTGGGCATATTTAATTTGGCGGCGATATTCAGTAATTTTGGTTTGAGCGATCGCAAATTCTGGGCTTTGTCGCCGGACTCTTTGCATCAGCGCGATCGCATCCTGGTACTGATTCGCCACCAAAATCCAATCACCTGGAGATTGAGCAGAACGGCTGATACTCCAAGCACCAACCGCTTTGTCTAGCCCCTGTTCAAAAAGGCTTGGTTCGCTTTCAGACGGCTCTAGCGGCTGTACTTCTGGGGTAACTGCTGGTGTTGGTGATTCAACGGCAGGTTCTACTGATGCCAAATCCCCAATTGGCGCGGGTTGCTCATTGCCACCAGTCACAGTGTTCCGTTTGTCTTCACTACAGGCAACACACAAAACCGCAAGAGCGCTTGATACTAAAATTAGGGTTGCACGGGATAAAAAAGACTGAAGCATAATTAATTTTAACCACCCAAGCTTTGTCAAATCCACTCCCGCCACTTTAAATTCCCACTTTAATTTTAATTAACTATCCAAAAAACTCCTAATTGCTCAACTCATGGGATAATTAACAATCGCAGTATTGAAGAATAGGTAATGGGAAATGGGGAATAGCCAATGGGGAAGAGTTTAGTACCAGCCCAATCCCCAATTCCCAATTCCCAATTCCCAATTTCCAATTCCCAATTCCCCAATTTACTATGCCCCTGACTGACGCAATACCTGCTTTACTTGTCTTGGCAGATGGAACTACTTATCGCGGTTGGTCTTTCGGTGCGACGGGAACCGCGATCGGAGAAGTGGTGTTTAACACTGGCATGACCGGATATCAAGAAGTTCTGACTGACCCTAGTTACTGCGGTCAGATTGTCATTTTTACCTATCCTGAATTAGGCAATACTGGTATCAATCTTGAAGATGAAGAATCAGATGGCCCCCAAGTGCGGGGTGCGATCGCCCGAAATATTTGTCAAAGACCAAGTAACTGGCGATCGACACAATCCTTACCAGACTACCTCAAACAAAATCAAGTACCAGGGATCTACGGCATCGATACCCGCGCCCTCACCCGCAAAATTCGGATGTTTGGAGCCATGAACGGTGGCATTTCCACAACCATTCTCGATGAGGCGGAATTGCTAGAACAGGTACAGGCAGCTCCCAACATGGCGGGATTGAATCTGGTTCGCGAAGTCACCACATCAACGGCTTATGAATGGTCAGATCCCACAATTCCAGCTTGGGAATTCAACTGTGAGGCTGCGGAAAATCTTGGAGAAGCCTTTACCGTTGTTGCCCTTGACTTTGGCGTAAAACGCAACATTTTGCGTCGCTTAGTAAGTTACGGTTGTCGGGTAATTGTTGTGCCTGCTGATACGCCACCAGAAGAAATCCTCAATTACAATCCAGATGGTGTGTTTCTTTCTAATGGGCCGGGCGACCCGGCTGCCGTCACTGGAGGGATTGCAACTGCCAAAGCGCTTTTGTTAAGTCAAAAACCCATCTTTGGTATTTGTATGGGGCATCAAATTTTAGGTCATGCGTTAGGGGCAGAAACCTATAAACTAAAATTTGGTCATCGTGGTTTAAATCAGCCTGCGGGTTTACAACAACGGGTAGAAATTACTAGCCAAAACCATAGTTTTGCTATTGACCCAGATTCTTTACCTACGGCAGTTGTGGAAATCAGCCATCTGAACTTAAACGATCGCACCATTGCCGGGGTACGTCACAAATCTCTACCTGTATTCTCTGTACAGTATCACCCAGAAGCCAGTCCTGGCCCACACGATGCCGATTACTTGTTTGAGCAATTTGTTCAAGCCATGCAAGCAGCACGTCAAGCCGCAACAGCCGAGGTTAAGTAAAAATAGGGAATGGGTACTAGCTAGGGACTAAGAAAAAGTTTTTCAATGCCCAATGCCCAATACCCAATGCCCCAAAAGATTGTAGACAACATGCTCAAAAACCATCTATACTTGAGCGTTCACTTTAACTCATGAGGAGGGAATTATTGCTGAGCCACTGAATCTAACCGTTAGCCTGAGGGGTACTCGTGAAGTCCGGGATAACTGCCAGCTATTCCGCCTCACAGGTTTGTTAGATGCCTTTTCTGAACCCACATTTCGCAAAGTGCTTGGCAGCAAGATTGAAGAGGGCCCTAAGCACATTATTTTGGATCTCTCACAAATCGACTTTATTGATAGCTCTGGCTTGGGCGCTCTGGTGCAGCTAGCCAAGCAGGCTCAAACTGCTGAAGGCACTTTGCAAATTGTCACGAATGCCCGCGTAACTCAAACGGTCAAGCTTGTTCGTCTAGAGAAGTTTCTCTCCCTGCAAAAATCAGTTGAAGAAGCTCTAGAAAACGTCAAGTAGTCTTGGTTGCTTGAACCGAGAGACTAATTCAGCTATCCAGATTCAATATCGGGTAGCTTAATTTTTAAAACTTCTGGCAGAAAACCTCTCTCCTTGTGGGAGAGGCAATAAGCCAGTTGCGCTATTATCTTTAAAGTAGAGCAATCAAAAAAATATATATACCAAGTGATTGCTGTGTAATCGCTTACTAGAACATTCGGATAAATAACCAAGTCTGAAAAAGTTGTAAAAAATACAAATTTAGCAGATTTGTCTATAGATAAACTTGACTTGATACTGTATAGTTAAAAATTGTCACTTACTAAGTAAGCATAGCAATGCTATCTAGTAACGGGGTGTATTTGATGTTCAGATTTTACCCTATCTTAGACACAGACTACAAGAAGTAGGCGAAATTTGGTTTACAAGGCGTTGACATCAGGGTGATTTTAAATGCCAACTCTCAATCAAAAAGATGAAATTAAAAAGTAACTTTGATAGTATTGATTATGCTAAGTATACTATCATGGCATACTTCAAAAAAATCAGTCTTTGCGAAGAATGCCTGCCAAATCTAGCCCGTCAAGGAATGATTTATTTGTGAAGTCACAGGAGGAAGAGCTATTAGATGGACAAGATAAAACTCCCAAGCAGAGTTTATCTTGGACTGAAGCACCCTTGGCAACCACAGGGCCATTCCAACAGATTTCCCTCTCACAAGTGCAACAAATTTCTCCTACTGCTTTAGCATATTTGGGGGATGCAATTTATGAGTTGTATGTTAGAATGTTCTATCTGCTGCCATTGCAGCGGTCGGGAATTTACCATAGTCTGGTAGTGGAGCAGGTAAGAGCAGAAACACAAGCGCTACATTTGCGATCGCTAACTCCTCATCTGAGGGACACCGAATTAGAAATTGTCCGACGGGGTAGAAATGCCGCTACAGGCCGCCCTAAGCGACTTAATCCCGAAATTTATCAACAGGCAACTAGTCTAGAAACCCTAATAGGCTATTTATATCTCACAGATTACCAGCGTCTAACCGAACTGTTGCAAATGCTTCATGTAGAAAAAGGGTGAAAACTCAATTTCACAACAATAGGTACAGCAGTAGATTAGGTTCCAGAAACTCCGGTAATCGGTATGTTCAACCATAAGCTATATCCATAAATCAAATGCAGAATAAACCGAGAAAAATCATCAACAACACTTCTACCGGCGAACCCAATCGTGGTAAACCTATAAAAATTAAGGGTAAGCGTGTTGTTAGTAATCCCACGCGCAACCCCCGGAAAATAGATAGTAACCCTACCTCTGTTGCTAATCCCACTCGTAATCCCCGGAAAATAGATAGCAACACCATTTCTGTTGCTCCCATTCGCAATCCCCGGAAAATAGATAGCAACCCCATTTCTGGCAATTCCCGACAACGAAATAGCAGCTTCTCTCAGCCGCCTGTATCTACACAACCAATAGAAGAAGATAACGATCTCATCTACGGTCGTCATCCAGTATTGAGTGCGTTGCAAAATCAACGCAATCTTAACCGCATCTGGATTACTACCCGTCTGCGGTACGATCCCAGCTTTCACCATTTTCTCCTGCAAGCTAAGGAAAATGGCACAGTTATTGATGAGGTTGAACCCAAGCGCTTAGATTATCTTACCAATGGGGCTAATCATCAAGGTGTGGCAGCACAAACTGCTCCTTACGGCTATATCGAATTAGCCGATCTCATTGAACAGTCTAAATCTGTAACCGATCCCGTTATTGTAGTGGCTGACGGAATTACTGATCCCCACAACTTAGGAGCAATTATTCGCACCGCCGAAGCAATAGGCGCTCAAGGATTGGTAATTCCCCAAAGACGGGCATCTGGGATCACTTCCACTGTTATGAAAGTAGCAGCAGGCGCTTTAGAAAACTTTACTGTATCTAGAGTTGTTAACCTCAGCCGCGCCTTAGAAGAATTAAAAGAAGCTGGCTTTTGGATTTATGGTACTGCTGCAAGTGGAAGCGAACCCGTGCATACTGTAAATTTCAAAGGCCCAATCGTTTTAGTAATCGGTTCAGAAGGCGAAGGTCTGGGTATGTTGACTCAACGTTCCTGTGATTTCTTGGTATCGATTCCTCTGCAAGGTAAGACTCCCAGCCTGAATGCTTCTGTAGCAGCAGGGATGGCGCTTTATGAAATTTATCGTCAGCGATCGCTAAATACGCTGTACTTAGATAAGTTACAAAAAATTTCTTTGAAAAAATAACAGTAACAGAGTATAAAGAAATGTAAAAGATAATAAAGCACCATATCGTTTAACACCCTGTAGACGTTTATAAATCGGCGAAAAACATGAAAACCCTTTGGCATAACCTCAAGGAAGTGTTGATTAACACATTCGACTCCATCGGCCTGGCTTGGTGGGTAGAGATTGTGACGCAAAATCCCCGGTGTACTTACTACTTTGGGCCATTTCTGACTTCTTCTGATGCAAAATTTTCAAGCATTGGATACATAGAAGATTTAGAAGTCGAAGGAGCTACGGGAATTACTGTGCGTGTCAAACGTTGCAAACCTAATACCTTAACAATTGCTGAAGACTTGGGGGAAAGATTTGACCGCAAAGTACAGCCTGCCTTTGGCGGTCAGATTTAAGTTAGGCGAAAATTAAGATAATTCGTAATTCGTAATTCGTAATTCGTAATGGGCTTCTCTACGAGACGCTAACTTAATTTCGAGTTCTAATTGCGAATTATGTGGTTCAGAGGTAAAAACTCTGGGACTATTGAATACCAATTACCTGCGGATGTTCTTCCAGCCAATGGTCAATGTCATTCAGCACCTGCTGGGGGACTTCCCACGGGAAAAGATGGGCGGTATTTGAATAGCACTGCCACTGAGAATTTTGGAGGTGTTGAGCAGTTTCTAGGCTCGAATCAGATGTGATGTGGCGGTCTTGATCGCCAGCAAGTACCAAACTAGGACATTGTATTTGTGGCAAATCTGGAAGCCGATTGTATCCTGACTGAATGGCGCTATAGAGGGCACGAGTAGCAGCAGGAGAGGTTTGCAGATAAGCTGGTACTGCTTCTTTGGCGATATAGTTGTAAGTTGTGGATGTATGTTGTTGAACTAAGTAGCGGAAAAGCGATCGCTTGCTAAAAGTTTCAATATTCCATCGCCAACTCGGTTTTATATAGTTTAATAGGGCAGCAATGCCAGTATATAAATTATCTTGCCAAGTTATGGCCGGATGACTACCACGGGGTTTTGCAGCTGTCGCTACTAAAATCAGCCCAGTAACGCGCTCTGGTAAACGCAATGCCAGTTCCATTGCTAGAATGCCCCCAAGTGACCATCCCAATACTAGGCATTTGTCAATATTTAAGCGATCTAGCAGCGCTTCTAAGTCAGTTAAATGGTCAGTCATATCAAAATTGCCATTCCAGCGACTTTTGCCATATCCGCGTAAATCAGGGGCAATAGTTTGATAGCGTTTTGATAAATGATTGGTGAAGACAGAAAGACTACGACCAGTACCAGGATGACCATGTAAGCCCAAAATGGGGAATCCTTGACCTTGGATGTAAACATTGAGACGTGCAGCAGTGGTAGGATGGCGATCGCTCATTACTTGCCATTCTCCCGTCTAGCGAACACAGCGATCGCTTCAGTCCTTTGTGTTGTCCGCTCTATAATCACCTCAATCTGGCCTAACCTTTCTTGCATAGTAGTTCGTTATATTATTCTTCTTGACAAATGACAAATGACCAATAACTAAGATATTAAGAAATTGGTTCAAAAACCATTTGAGGGATCAACACTTCGTCTTGTAATTGCCCAATACCTAAAAAGCGAGTCTCTTCATCATAAACTCGCACTATTGTAGGGACATCAAAAGTTAGAGAAATTCGCTGACCTTGACACCACTTTTGAGCAGATGTTGCTGGTAAAGTAACAGATGATAGATGTTGTAAAGCTGCATCTGGACAAACGGGTTGAAATATTCCAGCTTGTAGTTGTGCTTCTAAATCAGTCAATGTAAGACTATCGGTTAAATTAAAACCACTACTTTCTGTACGGATTAAAGCCGCCAGAGTGCCACCAGTTTCTAAGTTTGCACCCAAGTCACGAGCGATCGCTCTAATATATGTACCAGAACCGCAAGCGATCGCCACATCCAATTCTGGGAAATCTCCTTCTCTCCAGTCCAAAATATCTATCCGAAAAACTTCCACTGTTCGCACTGGAACTTCTACTGTTTTCCCTTGGCGTGCTAAATCGTAGAGACGCTTACCATCCACTTGGATTGCACTGTAAATAGGTGGTATTTGCTCAATCTTGCCTTCAAATTGTGCTAATGCACTTTTCACTTCTGCCAAACTCAATCCAGCACAAGGTTGAGAAGTGATGATTTCACCTTGCAAATCATCGGTTGTAGTACGCACACCCAGGCGAATAGTGGCTTTGTAAGCTTTGTTTTCTGGCAGATATTGCAATAATCTTGTGGCTTTACCAAGGGCAATTGGTAAAACCCCTGTGGCGGCTGGATCTAAGGTTCCCGCATGTCCGACACGTTTGAGGCGCAACAATTTTCGCACCCGCGCTACACAGTCGTGGGAAGTCCAGTCAAATGGTTTGTTTAAGTTGAGAAAACCTTGAGATAACACAAAATCAATACTTACAGCTTCTAAACTCTATTAAATACTTATTTAATGCTCAAAGCATTAATATTTAGTAATTAAAGATTAACCAAGCATTAATTTATACACATTAACCACCTTTAAGATATCCTGTAAGCACTTTACCGAATAATACACACAAAATGCAGATAACGCCGAGTATGTACAGTAAATACCACATTGTCACTTATAAGTGAAACACATAAAATACTTTTACCAAAATAATCATCGATAGGGTTTTATAAACATAAATTAAATGAAAAAAGCAATTTTCACTACTACTATGTTAATTCTTTCTTCTATGTTGATTGCAAGTTGTGGTGATGGCAATAGTACTTCTCAAGAAAATAAAGTTAATCAAGCAAATACTGCAACAACTACTCCAGCTAATTCTGAATCTATTTCTGCAAATAAAGAAAAGCTAAATAACATCGAAGTTGGTAAAAAAACTAGTAATCCAACATCAAATGAAAAAACACCTATTAAAAATAACAAAACTAATGAAATTCCTCACAATAACCCGATATTGGGTACTATCAAAGATATGCAGAATGGAGACTTAAAATGCTACGTTAGTGTTGTTGATGAAAAAGGTAAATTATATGAAGGTGTCGGGGCAACATTTGAGGTTTGCGAACCAGAGAAATACGTCAATAAAAAAGTAAAGATGTCTTATGGGCTAGAGAATGTCAGTGATTGCCAAAGTTCTGAGCCTTGCGGTAAAACAATCGAAGAATGGCTGATTACCAACATAGAAATTCAAGAGTAAAAATCACAATATTTGTTTTTAAAATTTTAATTAATACAGATAACCGATAAGTGCTATATACTTCTACAAATCAAGTTGATGATGGGGAAAGTTGATCGATTGGGAATACCTTTGGTAAGCTGACTGTAACTTTAGTTCCTTGCCCTACTTCACTAAATAAGGTGATATTGCCACCATGTAATTCTACACAACCTTTAGCGATCGCCAATCCTAAACCCGTGCCAGGAATTGTATCAACGTTACTTCCACGACAGAAGGATTGAAACAAATTTTCTTGATCTTTAATCGGGATACCAATTCCTCGATCTTGGATGTAAAAAATCACCTCTGATTCTTTACCGATCAGGTGGAACTCTACAGCACCTCCATCTGGAGAGTACTTAATTGCATTAGACATTAAGTTAATAAAAATTTGCTGCAACAGTCCCCGATCGCCCCAAAAGCCTTGGGTATGCCCAGTAATTTGAAAAATTAATTCGTGGCGATCGCCTGTTGTTTCTCGCTCTTGTTCTATAAGATCAGAAAAAAATTGCAGCAAATCTAGTGGGATTGGCTTAAATTTGGGTTTTTCTAGTTCAAATTGGTTAACCAAAAGCATATTATCCACGAGTTTGGACATATACCTTGTTTTCTGTTCAATAATTCCTAAAAACCTTTGTTGTTTAGACTCATCCAGTTGCTGACTATATTTTGCCAAAGTTGATGCAGCCGCCAGAATTGAAGTTAGCGGCGTTCGATATTCATGAGAAACTGTTGCAATAATTTGGGATTTAAATACATTGAGTTGCTTTTCTTTCGCAAGGGCTGCTTGAGTTTGGGCTAGCAATTCAGCTTGTTGGATAGCGATCGCTAATTGTACCGAAACTTCATTGAGCATTTGGGCATCATCAGTTTGCCAATGTCGTTCTCCAGAATTTTGGTGAGCAATCAACAAACCCCAAAGCTTGGGAGTTGGGTTCCCATTGTTACTCAAATTAATGGGAACTACTAAATTTGCATTAGTATTAAATTCCTCTTTCAAGCTGACACAATTACACAACCCAAGCTCATAAATATAAGGGATTGGGGATTGGGAATTGGACACAAGAGGCAGAGGGGCAGGGTGCAAGGTGCAAGGGGGAGAATGAGTAATTAATTTACCTTTTTCCTTCCTCTGCTCCCTGCTCCCTGCTTCCTGCTCCCCTGCTTCTTGCCCAGGCGCGACGCGATCGCACAATACAGTGCGGAATGACTCAACTGATGAGGCAACTATTTTACCGTCAGTATCTGGGGTGAACTGATATACCATCACGCGATCGCACTTTAGAAGTTGCTGTACTTCTGCTACAGCTGTATTCAAAATTTGCTCTAGGTTAAGAGACTGGCGAATTCGTAAAGCAGTTGTCGCAATTAAGCGCTGTCTTTCCTGAGTTTTGCTGAGTTGGGCTTGTAAGTATGATTGCTTAATAGCGTTTCGGACTGCTAGTTGCAGTATGTCCTGTGTCAGATTATGCTTCACCAAATAATCCAGCGCACCCCGTTTCATGACTTGCACAGCCACTTCTTCATCGCCCCGTCCTGTCAACATAATCACAGGGACAGAAGTCTTAAATATCTCCTGCTGCATTTGATCGAAGAGTTCTATCCCACTCATATCAGGTAGGCAAAAATCCAGCAGAATGGCATCGCAGCGGATTTTCTGGCACAAAGCAAGTCCTTCTTCTGCACAGTCTGCCTCAAATATCTGGTAGGACTGGTGCGGATCTTTCAACAGATATCGGCGATAGATTTTCCGATCTGCTGCACAATCATCAATGATGAGTAGCGTCCATGTGTCCAACATATACAAGTATGAAGATTGGGGAGCTATGTAGATCCCTTTTATCCAGATTGTGTTTTATTGCATAATTCTAAAAATAATATAAAATAAGTATAAATAAAATCTAAATTCTTTAGTAATCCTAAAGAAACATCAAATACTCAAAAACAGCAAAATGGGGAAAAGGAATCTAGCAGAGACAAACAGACACAGTGACTCAAAGAAGGAAATGTCTCTGTGCCCTTTGAACCGTCTCTTTTATTATCCTTTCCCTACTGCCTCGTCAACAGGCAATAAACAAATTAATCCAAGACTGGCGGCATATTGGCTTCAAGCCAGTAATCCACAAATGCCTGGATCGTCTTTTTTAGTTCCTGAGCATCCATCGGCTTTACCAGATATCCATTTGCGCCCTTTTGGTAGCACAACTCAATATCCTTGGGGTTAGATGATGTGGTAAAAACAACGATGGGGATTTCCTTGAAACTCTTGTCTTGCTTGAGCCGATCTAAAATGTCACGGCCATCAATACCTGGCAAATTCAGATCGAGCAAGATCACAGAGGGTCGTAATGCTACTTTAGAGTTGGGTAAGTTTTCGCCTTTGCTATGGGCATCGCTGTCCTGTTGATACAGGAACTCTAAAACCTCATCCCCATTAGTACAACGATGTATGGGGTTCTGGACGGACATGAGCCGCATCAGACGTTGTAGCATCCGAAAATCTTCATTGCTGTCCTCAACAACAAGCAGAGGTTCATGAAGTTTTTTTGTCATTCGTGGTCTTAAAAGAGCTTAACAAAAATATATATTTGGTTATTATCTTAAACTATTCCAGCGTGAAATAGAAAATAGAGCCAACACCTACGGTAGATTCAACCCAAATTTGGCCGTTATGAAGCTCAACAATCTTTTTAACAATAGCTAATCCTGCACCTGCTCCTCCACCGTACTTTTCCTGAGAGTGCAGCCGCTTGAATAATCTAAAGATAGTTTCTAAGTGATGCTGTGGGATGCCAATACCGTTATCTCGGATATAAAAGATTGGGCATGGGGCATTGGGTATGGGCAAGAGGACTTGGGGACAAGGAGAATTGGGGACAAGGGGAAAGATTTGTTTCAAGTTCTCACCTCTTGTCCCCTTGTCCCCTTGTCCCTTTGTCTCCCCTGCTCCCCCTGCCTCTTCTTGAGAAAGGTAGCCAATCTCAACCCATTGCTCTGCTTTATCGTTGTATTTGAAGGCATTACCAAGCAGGTTACTGAAGACTTCATTAACGAGAACTCGATCGCACTGAATTGTTGGTAAAGGCCGAGGAATGCGAATATCCACAAGCCCACAGCCTTGGCGACTAGCATGAAAGACATTAATTACTTGGTTGAGCAATTCGTTGAGATCGGTTGCTTGCTCTCGGAGATGTGCTTGTCCTAACTGCGATAGTCGCAGCAAAGCATTAATCAGAGTTTCCATGCGTACAGATAAGGACACTACTGTTTGCAAGCACTCAATGCCGTCATCATCTAATACTTGGGCATAGTCTTCTAGCAGCACCGTCGAGAAGTTATAAATGCCCCGCAAAGGTTCTTTGAGATCGTGAGAAGCAGCGTAGGCAAAGGATGCTAGTTCTTGGTTACTGCGTTCTAACTCCAGGTTGATTTTCGCTAATTCATCCGCTTTCGAGAGGACAATACCAACGATCGCATTACTCAGAGCGATCGCACTTTCAAGTTCACACCCTTTCCAAGGTAAAGAAGTTAATCTAACCGTTTCTTGCCATTGTTCAAAAGATTTTCGGGGAGACAGGGTATAGCTACCATCTGTTTGAGCTTGAATGGATTCCTGTGGATTTCCTGCCCAGTGTACTGTTTGGATAACTTCAGGGCGGAACCAAAGAATATAATAACGCCGGACTTTAGAAATTCGCAGCAGCAACAAACCACTGGCAGTATCTTTAAATATGAGTGCTTCTGGATAAAGCTTCGGCAGAGAATCTGTAGAAAACAGGTTGTCACTAACTTGAGTATCTGCCCATTCAATTAACGCTCGCACCTGATCAATATTTGGTGTGGTTCCCACAAGGTTAATTTCATTATCCAGACAAACAGCCGCTCCAGAGGCACTGACAAAATCTAGCAAGCGGATTTCCGGTTTGATTAAGGCATCGATAAAGTTGTCTGCTTGGGAAATGGACTCAAGGAACTCAGACTGTAGCGATTTGAGTTTTACCTTATAGTCCCATTCCGAAGAACTAATTTTGTGCGCTAACTCTGAAGATACGATTTGTCCCAAAAATTCGCACATCTTGCGTACTTCGTAGGAAATATACTTTGGTGTTTGATGATGGCAAGATATTAATCCCCAAAGTTTCTGCTCTTGAATCAGCGAAATCACCAAAAGAGCCTTCACTCCCATATTTTGATGATATTCAGCACAACACCAATCAAAACTCCGTAGCACAGAGTAGCTTAAATCAAGATGCTGATGTGTTGTCGGATTTTGCGTTGGAACTAGCTGGACAGATTCGGCCGTCAAATCGGGAAGAAATCGCAGAAAGCATCGTGTGTATAACTCCCTAGCCTGCGCTGGAATATCCGTAGCGGGATAATGAAGTCCTAAATAAGGTGATAAATCTTCCCGTTTTACTTCTGCAACAACAGAACCCGCTTCCGACTCATCAAATTGATAGACCATTACCCGATCAAAACCGATGATTTTTTGGACTTCTTCAGCCACTAAGTGCAAAAATTCTATCAGGTTTGATGTGCTTTGCATTTTTGCGATCGCTTCACCTGCCAAAGCATGAAAGCCTAGAAAACTCACCTCAGATTTTGAGTCAGTCGGTTCTAACTCCAGAATCACAGCCTCTTCTGTACGATGAGCGATCGCATCAAAATCTCGTACTCCATCCGAAGTATTTATTGATACTTTAAAAGTATTGGGACTGCCAATTTTTTTTACCAAGCACTGCTTTACAGCTTCTACTTGTTGAGCTTTTAATAAATAGCTCAATGGTTTACCAAGCAAATCTTTTGGCTCTTTACCTACATAAGCTTGGGTATTGTTGCTAACTTGCAGTATCTCTAACTGAGTACTGAGTGCTAGTAGTACACCATGAGGTTGAATAGAGCCAGGTATATGAATAGGTTTGCGATCGTGGTTAGTCAGAGCAGTCGCTTGGGTAGTAGTATTTTTAGGCTGGCTCATAAATCAACTTATGTAAAGCTGAATTTTACAATAGCGCAATTAATTGTCATATTTCTTTAAAGTATATGCCGATAAGGATGAATGCGATCGCATATCATTTGTGCTTGTTATGGTTTTTCGAGGTAAGTAGGTAAGGGCAAATAATTAAAAGATCGGGTAGAGTATATTACCGCTTCCATAACGGACTGAAAATACAGATTATGGTATATTCAAAGTAGATACGCATAAGAGTCTAAAGTAGATGTGTCAAGCTCCGAAAGTTTTACGTTTGGGCGTGTAATTCTCTAAGAAAGTATTTAAAGGTAGCTATGACCACAGTTGTTGCTAAGTGGGGAAACAGTCTAGCTATTAGACTTCCGAAAGCTTTAGCTGAACAAGTTAATGTAAAAGAGGGAACAGACATAACTTTCAGCGTTTCAGGCAATAGTATTGTCATCACGCCGCAGCAGCGAAAAAAATATACGCTTGATGAATTATTGGAAGGTATGACTCCAGATAATTTCCATTCTGAAATAGATACTGGATCTGCTATGGGGAATGAAGTTTGGTAATTAAACCATACGTTCCAGATAGAGGCGATATTGTCAAGTTAGACTGTGGAACTACAACGCAAATTACGGCTGATTCTATCCGAAGTGTATTAGCATTAAGAACATCAGGAATGTCATTTGAAGATATTGCTAAAACACTTAGTGCAGAACTAAAACCTCAAGGGCGTGAGCAGATGGGCTATCGTCCTTTTTTAGTTATGTCGCCATTAAAATACAATCAAATGGCTTCCATAGTTCTAATTTGTCCAATTACTAATCAAAAAAAAGGTCTTAACTTTGAAGTTCCGCTTCCTGATGGAATGATAACCAGTGGCGTAGTGTTAGCCGATCAGATCAAATCACTAGACTGGAAAGTTAGAAAAGTTTTGTTTGTAGAGAGAGTTCAAGAGGATCTAATTGAAGAAGTGCAAGCAAGAATTGAACCTCTGATTTTATAAAGGTGCAAATAAACTCTACAGACGTAATAAATTACGTCTGTATAAATCAAACAAAAATCATTACATGGAGCAATGCAACACCAATATCCAACATCCAAAATCCGAAGCTGACTATGGTGTTGGGAACTTTTTTTTTACGGTTTTGGCTCCTTGCATATCCAGCAATTGAGCTAATTCGGTTGTATTCAATGACTTGACAAGACTTAAACCAAGAGACTTACTAGAAATGCTTTGAGTGTAGGCGGCGTTCAGGTAAGGGGTGTATTGTGGTTTTCCTGCAATGTATGTTTGGAAGAAAGGTAAACTTAAAACATTCATGTAACGACGCGCTTGCGAAGCATCGCCAATCATATCAGTAGGTAATGCTACTTGTTGATTTGCAGGATTACCATTACCAATGGTGGAAAAGTGAGTACCACCTACAAGCATGACGAGATACTTTTGGGAATTCGCAAACCAGGAGAAAGGTAAAATTTGCTCAGATAAAGCTGGTGCAACTGTATCATCACTACTGCTGACAATCATCACTGGAGTTTTGATTTGACTTAAGCCAGCTTTGCCGAAAATAGAACTAGTAATGGGATTAACTGCGATCGCAGCTTTTACTCTCTCATCCCGCAGGTTATAATCCTTGCCAGACTTGCTGATGCTCAATTCTAAAGCGCGACACTGGAGCAGTAAAGACATATTCCAGGTTTTTTGCAGTGCTGCTGGTTGACAGTCTTGTTTTAGCTGCTCAAAGTTGATTTTTGCGCCTGCTAAGGCTAAGGCTGTGTAGCCTCCCAAAGATTGACCAAATACTCCGACTTGTTGCAGATTTAAGCGACCTTTAAACCTTGAATCAGATTGATTACCTTTTTCCAATTGATTCAATATATATGTGACATCCAAAGGTCGGTCTTGAAATTCACCTGGTTCTGCTACTTCATTCGCATGTCCCTTTAGCAGAGAACGTAATTGTTTAGCATCGCTACCAGGATGATTAGGAACGACAACGGCAAATCCATAAGAAGATAGGTGCGTAGCTAAATATTGAAAGTTGCTGCTATCTAAACCCAAGCCGTGAGAAATCACAATTACGGGTGTAGTATTTTGAACATTGGGAATGTAAACATCAGTTAATAAAAGCCGGTTGCGCTTTGAGTCAAAAAACTTTAGGGTGTATTTTTGCGACTTAAACTTGCCAGGAACCTTTAAATCAGGCAATTGCGAGAGATTTGGTTGTGGAGTGGTAGCAGCTTCTATTTTAGACTCTTGGGAAACTGCTGCGATCGCACTATGGGTTTGGTTAACAAGTTTCTCTAATTCCGTAGCTATTTCTAAAGTCTCTGCAACATCAAGACGAATGCTGCTGCTGGGGTATTTACGCAACACATTCAAAAGTGTCAAGCCTCCCGATTCAGCAGAGGCTGAAATTAGCGCCGAACGCAAATTACCAAATCCTGGTTGACTGGTTTTAATGACTTGCGCCAACCGATGCAGCAAAAATTCTCCTTGCGGTGTATAGAGAAGTTGCGAAAGTACTACCGGACTAACTTTCACACGATTAAGTAAAATCCGTCGCAATTCTGGAAGCTGTTGTAGAGGAAGATATTGCTGATACGCTGCCAAATCTTCGTTAATTACACCTGTTTTGGCATAGTTTTCTAAAGTGTTGACTGAAATGGAAAGCTCTAAGGCTGAATAAGATGCATAAATCCGCTCTGCTGCCAAGACAGAATTGCTAATTCCAAACGTTGGCAGCAGTGTTGAAAGAACCAGCAATAGGGAATTTTTTCTGAGGCTGCTGGCCCAATTACCAAACAAACTATTCATCGCTCAACTGTTTCGGTGGTCTGGTTTTATCAGGTGTTGGCTTTGGTAGTTATTCGGACACCCTGCTTGGTTTACTTTAAGTTTTTAGCCTCAATTTTATCAAAACAGAATTTAGGAGTCAGCCGTTATAATTCAGTATGAATTTTGTATGACTTGCGAATGTAGAAAGCTTTATCTGACTCCTGAATTCTGATTTATGAATTCTTCTTCAAGAATTTTTCTCTGGGCTAGAAAGTCAAAAATCAGATCCTACAGTGTCACACAGATGGGTAAAGTATCCATCTTATAATGAGTGACTCCCGTAGTTCGCCTTCACTATCAAATCATAACAAATAAAAAATACTGTGCCTCAGTATTTATGTTGTAGCTTTGAATATTGCACGGATTCTATAGATAAAAAAACAGTAAAAATCCTGAAAATCCTTACTACTAATCAGCTTTTCCTAATGCGATGGCTACTGAACCTGTAACTACTAAACCTGCTCCCAATATTGCTACGAAACTGAAGTGTTCTGATGGTATCCAATTAGGTGCAATAACTGATACAACTGCAACTGCTATTAATGTCACAACGGGAGCTAAAGCTATTACGGCACTTACTCGTGATGCTTCCCAATGTTCTAATGATTCGGAAAAAGCACCGTAAGCGATTAAAGTATTAAAAGCACAAAAAAGCAACATTCCTAAATGGAAAGGATCAAGTATCAAAAGTGATTTTACTTTGGCTAGAGGAGTGAATAATAAAGCACATCCTCCATAAATAATCAGCATGATGCTGGCGGAAGATAAAGATTGTAATAACTGCTTTTGTGCTAAAGCATAAATCGCCCATGACATTGAGCCTAGCGCTATGAAAACACTACCTAGTAGATATGTGCCATGCGCTGTAATTAGATTCGTTAGTTGTTCACGAAAAAATAAAACATAACCACAAATCATTACACTGACACCAATCCATTGATACAGCCGATAACGTTCTTTAAAAATTACTAACCCTCCAAAACCTAATAAAAGGGTAGATAATTGAATCAGAACTTCAGCGTTAGCAGGTGATGTTAGTGATAAACCTTGGGTAAAAAAGAAGTAATTAATCCCTAAGAATAGTGTAGCGATCGCTAATAATTTCCAAGAAGCAGAACGCAGTTGTTCTAACTTTGGTAACTTGCCGCGTATTCCTAAATACACAGCTAGTAGTAAAAATGATACCGAAAATCGAAACCAAACGACGGTATAGACATCAAGTACTTGCAGAATTACTGCCAGAGCAATAGGTAAAATTCCCCACAATAAAACCGTTAATAGCGATAATACTAGCCCTAAGCGCCAGCGACCAGAACTTTGATGTAGTGACATTCAAGTATCCTACTCAAAGTAGGGCTGATGAGAAGTTAAAACATATCTAATTTGCATATCTAAATTTTACAATCTTTTATTGATAATCTATCTTAATAGCTTAGTGAAAAAATTAAATGTAGAACGGCTTATCGACCCTACTCAATTTATTTTTAGTGCTAAATCGTGGCGTTTCTTGTTTATAGAAAATTTGTAAATAGCGTAATTACTTTACATGAATATTAAAATTCAGGGTTACACGTAAACGTATAATTTGTTTCAGCTTTAATTTAGTACAAAGCATTATGGGGTTTATACTCATCTTAAGCTTAGTAATTTCTATTACAAGCTTATCCATTTACTGACTACTGACCTCAAAAAGTCGATTTTTACTCAAATCTATGGTGACAAAAATAAAGCGCCAAGAGTGGAGATTTAAATATGGCAAGCTTAACTACCTGAGATCAAAATTTTTAAAGACTATAACAATTGCTGTCATTATTATGGCAGCAATACTAGCTGGAAATACTGTCTCAGCCCAGGTTACGCCATCGCCTCTACCTTCGCTCAAAAGCATATCGGTTCCACAGCCGGACAATCTTGGAGACTTCGTAAAAGACAAAGTAGCCGCCGTAAAGTTAGGAAAAACTCTTTTTTGGGATATGCAGGTTGGGAGCGACGGCGTAACTGCCTGTGCTAGTTGTCACTTCCATGCTGGGGCCGACAATAGATCCAAAAATCAGATTGCTCCTGGACTTTTACGGATTAACCCTGATGGTACGGAGAATCCAGATGCAGTTTTTAATGTTGGTGGACTACCAAACTACCAACTCAAACCAGGAGATTTTCCTTTCCACAGTAACGATGTCAGTTCTTCTCAGGGGATCTTCAATAGTAAGTTTGTTGATGTCACACCTGGTAATGCAGAAGACAAAGTAACAAACGAGCCAGATCCAGTGTTTAACGTGGGAGGCGTTAATGTGCGCCGCGTCGAGCCGCGTAACACTCCAACCGTGATTAATTCAGCATTCAACTTCCGCAACTTCTGGGACGGAAGGGCACAAAATATCTTTAATGGGGTGAATCCTTTCGGTTTAAGAGATCCTAATGCTGCGATCGCTAAAGCAGCAAACCCAAATAAATTAGAATTTGTCAAAGTTAGTCTGAAGAATTCATCTTTGGCATCCCAAGCGGTTGGCCCGCCACTCAGTTCCTTTGAGTCATCTGCTGATGGTCGAACTTTTCAAGAAATTGGTGATAAGTTCGGGCGAATTGACAGAAGATCCCTCAGCGCTGGTAAAGGTAAAAAGCTTCCCCGAAAACTTGCGAAAAAGTTATTACCTCTCAGACCGCTAGGTAAGCAAGTAGTGCATCCCCAAGACAGCGTTTTAGGTGCAGATAGTAGATCGCCCAAACCCGGACTTAAAGATAAAACTTATGGGCAGCTAATTCAAGATGCCTTCAAGCCGGAGTGGTGGAAGTCTAATCAACTCATCCAAGTTGATGCTGAAGGTAGAAGGACTTTTGTCAAAAAGCCTGATCGCTCCTTGGATACTAATGAGTACACATTAATGGAGTACAACTTCTCGCTATTCTTTGGGCTGGCAGTTCAGTTGTACGAGTCTACACTCATTGCCAATGATACGCCCTTCGATCGCTTCTTAGAAGGAAACACTAATGCCCTAACTTCTGAGCAGCAACAAGGGAAACAACTGTTTGAGGGCAAAGCTTTCTGTATTGCTTGTCACGTTGGATCGGAATTGACCGCTGCTTCAACAAGCAATGTGACTAAAGAAGGACGAATCAAACGTGCGCCCTTCCCCCCAAACTCCCCTGAAGACACTGGCTTCTTCAATATCGGTGTCACACCTACTACAGAAGATCCTAGTTTAGGTAGTAAGGACGCTTTCGGTAATCCGCTTTCAGAAGCACGATTGGCTCAGTTAGGGAAATTTCAGCTTCTCCTTGGCGAAAACCCTCCCACCTTGAATCCACCGTTGAATCCTACTGAAACGGTGTTTGCAGACGGAGCCTTCAAAGCACCTGGACTTCGTAATGTGGAACTTACTGCTCCCTACTTCCACAATGGAGGTCACGCAACCTTAGAGCAAGTGATTGATTTTTACAATCGGGGTGGTAACTTAGGGCTTCTTCCCCCACTAGGTCTCTCACCGGAAGAAAAACAGCAATTGGTCGCCTTTTTAAAAGGTCTGACTGATGAGCGAGTTCGGTATGAGAAAGCGCCTTTTGACCATCCGCAACTGTTTGTCCCCAATGGACATCCATCAGGTAACTCTACAACCGTTGTGAATGACGGTACTGGCAAAGCTACAGATAGTCTATTAGAAATTCCTGCTGTTGGTAAGAATGGTGGTAGTGGTACTCCAAATTTCTTGAGCTAACTAGCCATTTTCTATTACCTTAATCAAAAAAAATCATAAACCTTTATTTTTAAAAGGTTTAGGTTGGATTGAGGAACGAAATTCAACACCAAAAGCTACTTTTAACAAGGGGTTTAAGACAAAGGGCTTAAGCCCCTTGTCTGTTTAAGTAAGTAACTCTTTGTTAAAGTCAATTTTTTTACGAACCACAGAGACGCAGAGGGCACTGAGAGAATAAAGAAATGCTTAACTGAACTGTATTGCCCAATGCCCAATGCCCAATTCTTTAAAAGAAATCAGCCATCCAAGGCGAAGCACCGGCAAATATTTGCGTAGCTGCTAAAATAGCCGTTTCTGTACCATTCAGTTTTGCCGCTATTTGCAAATCGTAGGGGGTAAACAAGCTTGTATATAATGGCGCTAATTCCCGAATATCTAGCTGCAATTCACCTTTTCCACCTTTTGTGACTTCACCACGTCCGTTGGCGACAGAAAGAATAAATTTACCATTATTTTCAGTTAGCAAATTATCTTCAATTTCTAAGTGCAATTCGGCTTGGATTCCCGGTGGATAACCACGCAATTCCAGCGCCTTGACTGCATCTATTATCCGCAGCAACCAACGACTTGTAGTCTTAATCTTGGCAGTTTGCTCTGGTAGCAGCAATGTCAGGGAATCAATTGCAGAACTCTTCCATCGCACCTGTTGAATTTGAGAGCGATGACTTGCTAGAAAAGACCAGAAAGTTTGTGCAGCAGCAACTGTAGTCAGTACCCAATCTTTAACGATGAGGATTTCACCATTGTTTGTTCGCTCTTGAGTAAAGATGATATAGCCTTGGGGCTGGTCTTTAGTACCAATCAAATAGGTATAGACTATTTCCTTATCATTTGGTTGAATTATTCGTTCCCAAATTGCTGGATGTCGGTCTAAATATCCATGCGTTTGTCTCGCCTGCTGCTGATATAGCTCATGAAAGACTTCATGATTGATGCTTGCTACTAATTCTAAAGGTAGGGGTTGCTCCCGTACTTGGATATTCTGGGTAGCAATCTCCCAAATACACCAGCTACCCCCCTGCTCATAACCTACTTTTCGATACAAGCTTTGAACAGCTGGATAAAGGGCGGAAATTGCTATACCTCTATCGTAAAGTTCTTTGAGGGTGTGCTGCATAAGAGCGATCGCAGCCCCCGAACCCCGATATTCTGGAGCAATGCCCACTACGGCAATTCCTGTCATTGGTACACGTTGACCACCCCACCACTGACCCATGTCGAGAGTTGCTAATCCACCAGCTACTTGCTCTAATCTCCGAATAATACGGAAATTTTCTACGCCAATCATCTTGATGTAAGCTTCTTCACCACCAAGGGCGCTGATGAAACACTGTTCAAGGATATGTTCCAACTGTTGGATATCCTGTGGATGGGCGAGAGTGCTGTATTCAAATTGAGCCATCATCTCTGATACCACTAGTATTACAAAACCATCCGCCAGTTATACAGAATTCATTCTGGATTCTGACTCCTGACTCCTGAATTCTGTTTGATAAATATACTATGCGATCGCGCGGTTCGGACAAGATAGAAATACCATATTGAAATTTAATTTGTATAGCTGGGCACTCTAGATTAAAGAAACATACTGGAGACTTATTCTTATGTCCACGACCTCAATTAGTGCAACACTGGCACAAACACAGAGAGATGCTGTGTTCCAAGCGATCGCTACAATTAAAGAAAACTTACCATTTTTAGTTGATTTGAGTGCAGATGACCGCAAAGCTTTACCCAAGATGGGAGACAAAAGTCGGGCGTTTGTAAGCAAAGCATTAGAAGTGGCGACGCAAAACCCAGAGTTCTTACCGCGATCGTTTGACATAGATGAGATGCGGAAAGATGTGCAGTTATTTGAAGCGTTGTATCCACTATTGCTCTCGTTGACACAATTGCAAGATTTGGTAGATGATACATCCTTGGCAGTAGGCAGCGAAGCTTATGCAGCCGCCTTGCAAGTATATAACTATGCTAAAGTCAGTGGTCAGGGCACAGGTTTAGATACGATGGTTGAAGAAATGGGGCAACGGTTTTCTCGTAAAAATCGGAAAGTCAAATCTCAACAGGTAGCACCGTAGGAAATAACTCATCAATTGCACTGTTGAAGTGCAAGTTTAAAGCTCAAAGCTTGAACGTTCGAGCAAAAAGGTCGGAGTTTCGAGTTCAAAGGCTCAACGTTCGAGCAAAAAGGTCGAAGTTCCGAGTAAAAAGGCTCAACGTTCGAGTAAAAAAGTCGGAGTTTCGAGTAAAAAGGCTCAACGTTCGAGCAAAAAGGTCGGAGTTCCGAGTTCAAAGGCTCAACGTTCGAGCAAAAAGGTCGAAGTTCCGAGTTCAGAGGCTCAACGTTGAGATTTTGAGAGCGATCGCAAAAGCATTTAAAATACAGTTCGGTTAAGATCCCTGATGGATCTGGTTTTTCAAATCATCTATACTTGGTTTTTACTGTCAATGTAGAAGTTCCATAGCAATCCTAAATGATCTCCAGATCCCTGATTTCTTGAAGAAGTCGGGGATATAATTTTAATTTTTAACGAATGATTTAGAATTTCTATAACTTAATCAAATACTCATGAATGTTGTAATAAATTTATTGCTTTTTTTGCTGCCAATTCTGAGTAGCTTTTGGATTGCCCAAACTTTCAACCCTTTATCTTCTTATCAGCCTCTCCATGCTATAGACGGAGCGGCTTTATATAAAAAAGAATTACCCAATGGGAATGAAGCCTATTTACAAGTTATCAATCTCCGCAAAATACACATAGACCAAATTATCGGAGAAGTAGATAATATGGGTATAAATGAGGGTAAATATTATCAGGGGGAAAGTAAATATTACAGTCCTTTTTTCAAAAGACATTTGTTTTCTGAAGTTGCAGAAGAATATAAGAAACTCTACTCAAATAACGTTTTTTCAATAATTAATTGTTCTTTTTTTGAGCAATACGAGTCTAGTACTCAATTATCTTTTCCAATTAAATTAAATGGTGTAGTCA
Source organism: Desmonostoc muscorum FACHB-395 (assembly GCF_014698035.1). Classification (GTDB taxonomy): domain Bacteria; phylum Cyanobacteriota; class Cyanobacteriia; order Cyanobacteriales; family Nostocaceae; genus Nostoc; species Nostoc muscorum_A. Next base: position 25,239 of record NZ_JACJSF010000032.1, read on the forward strand.
TCAGTGGTGGTAATAGCCCTTATGGGCCAATCAAACAACCAAAAGATAAATACTACAGTAATATTCGTCTCAAAGCTCTAGTCTGGGATAATAAGCAGGCATACATTACCGATTACAACCAAGTTAGCGGCGCACCTCTCAACCAAAATGGAGTGAAGAATGCGATCGTCACTTACCGATACAGCGATCATCCAGCAAAAGTCTTAGCCCAAAACCAAGCAAATAAGTATCAAGTCATCGGTACTCTAGACAAAGATGGTGTTAAAGGTGACGAGTTATTGTTGATTATGACGGTGAACAAAGCAACTCTGGATGAGGCAGCCGATTTATTACGTAAATTAGGAGTTAAAGGCGACATCATTACTGTTGACGGCGGCAGATCAACTTATTTGTTCAATTCCCAGAACGGAAATATTATTGTTCCCCAACTGTCTAATCCGCAAGAAAATCCTGCCTTCCGAAACCTTCCTCATTATTTGGGATTCCGTAAGACAACTAAAAATCAGGTTGCGCCAAAAATCCTGATTGGTCAGCTAACTGCTAAAGTACTTCCCAAGAAGGATCAGCCCTATTTAATATTGTGGCAAGATAATTTTGATAGCGATGTCTCGATTAAGCTGTACGATGGAGACAAACTTATCCAAAATATTTCTTCCCGTACCGCTAGCGATGGTGTTTATGAGTGGATACCACGTATTTCTGTAAAAGAAGGCTATTTTATTCGTATTTCTAGCTGGAAAGACCGAAATATCTTCGGGGACTTGCAATTTTAATCAAAATAAACGCTGTTTTTAGCGGTGCGGAATGGGAGATTGGAATGGATAACGAGCTAAACGCAAACCTCTTAACAAGTTTGGCGGTATGGCAGCGATCGGAATTGTTATCGTCTCTCACAGTAAACAACTAGCTCTAGGTGTGCGGGAACTCGCCGCGCAAATGGTTCAGGGCCAAGTTTCTATCGCTGTTGCAGCAGGTATTGAAGATCCTGAAAATCCATTGGGTACAGATCCGATTCAGGTTTATGAAGCGATCGCTTCTGTTTTCTCTGATGATGGTGTTTTAGTATTGATGGATTTGGGTAGTGCTTTGCTAAGTGCAGAAATGGCCATTGAGTTTTTGCCAGAAGCACAGCAACAAAAAGTGTATTTGTGTGAAGCACCTCTAGTAGAAGGTGCAGTAGCTGCTGTTGTTGCGGCAGGGGCTGGTAAAAACATTCACCAAGTCATGGCGGAAGCACGCGGCGCACTCCTAGCAAAAGCAACTCAATTAGGTGTAAGTCCGTTGTCAGTTGTCAGTGACAATATCGAAGTAAGAAATTCACAATTTCCCGTCAAAGAAATCCGGTTAATTGTCAGCAATCGCTTAGGATTACACGCCCGTCCCGCAGCCCAGTTTGTGGGAACCGTCGCCCGCTTTCAATCCCAAATTCTAGTACAGAATTTAACTAGAAATACTGAGCTAGTTCGGGGTGACAGTATTAACCAAGTCACCACTTTAGGAGTGCGTCAAGGACACGAACTAGTAATTACTGCCACTGGTTCGGATGCAGATGAAGCGCTGGCGGCATTACAGGCGTTATTCGCAAATAATTTTGGTGAAGATAATGTTGCCTTGAATTCTCCACCAGTATTTCATCATGAAATTACCCCAGCAACTCACGGCGAACTTTCAGGAATTCCTGCTTCTCGGGGAGTAGCGATCGCACCTGTGGTTAATTATCAACCCACTCATATTACGATTACGGAATATCATATAGACGATCCTGAATCAGAGTGGCAAAGAGTACAAGCAGCAATTCAAACTGCTCGACAAGAAATCCAAGCAGTTTTTTCACAAGCATCTCTGCAAATTGGTGACGCTGAAGCCGCCATCTTCGATGCTCAATTACTATTTTTAGAAGATCCAGTATTGTTGGAAGCGGCTCATCAGCGTATTTTAGACCACCATATAAATGCTGAAGCAGCTTGGCAAGCCGTAGTAGATGAGGTGGTGACTTCCTACCGAACACTTGAGGATGCTTATCTGCAAGAGCGAGTTGAGGATGTTATCGACGTAGGGCAAAGAGTACTACGATTACTAGCTGGGAATGCCCCTGCTAACTTGCATCTTGCGGAACCGGCAATTTTAGTAGCAACTGATTTAACCCCCTCAGATACTGCTAGATTAGATCCGAAAATGGTGTTGGGTATTTGTACAACTTCTGGTAGCGCCACTTCCCACAGCGCCATCATCGCCCGGACATTGGGTATTCCCGCAGTTTTGGGAGTGGATTCCCAGGTGTTGCACTTGGCAGATGGTACACTCATGGCGCTTGATGGTGAAAGTGGCAAGGCTTGGGTAGAACCAGAATCACATATCCTAGATTTACTGGAGGCAAAGCGAGAGGCTTGGCAAACTGCCCAACAGGAAGCACAAGCTACAGCACACCAGCCAGCAATTACTCTTGATGGTCGGCAAGTTAGCGTTTTCGCCAATATTGGTAGTATAAATGATGTGCAAGTTGCTGTGGCTAGCGGTGCAGAAGGAGTGGGATTACTCCGCACAGAGTTTCTTTATCTCGATAGGACAAGCGCCCCTACAGAAGAAGAACAACTTGAAGTGTATCAGGCGATCGCCCAAGTTTTAGATAATCGTCCCTTAATTATTCGTACTTTAGATGTCGGTGGTGATAAGCCACTTCCTTATCTGAGAGTCGGGTTTCCAGAAGCTAACCCTTTCTTAGGCTGGCGGGGAATTCGTTTCTGTTTGGATCATCTGGATTTATTTAAAACTCAGTTACGGGCAATCTTGAGAGCCAGTGTAGGACACAAAATTAAGATCATGTTGCCGATGATTGCCACTGTGACGGAGGTACGTGCAGCTAAGGTAATTTTGGGTGAAGTGCAGGCTGAATTAAATCAAGCTGGTATCCCCTTTGATGCAGCGATGAAAGTAGGGATTATGGTGGAGGTTCCGTCAGCAGTTGCGATCGCAGATCAGTTAGCAGCTGAAGTGGACTTCTTTAGTATAGGTACTAACGACCTGAGTCAGTACGTCATGGCTAGCGATCGCACTAATCCCCGCGTGGCAAATTTGGTTGATGCACTACATCCAGCAGTGCTGAGAATGGTGCAGCAAACTATCAAAGCTGCCCATGCTGCGGGCATTTCGGTAGGATTATGTGGAGAATTGGCAGCAGATACTGTAGCAACACCAATTTTATTAGGTTTAGGGCTGGATGAGTTGAGCGTCAATCCTCAAAGTATACCTGGAGTGAAACAGGCGATCGCTCGATTAAGTATAGTTGAGAGTGAAGCGATCGCGGCATCAGCATTGCAACAAGATTCCGCAGTTCATGTCAGAGAACTAATCTCAACTTCAGTTACTCCCCCTGCGTAAATTCGGTATCTTGAGCAAATATCTTCTCGATATCCCGCGCCCCGTGCAAGACACGCATAATTTGAATGCCTCCTTCAACCGTGCGGTAAAAGATGACATAATTTCCAGAAGAAAAGCTCCTGATACCTTCCCCTAACTCAGGGCGGTTACGACCAATTCCAGGCATAGCAGCAAGTTTCCGAAACAATTGAGTAAAGCGGTTAAGCAATCGTCCCACTATTGCCAGATCATTCGCAGCTATGTATTCATAGATGTTATCAAGGTCGCTGACTGCTAACGGTGTAAAAGTGTAATTACTCATTATCAAGTGTCAGTCAAAGCAGTCTGGTAGCGAGACTGGAGCTGTGCCATCACTTCCTCCCCATTTAAGAGTTCGCCCCTGTCAGCTTGGTCAATACCCTTTTGAATTTCCTGTTGCAAGCTTTCTAGCTTCAGTTGATTTAGTTCCTCTTCAAGCTGCTGCAATCGATTAAGCATCTGTTGGAAAGCACGGGCATCTTGAACCACCACTGCCGCTTCGCCATTCACCGTTAAAACCAGTGGAGCTTTCGTTTCCTTAATTTGCTCAACATAGTTGCTAGCATTGCGCCGGAAGTCCGTTAACGAGTGGATATTTTCAATGTTAACCATACTAGCACCTAATTAAGTACCTGATTCGATACTATTTTCTTTTGTCCTACACGTCAACAAGAAAACCAATTGATGTTTTTCTCAGCACTGTTAAAATCTGATTCCCAGTTGCCCGTTAAAACCACGAATAGAATTGTAACCAGCACCAACAAAAACGTTATCAGTAGCACCCACCTGAACACCACCGGAAACTGCAACACCTTTATCCTCTGAATAAAGTCCAACTCCTACATAGGGTGAGATGACAGGCAAACTGATAAATTTCAAAACATCTACTCCCGTAGCGCCATCAGGGCCAGTTCCTACTTCAACCCCAAAATTTAAAGCTCTAGCGCCTACAGCATAAGTTACATCACCATCTTTTCCACCAACTGAAACCCAAGGTTGGGGTATAAGTTGAGCCGATGCTTGACTTGGAGCAAATAAAGCTAATAAACCGATAGATGTAAGTAATGTTTTTGCAATAATCGCTATTTTCACATTATTCTCCTCCACTAACTGGTGTATCTTAATTGTCTTCTTACAACTACCCTTGCTTCAGCACTACTGTTAACTAGGGTTTGTCTATGATGGCTAATCGTGACGGATTGAAAGTCATTTGAGTGCCCGATGAGTGCAAGTTGCTTACTAAATGCTGTAAAAGTATAACTAAGTACAACAGTATTTACGTAATTAAATAGGAAAAGTAGGATGTTTTATAAGAACCCTTGATTATCCTGTTGATAAGCTGTAGATTGGTGCGTAGTAGATAGTCAAGATAAAACTATACAAGTAATTTAGAAAAAGTAAGGGTTTGAGATTGCTTCTCTGCGAGATGCGATCGCAGAAATAGCAAATGCTGTCGCAGAAATAGCAAATGCTGTCGCAGAAATAACAAATGCTGTCGCAGAAATAGCAAATGTAGTCGCCGAAATAGCAAATGTAGTCGCCGAAATAGCAAATGCGATCACCAAAATAACAAATGAGTTCGCCGAAATAGCAAATGCTGTCGCCGAAATAGCAAATGCTGTCGCCGAAATAGCAAATGCGATCACCAAAATAACAAATGAGTTCGCCGAAATAGCAAATGCGGTACTCAATACCTAATGAATAATCGCAGTTATTGAATAGTTAAACAAAAAAACAAAAGGTAAAATCTATGACACTGTATCAAGTCACTCAAACCACCGACAACGGAAACGGTGACACAGTAGGCACTCTCAGCTATGCTATCTTCCAAGCCAACGAATTCGATCGCCGACTCAATACACATGGATTGCATCACGTGCGCTCCAAAGTCGAGTTTCAACCTCGTGCAACCGTTTTACCCCCTGATTTATTCGCTCAATATGAGGGTTTATCTTTCTGGGAGACTCCCACCAACAGTAGTCTAGCGAATGTGATTGTTGCCCAGCAGCTACAGATTCCCCTAGCGCCCCCGCTAGAGGTGGGAAACAAGGCAAACGGATCTAGTGTTTTTTCAAACTTGAGATGATTTTAACCCTTAGCGATCGCTAATAACTAAAGGTTCAAGACTGTTGTTAAATATTAAATAAAACATGAAACAACAAGGTATGGTCCTCTGGCTGACAGGCTTAAGTGGTGCAGGAAAAACAACTATCGCCCACGGTGTAGCCCAAGAACTGCAAAAGAGAAATCATCGCTTAGAAGTGCTAGATGGTGATGTCGTTCGCACCCATCTTTCACAAGAATTGGGTTTTAGCAAAGAAGACCGAGATACAAATGTGCGTCGTATTGGCTTTGTTGCGGAATTACTTAGTCGCAATGGCATAATTGCGATCGTTGCTGCAATCAGCCCCTACCGTGATGTTCGAGATCAACTCAAACAGACAACTACTAATTTTGTCGAAGTTTATGTAAATACTCCACTTGCAGTTTGTGAATTTCGTGACGTAAAAGGACTTTACGCCAAAGCAAAGGCAGAACAAATCAAACATTTTACTGGTATCTCTGACCCTTATGAAGAACCATTAAATCCAGAAATTATCTGTCAAACGGATAAATTCACTATTGAGCAATGTGTTAACCAAGTACTTCACTATTTAGAACACCAAAATTTGATCGTTGCTGATAAAAATCTCATGCCAACTTCCTCACAATACATGAGAAAGGGATGATTTAATTATTAAAAATTGATGATTTATAATTTAAGATAAAACTTTAATTAATCAAGGTAGATTAAAACTATGATTACCTACCTATAGGACTAGTACAACACGGCGGAAATAAACCACCTATTCTAAATTAATGAAATCCTTACGCTGTATTCATTTTTAATTTTTAATTCCGCCTTGCGGTACTAGTAGCCTACTTTGAGACTTTGCGTCCCTTACTCACAGCAGCAACTCTACTCAAAAGTAGACACATCTCGCAGCAAACTAGGAATTTCCCCTTGAGAGAAAGGAAACTCCAGTAAAGTTTCTCTAAGACCCAAATACCCAGATTCAGCAAAAGATAACAGCATTCTTGAAAGTGCTAGCCAAACCTCCGGTTCGTATTCCCAATCACGATAACGCGAAGCATGAGCGGCAATTGAACGTAACGCCCAAAAATAAGAATTCCGCACCACCGAACCACCTTTCTTAAACTCTGGTAAATCTTCGTGGTGGATAAAAAGTATTTGATTGTCAATTCTAGCTCTCATCGCAATTTTGGATTTTAGATTAAAAGTAAATCTTAAATAGGGTGCATTACGGCTTTAGCCTAACGCACAATGTTGTATAGTAGTGCTACCAAAAAACTCGTCTTTTCTCTGTGTTCTCTGCGCCTCTGTGGTTCAATAAATAACTTTTAAACCGCAGAGTCACAGAGAACGCAGAGAGGAAAGTAGACACCTAAAAATTGGCGCTTAAACCCACACGAAAAGTAAATCCAGGGCTATAAATGCGATTAACTCGCTCATATTGCTCACCGAGGAGATTTTCTAAGTAAACTGTCAATCCTACATTGCTAGTTACAGGTACACGACCGCTCAAATCTAAATTTACGAAAGAAGGCGAAAAATCTGTAATCGTGTCACCAGGATTTGTAAAGAAGGCTCTGCGAGTGCCACTGTTGTAGGTAACATACAAATTAGCCTGCCAACCTGAATTTTGATAACCCACACCAGTTTGCAGTACAGAGTAGGGAATCAAACCTAACTGTAAACCTCTCTCTGAGCCTGTTTTTATTTGAGCATCTGTATAAGTGTAGTTGAGGAAAGTTGACCAGCCAGCCGCAATTCTTAATTGCAATGCAACCTCTAAACCATTGGTATCTACTAGTCCAATGTTTTCCCATCTGCCGGCGATGACTCCCAAGCGATCGCCTATACTACTACCAAAGTAAGTAAACTGCCCAATCAAATTTTGAGAAAAATTGACATCTACTCCCGCACTCCAAGTAGAGCCAGTTTCTGGTCTTAAATCAGGGTTTGGTTCCCAACCATGAACTGTATCATAAACATACAACTGATCTAACCCAGGATTGCGTTGTGCCCCTGCCCAACTTCCACGCACTGCAACTATTGGTGTGACGGCATAACGTAACCCAACACTAGGGTTGAGATAATTTCCAAACTGGCTGTCAAAGCTTTGCCTTAGCCCTAAATCTATCAGAAAATCATCGCTAATATTCCAAGTATTCACAGCAAATAAAGCTGTATTAAACAAACTCCTATCTTCAGTTTCATTAGTGGCAATCCTACTAGGATTGGTACTCAAAACATCACCGTTTAAATCGGTGTTTTTCAAATCTAATCCCCAGCGCAATTTATTATTGGAAGTAACTTTCCACTCATGGTCTACCCTAGCTGTAAGTTGTTGTGTATCTAAAGTTCCTGTACGGTAAAATGCTCCTGTAGGGCCATAAGTGCTGAAATAATCTTGGTTATAACCAATTGAGGTAGTAAGATTAGAGCTTTCCCCATTACCTAGTCGAGTTTTCCAAGATAAGCCAATGTTTAAACCATCGTGGTCTAATCTATCTCTTTGCAGAGGGAAACCAAAATAAATTAAGCCGCGACGACTGCTGAGTGCAGTAACATCTAAATTCAATGAATTTTTTTTATCTAAATCTAGTCCAATGCTACCAAAATAGGTACTTGTAGCTGTATCTGCATTTGATAAAAATCCCTGTTCATCACGATTTGCTGCACCTACAGGCACGCGATAACGGTTATCTGTAAAGAATCTTTCAAAGCTAAAGTTATATTTAACATTATTGGATGAACCACCATAAGTCACTTGTTGATTATTTAAACTCAATGAGCCAAATTCTGCACTAGCGCTCAATTGAGGTTTACCATAACCTTCTTTGGTGATGATATTTACAACTCCCCCAAAGGCTGAGGAACCATACAAAGCGGAGGCTGTACCGCTATATAATTCCACTCGTTCAATCGCCTCTACAGGAATGCTATTTAAGTCAGTTCCACCATGATAAGTGTTGACATTATTGTTAATTGGTCTGCCATTAATTAGAAATACAGACTGATTAATTGAGGCTCCGCGATAGTATGTACCTGTGTGAATATCTGCACCATGACCTACGTCATTGATTGCAAAACCAGGCATTCTTTTTAAGATATCCGCTAAACTTGTAGCGCCCTGCTTTTGAATTTCTTCTTTATCAATTACGTAAGTTGGTGTAGATTGAGGTAGGTTGTCTGGTTCTGCGATCGCTTCTATGGAAATGTCTGCATCATCTGTATAATCTGGTTGAGTTTCTGGATTAACTTCACTCGGTGCAGATTGTTGAGTTAATAATTCGGCATTAGTAGCGGGTAGCTCAACTTCACTCAAACTCTGAATATCGGAAATGACTTCGGTTGATTTATCAGTATTTCTCTGCTCAATTTCACTCTCAGCAGCAAAGCTAGGAAATGCTATCAGTAAACCCGGTAAAGCAACTGTTAGCAACAAAAAATCTTTTTTCACGTTCTCTTTCACACCAAGTAAAAATAGTCACCACGTAGTATTCTTGCTGTAAAAGTAAAATCGTGTCAAAAGACACGCTGTCATATTCCCACAGATTTCGATTCCCAACTTCTGAAATAAATCGGGGATCTTGTTTCTGAGTCAAGGTAAGAACGGGGTTGAATAGCCCAAAGTTATTACAACTGACTTCAGATAAATAAGTTAGAAATAGGGTTTATATTAATCCTATATTTTATTATAGCTACACCAACAAATTAAATCTTATTACACTTTCACGAACGATTTTTATGCGTAACTCTAATTAGAAAACGCAGACTTTCATTTACTGCTTCTGAATTTGGAAACATTTCTGCAACATCAGGCTCTAAAAAAACTGTCAACTTTTTAATATTATTGTGAGTAATTTCGCTGTTTTTTAAATTATTGTCTGTAAACTCATGATTTGATTTAGAATCATTATGTATTATGCTATTTTGACAACACACAGTATTTAATTTATTAACTAGTGATTCCCAACTACTAACTTTTAATTTAAAATAAGCCTTAGCATCCCGTAATGTTTTAAACTGTTGCTTCAGGATATCAACAGTATAAATATACTTTTGAGATACTTGTTTCTCTAAATTAAGGTCTGACTCAACCATATCAACCACTTCATTAATAAGTCGGTCATGATTTTCGGCAATCTGAGCAGCAGCCCCTAAAATCTTAGAAGTTGCTTTTATTTGTACATCAGTCTCTTGTTTAAGGCGATCGGCAATACTGCGAATTTGATCTCCCAGCCTCGCTTTACCTTGTTTTTGCGTGGTTGGTAGTGATTTATTGTTCATGAATATGCTTGTTTATTCAGAAAGTATGTCTTTAATAGCCAGCCAGATGCGTTTAAACTTTTGTACCAAACCCAAAGGATTATTAGTTGTTTCTTCTTCCACCGAATCAACTAGAGATTGAATCCTATCCATACGTTCTGCTACAACGTAAAGACTGTTTACTGCTTCATCCTTCCTTTCTAAGGATTCACGCAGTAGCACAACCATCTGGGCAATTTCCCGTTTTAGTCTTTCATTCTCAGCTTTACGGCGAGTTTCCCATCCCTTAATACTAGCTTTGGAACGTCGCTCATACTTGAGTTCTGCTTTAGCCTCATTGTATAAAGTTAAATACATTTCTCGTTCAGAGTTGGCTGCATCATATTTGGTAAGAAATTCAGTTGCTTTCGTTTTTTCTTCGTTGTAAAGATAGAGTGTCTTTTGATGATTTTCTTGCTCATCAATATAGAAGCGATAATTTTGAGTAACTTGCTCTTTTAGTTCATTAGCTTCGAGTTGGCAAGTTTGGATCTCTCGCTGGTGAACATGAACTAGCTGTGATATTTTCGCTTTTTCTTCGTTGTAGAGATAGAGCGTCTTTTGATGATTTTCTTGTTCATCAATATAGAAGCGATAGTTTTGAGTAACTTGCTCTTTTAGTTCATTAGCCTTGATTTGGTAAGTTTGAATCTCTTGCTGAACATGAACCAGTTGAGATGTAGCTTCTTCATTTTCTTTTGCACGTTGTTGCCATTCATCGCGTTGGGCACGAACAGTCATCAATAGCTGTTGAAGTTCACGAGGAGGAATTGGTTCTCTCTGCCGTGAGCAAGGATTATTAACAGCGTTATCATAATTAGAATCTCTGCGATCGTCTCTCCTCATTGCCATAATTTAAGTTCCTATATGAGTATTTGTTATACTTAAGTATAAATATTTAGTTTAAGCGAGATGAACTTATTGAAGTGTGATCTCGGTTCTACTGGTAAGATGATCTGACTCTGGATTAAGATATATTTTCTTCTGTCTCAGACGCTTAAATTTCCAGACGTGGGATCTTCAAAGGCTAGAGATGTTGTGCTTCATAAGCAAGCTAGGCTCCAAAACATGAAAGGGAATAACCGTCAAAGCTTTGTATAAAGTCATCTCTATTTTTTCCGCAAGCACAACCCCAGTTAAAGTACGCTCTATAATCGTTAGCATTGAGACGAATGGCAATAATTTATGATTCAAGCCTTACGCAAACTAGTTACATTCGATGAATTCGTTGCAAAATATCCCGACAACACAGGAAAACGTTGTGAGTTGCATGATGGAGTAATTGTAGAGATGCCGCAACCCACAGGCTATCATGAACAGATTATCGTATTTTTAGTTCAGAAACTTATTCTAGAATATAGTCGCATCAACTTACCCTATGGCATCCCGAAAACAGTACTTGTAAAACCGCTTGAAAGTGAATCAGCTTACTCACCAGATGTACTGATATTAAATCTTCCTAATTTGGTAAATGAATCTCTGTGGAAGAAAGAATCCACTGTAAGTCAAGCGGAATCAATACCCTTAGTAATTGAGGTAGTGAGTAGCAATTGGCGTGATGATTATTTAAAAAAAGCTGCTGACTATGAAGCTGTAGGCATCCCAGAGTACTGGATTGTAGACTATGCGGCTTTAGGTGGTAGGCGATTTATTGGCAATCCCAAACAAGCAACTGTCTCGCTCTACACTTTAATTGAGGGAGAATATCAAGTTAACCAGTTTCGAGGTAGCGATCGCATTATCTCACCTCTTTTCCCAGAGTTAAACTTAACCGCCGAACAAATTTTTCAAGCTGGTGGATACCCTGTATAGTTCTTACACTCTTACAAAAGAGCGATTTCCGTTGCAGACGAAATTTGTTGTCGCAAATTATTCAGTAAATCTAAAGTTTTTTCGTAGGCAACTCTCTTTCCTTGGTTGTCAAAGTACTCAGATGCTTTTTGTAAATCAGATATAGCTCCTAAATGATATCCTAAGCGATAACGAGCTACTCCCCGATTAACGTAAGCCTGGGCATTACTGGGGTTGAGTCTGATGACTTGAGAAAAATCACGCACTGCACCAAAGTCATCTCCGTTTCGGCCGCAAGCACAAGCCCGGTTAAAGTAGGCTCTATAATCGTTAGCGTTGAGACGAATTGCTAGATTAAAGTCGAGCATCGCAGCTTGGATATCTTGTAAGACAAAATGCGCCAAACCTCGGTCATTGTAGATATCTGCAAGCAGTAAGCTAGTAATTCGGGGAATTTGAGTTAAAGCTAAATTAAAGTCAAGAATTGCCTCCGAGTCTTTCCCATCCCCTGTAAAGGCTAGCCCTCGGTTGTAGTAAGCTCGAAAATCGTAGGGTTTAAGTGCGATCGCTCGATTATAATCAACGATGGCACCGGAATAATCCCCTTGTCTGTAAAGTGCTAAACCCCGGTTCAGATAAGCCTCAGAGTCATTAGGTGCAAAATTTATAGCTTGGGTACAATCTGCGATCGCTTGATGGTAATCTTGTAATTGAAGATAAGCAAGACAGCGATCGCTGTAAGCTACAGCAAAATCTTTCTCAACTTCAATTGCCTGATTAAAACTCTCTATTGCCTCCTGGTAATTACCGCGCCGCATCTTATCTACACCTAATTCCAAAAAATTACTCGCCGTAATTTTGGTAATGGCAACGGGTGCTGAATGTGCGGATGAAGTCAAAAAAGTTAGAGAAAAAGCAATAATTACACCGATAAATAATCGCCAGAAATTACTCATAGTACCAAATTAGGATAGGTAATAGTGTTTGATGTTCTTGGAACAGTCTTTTTATCAAGACTATATAATCCAAAATTGGTATAAGCATCCTATTTGACAATTTTGGCAAACCTAAAATTAGCGGGGCTTTTGTCCCGCTAATTGTTAATTTTTGAAGTTATACCAATTCTATGTGAGACTACACTTTATTCACGTAGAAGCAATTCATAAATTGCTCCTGCAATCTGTAGTTTTACATTAGTCTTCTAAGCGCATCTTCATACAGAAATGGTATTAGATATTAATCTACTTCCAGTCCTTATCTGCTTGTGAAAGCACGTAAGCAGCTACATTTTCAATTTGGTCAGCTTTTAAACGTTTGCCGAAGGCAGGCATAGCATTTTTACCATTTGTAACTTGGGCAATAATTGCCTCTGCTGAGTACAAACCATACTTTTCCAAAGCTTCCTTCTTCAGGTTTTTTGCTGCTTGAACCAGATTCTTACCTCCAGCATGACAAGAGGCACAATTAGCACTAAATACTTTAGCTCCACTAACGGCATCTCCTGCCAAAGCTGGGCTACTGAAGGCAAAGGTGAAGATTGCTATGCCTAACAGTATGACTGTAATCATTTTTTTCATTTCGTGTTCCCTCTACAATAACGGCTTCTTCGGTGCAATATCCTCCATAATTGTCAGTTGAGCCGCTCTTATAGTCAAACGACATCCTGTCAAACTTAGTTTTAAAGCTTTGGGTTTTTAAAGGTTTTGGATTCTAACACAGAGTTATATCTAGCTCAATACGGTTCAGTTAAGCATTTTTTCTCTTCTCTCTGTTTCCTCTGCACCTCTGCGGTTCGTTAAAAAAGTTGACTTTGACAAAGAGTTTTAGCCTTAACTGAACCGTATTTATATCTAGCTACAAATTATTTTTCATTTTTTTCAGAAAATCTGAATCAGTTTATCTTTGACTTAATATGTCTTTATTAAGACGAGAAAAACTGATTAATTAGGTACAAAAAACTAATTTATCTCGATGAGTATTTGTGCAAAATTGTCAATTGCTAAATTCTTAAAACTTCTAGATTGAGTATTGCCAGATATCTGTAGTTATTTGTAAAGAAATAACTTTAAAATTTTACACCGGTAGTTCAATGACAAATACCGTGCCTTCACCAATAACCGAGCTACAACTCAATTTGCCACCGTGGGTTTCTTCAACAATCTGCCGAGCGATCGCCAGTCCCAATCCCGTACCTTTTCCGACAGCTTTCGTAGTAAATAAATGGTCAAATATTTTTGATTTTACTTGATCATTCATCCCCTGACCATTATCAGTAATGGCAATTCTCACGAGATTATTTTCTACTGAAGTTGTAATTGTAATGCAGTTAGTATTCGCTTTAATTTCTTCAAAAGATTGTCCGGTATTAAATTCATCTAAGGCATCAATAGCATTGGCTAAAAGATTCATAAATACTTGATTTAATTGACCAGGGAAACATTCTATTTGAGGTAAATTACCGTAATTTGTGACAACTTCAATCGCGGGGCGTTGTTCATTCGCCTTGAGACGATGTTTGAGAATAAGAATGGTGCTATCAATCCCTTGGTGGATGTTGAAAGGCACTTTGTAATCTTGGTCTGCACGGGAAAATGTACGTAAACTAGTGCTGATATTTTTTAACCTCTCGCACGCCATAGACATAGAATCAATCATCTTGGGCAAGTCTTCTATACTATAATCCAAGTCGATTTCTTCGGCGTGGTCAAGAATTTCATCGCTTTTGTTGGGGAAGCTTTCTTGATATAATTTTAAGTGTTCGGTAATCTCACTAAGAGTGGGTTTAGCTTGTTTGAGACTAGCAGCAATAAAACCAAGAGGATTATTCATTTCGTGAGCTACACCAGCAACTAAGTTGCCTAGTGCAGACATTTTCTCACTTTGCACTATTTTTAATTGTGCTTGTTGCAGGTTTTGTAAAGCAGTTTCTAGCTCTTGTGCTTTTTGTTGAAGTTGAGCTTCGGCAACTTTGCGTTCGCGTAGCGCAGCTTGCTGTTCCGTAATATCATCTGCTAGGGAAGCGACTCCGATTAACTCGCCATCTGCACTCACAAGTGAATTATTATACCAAGCACAAATAATAATATTACCATCCTTTGTCACATTTTCATTGATACTGTAATTACCGCCCTCCTGCGATATAATATCAATGCTAACTCGCTCCATTTGTGCTTGAATTGTTTGAGGAATGATGAATTGGAATTGGCAACCTAAAGCCTCCTGTTTGGTGTAGCCAAAGATTCTTTCTGCTGCTGGGTTCCAGTCAATAACCTGAAAATTCGTATCCCACTCTATGACTGCCAGTGGAGTTTGCTGAACCAATAGCTGGAGTCGTTGCTGAGATGCTTGCAAGCCAGACTGGGCGACACTCAACTCATTAAGCGATCGCTCTAACTGTTGGGAATACTCTAGCGATCGCTCATAAAGTCGGGCATTTTCCAGAGAAATTGCTGCTTGAGCGCAGAGTAAGTTGAGCAGTTCAACGCGATCGCTGGTGAACGTCCCCGTTGCTAAATTATTTTCTAGATATAAAATGCCCAGCAACTTCGCTTGATGCAAAATCGGGCTACACAAGATACTTTTCGGCTGCTGACGGATGATATAGGGGTCATTGGCTAAGGTGCGATCGGCACTCGCATCAACTATTACAGCAGTTTGCTTGTCATGCAAGACTTTGTAAATCAGTCTGTGGGGAATGTCCTGGCTATCTTCAATGGGAATACGCTGCAAGACAACTGGCTTTGAACCTGTGGTAATTGACCCTTTGATTAACAGGCGCGAGTCTCGCAAGAGCATGAACACGCATTTATCAGCCCCCGCATTTTCAATGACGATCGTCATCAACGATGAAAGTAGATTTTCCAGTTCGATTTCACCGGAAATAGTATGAGAAGCTTTGAGAATAGTAGCTAAATCTAAAGCCAGAGAAACATTACTACTGGATATGGCCGAACTTGTGGAGGTGACACTACCCAATGTGAACAGAGTTTCGTGAGTGGAGAGAGGAGAACGGGTTTGCTCTAATATAGGTCTAAGTAGTTGCGGATAGCGAGCTTCTAGGTCAGCAACTTTGGCTTTTGCACCCCAACGAGCATAGGCATAGTAGGCTTCAATCATGTAGTCCCCAGCAATGCGCTGTCTGCCCCAATCTAGGTAGAATTTTGCTGCCAGTTCGTTAGCAAGTGCTTCTTCTTGGGTATATTCGTTGGCTTTGGCTAGAGCGATCGCCTTGTCGTAAAACTCAATTGCTTCGGCTTTTTGTCCTAATACTCGACATTTTTCTGCCTCTACCAAATCAACTTTATGTTGATAATTCATGGGTGCATGATACGCCCATTGCTGTAACTTGGTTTGATTTTCTATGACACCCTGCAATGCTTCTGATGTTTCATCTAACTGTGGATTTAATTGTGCCAAAGTTAGCAGAGAATCATAAAGATAAAATACTGGTTCGCTGACTAATCCCGCACCAGCCATAAAATAGCGCCTGACTTCAATAGCATGATTTTTCGCTGGCTCAATTTCTCCAAACAAGAAACAAAGCATTAGTTTATACAAATGGAAAATATACAATCCATATCCATCTTTGGCAGACTGTAGCTGCTGGAGAAATTCCGTTTCTTCAAGGGCTTTCCCAGACAAAAGGGTGGTATGTTCTGCAAGACCTAGCAGATTTAAAACAGGTTGCCAATAGATCCGACTATAATTTGCGGTTGTCAATTGATTTAATTGCATCAAACTATGGCAGTAGGCGCAAATATCCTGCTCTAAGGTAGCCAAGGATTGACTGCTCCAAAAAGAATTGAGACAAAAACTGTGACCATTGTACCCAGCAAGTACCAAGTTCCCAAATTCTATGGCAGTAGTGTAACCTTCTTGCAAGAGGGGTAGTGTTTCTTTAATGTGAGATTTGCGGTGTACAACAAATAACCCCAACATCATCAAAACATCTGTTTTACTTGCTTTGGCATCGAGTTTTGAAATAATCTGGAGTGCCAGGGAAGCAAATTGCGATCCTGTATCCACGACTTGGAAGAAATTGCAGAGAATATTGGCATAGTTCGCATAGCCGAAAGCAGAAGTCGATGTGTTACCGTACTGAATTGATAGTTTAACGGACAAAGTATTCAGCAATGGGTACAGCGCAGAGCCAGTGAGGTAAGCTGCTGGGCTGATGATATTGACAATTTTAAGAGTACCAAGTTTTTCTGCATCGGTCATTTCAGGCAAGTGAACCAAATCAGCGATTTCCCGATCTCCAATAAGTTCCTTAATCTGTTGGATTTCCTGTTGAATATCTGATGGTGTCGGTGTTTCAGGAAAGGTGACACCAAGCTGTTGTAAGATTGGTTGGGCGATCGCGATCGCTGATGTCAGTTTACTTTGGGAAATATGAGATTGAATTCTAACGCAGTAAACATTGACTTTTTCAGGTAAGGAGCGTGCCTGTTGAATAACAATATCAATGAACTGTTCCATCGCCTCAAAGTTACCATTTAGCATTGCCACTTCCGCAGCTAATTCATGCAAGGCGAGGGTCATTTCATACTGCTGCTGCCAAGTATTTTCTGCCAACAAAGACAATCCCACTGTCGCATATTCACGCGCTGCTTGATAGGCGGTTGAAGTTTTAGCTTTGCGACAGGCAATTAAATTGAGTTGGGCTAATTCTTCTCGTTCTGTTGGTTGGGTAATTAAAACAGTTCCGTGATTTAATTGATTGACGATTTCAAAAATACGGTCAACTCTAGCTTGTGCGGAAATCTGTTGTAGAAGCAGTTGTCCGATTTGGTAATGAGTCGCCTGTTTTTGGTCGTTGGGAATTAGGGAATAGGCTGCTTGTTGAACGCGATCGTGCAAAAATTTGTAGGTAACATTTTGAGAATTTTCTGAAGTAACGGCTTGACTTTCTGCCCCTACATAAAATTTATAAATATCACCGATCGGTAAAATCAAACCTTCTTGCAATGCTTTCCATAGATTGGCTGCGGTTTCCACTTCTGAGTGTTCTGAAACAATTGCTAATGTTGCTAAATCAAAAGAGTTGCCAATACAAGTGGCTAACTTCAGAATATTCTGGGTTGCTAAGGGTAACTTCTCTAACTGCAACGCCATAAATTCTACAACATCATCGGTCAATGCTTGTTGATTAATTTTAGACAGATGGCATTGCCAACAGCCTAACTCCAAGTTAAACTGAATGAAATTTTCTTCGTGTAGGGCTTTGAGAAATTGGGTGGCAAAAAATGGGTTGCCTTTAGTTTTTTGATAGACTAATTGTGAAAGGGGTAATGCCAAATTTTCTGTACTTTTTAGGGTATCAGCGACTAATTGATTGATTTGGGATTGACTCAGGGGTGTTAAACTAATAGTATTAATGGCTGCTTGGTTTTTTTGAATTTCGCTCAAAGTCAGCATTAATGGATGGGCTGGATTGACTTCGTTATCCCGATAAGCACCAATGATGAAAAGATGACCTGTATCAGCCATTAATAGCTGCATCAACTTTAATGATGCTGAATCTGCCCATTGCAAATCATCTAAAAACATCACTAATGGATGTTCAGCACTGGTAAAAACTTGGGTAAACTTTTGGAACAATAAATTAAATCTATTTTGTGCGGCAGTTCCTGATAATTCTATTGCGGCTGGTTGTTCGCCAATAATTCTTGATAATTCGGGGATAACTTCAATAATTACTTCTCCATTTTCTCCTACAGCCTCTAATATTTGGTTTCTCCATTGCTGAATATGTGCATCGCTTTCGCTTAACAATTGCCCCATTAAATCTCGGAAGGCTTGCACAAATGCACTGAAGGGAATATTCCGTTGAAATTGGTCGTATTTCCCTTTGATAAAATAACCCCGTTGCCGCACAATTGGTTTATGAACTTCGTTGACAACCGCAGTTTTACCAATACCCGAAAATCCAGCTACCAGCATTATTTCTGTTGCACCAAGGCTAACTCTCTCAAATGCTTGCAGGAGAGTTGATACTTCGGCCTCTCGTCCATAGAGTTTATCAGGGATAATGAAGCGATCGCACACATCCCGTTGTGCAATCTCAAAAGCCTTTATAATATCAGTTTCTCGTAGCTGATGTAAACAATTTTCTAAATCAAATTTCAGCCCGAAAACACTCTGATATCTGTCTTCAGCATTTTTCGCCATCAATTTGCTGACAATATCACAAAGGACTTGAGGAATCTCTTCCACCCTCTCCCTTAAATTGGGTGCTGCTTTAGCAATGTGGCAATGTACCATTTCCATCAGATCGTTTGATGAAAATGGTAACTTTCCTGTGAGTAATTCGTAAAAAGTTACACCTAAAGAATAGAAGTCACTGCGGTAGTCAATCCCTCGATTCATTCTTCCTGTTTGCTCTGGGGATATATAACTAAGTGTTCCTTCTAACACATTGGGATTGACTAGTGTTTGCGTTTCTCGTGGTAGTAAGGATGCAATACTAAAGTCAATTAATTTAATTTGTTTGGTTTGGGGATTAATTAAAATGTTGCTGGGTTTAATATCTTTATGAATAATCTGCTCTCGATAGAGAATATCTAAGGTATTGCAGAGTGCGATCGCTATTTCTAAAAACTCTTGTAGAGACGCGATATATTGCGTCTCTACAGAGGTGAAATAATCCTTTAAAGAAATGCCGCCAAAATCTTCCATTACCAGCGCATAGCCATTCTGATAGGGTTCTAAGCTGTAGGCGGCAATGATTAGAGGCGAGTTAAGATTTTTGGCGATGGTGTACTGATTACGAAATTGCACCAGTTCGCTGAAACTGGGATAAGGATTTTTCAGCAGTTTAATGACAACAGGTAATGAGTCATTCTCTCGATACCCTCGATAAACCAGGGTTCTGGAACCATTGTAGAGTTCTTGACTTAATTTATATCCGGGAATACTGATAAGAGTGCTAACCATGCTGTTGAATCCTCATTCTTTGTGGATCTAGTGTTCCCGAATCAGCGAGGTTGTCAAAGGACAGCAGCAGAAATTTATACTGGAATTTCAATGAGAAATTCTTTACTCTCACCCAGAACCAAGTTAAAATTCTCTCTTTTGGTCTGGGGAAAGGTTAAAGGGCAATGGGGAAAAGGAAATTCAAACCCTTTCCCCTTTTCCCCAAAACCCGAAAAGTATTGCACTATGTGTTTTCTGTTTGATTTCTAGCCAGTTGTGGTGAAGCGGTGACGCTTGCTCTGCTTGTTTACTGCATCCACCATTTAAGGTAGTTTACAGAGCGTGAGCGTCAACAACTGGCCATTGGGTGGGATTTTTGAGACGGGAATCGATCCCTTGTAGAAGTTTCTCAATGTCCCAGTAACCCTGCTGATATATCAATTAAAACTGGAATAGAAAAATTTTGGATGCCAAATTGCCAAAAGCACTCAATCAATTTTGATTAGGGTAAACATAGACGTTTTTATACAATAAAAAACGCCCCAGATTCCCTCTAGAGCGACTTTGCAGTAGTTATTTTGACTCAGAATTATATCAAAAAGTGATGCAGAGCTTTATATATAGGAAGTTTAGTACGCCCTCTTGTTCAATTGGGGTTCTGGCAAATCCGGTTAATTTGCATTTTTATAATTTTTCCTGAATGAATGTCCTGTTTTCCCTTTTTACCTGCTGTAGATGTGATTAGAAACGCAAGGATTATTGGGGAGAATTCTTTGAGCATCGAAAACGACGGTCGCGGCAGTGGCAGGAATTGTTATAGCTTTTGTATTAGTTTATAGATAGCGTAGGCGCAGAACGCCTTCGACATCGCTATCAGCTCGTGAAGTTTCCTTATTTAAAGTGGTGTTATGTTGAATGGGGGCAAGAGTGATTAAAGATGGTTAATGTCTTTTACCTGCTCCCAGATATAGTTCACCCACTTTAGGATCGTTCAACAGTTCTTGACCAAGGCCCGAGATAGCATCGCGCCCAGACTCCAGTACATAGCCGCGATCAGCCATCTCTAAGGCTTTACGGGCATTTTGTTCTACTAATACGATCGCAGTTCCCGCCTGATTAATTTGTTTAATCTGCTCAAATACTTGTGTCACTAAGATCGGGGATAAAGCAGCAGATGGTTCATCCAAAATCAGCAAACTAGGTTCCAACATTAAAGCTTTACCCATCGCTAGCATCTGGCGTTCTCCTCCAGAGAGAGTACCAGCCCGTTGACGACGGCGATCGCTCAGTTTGGGGAACATGGTAAATATTTTATCTTTAATTGGTTTCAGAGGAACATTAAGTACAAAAGCACCCATCTCCAAGTTCTCTTCAACACTGAGAGAGGGGAAAACATTGGCGATTTGCGGTACATAGCACATTCCTCGTTGAACAATTTCATTGGACTTTAGCCCCACGATATTTTCACCTTTGAAGGTAATTGTGCCTGTGTGGGGGATCAAAAGTCCAAAAATTGCTTTTGCCAAAGTAGATTTACCTGCACCGTTGGGGCCAATCACTGTTACCAATTCTCCTGGGGCAACCAGGAAATTCACACCTTGCAGGATATCTACATCTTTGATGTATCCAGCATGGACATTCTGAACATCTAGTAAATAGTCATTTGTCATTTGTCATTTGTCATTTGTAGTTTGTCATTGGTCAAAAAGAGTAAAAGGGGCAGAAAGTGGGGAGCAGTGGGAGAAACCCATAAATTAAATTTATGGGCTTGAGGCAAGGATGTATTATTTCTTGTGGCACTTTCCGCTCAAAATAAATATTTTTACTTTTGAGAATAAATAAATTTATTTGCTCTGAAACCCTTGTATCAGTATATTTCCAGTATCTTCCCCCTGCCCACTTCCCTCTGCTCGCCTGCCTCTTCAGTCAACAGTCAAGTCAAAAAATAACTATTGACTGTTGACTATGGACTATTACGGAGTTTTTTGCAACTCCGGTCGTTCTTCTGCCAGAATCGCCCCTTCTACTGGGCAAACTTGGAGACATATACCACAGTCGATGCAAGTGGCAAAGTCAATCCAGTACCAATCTGTTCCCTTGGCATTTTTGCCTGGGCCATCATGAATACAAGCTACTGGACAGGCATCTACGCAGTCAGCTACGCCTTCACAGACTTCTGTAACAATTGTGTGCGGCATTTTCTCGATTCCCTCTTTTCTGTATCGGCTATTTCTAGCCTAGCAGGGGAGGCTGGGGAGTAGGGAGCAGGGGACGAGGGGGACAAGGGGACAAGGGGACAAGGGGACAAGAGGTGAGAACTTGAAACAAGTCTTTCCCCTTGTCCCCAATTCTCCTTGTCCCCTTGTCCTCTTCCCAACTCACTTAACGCAATGACTCAATTTTGGGTGAACCATCAGCTTTAATCCAAGCAATTTGGGCTATGCTGCGATCGCGTGCATATTGGCGAATAGCGTCTGCATCCCTTCCCCCTAAATCAATTTCTACCCGCACTAAATGGGTGGAATCTCTAAGTTTTTGCGCGTAGGCAAAGGCAGGGGCGTTAGCACTCGCCGTCTCTGGTACTACTAACCAGTTACTCGCTGGGGTTACTTGCGGTAATTGTTGAGTAGATAACAAAATTTGGTATAAATCTTCGATATTGAGTCCAAAACCAATTCCGGGTATATTTTCTCCTTGGGGATGATATAGACCCAAAAGCTGGTCGTAGCGACCACCACGCCCTAAAACTCTGGCTTGAGATTCGGTGTCGTTGACAACTTCAAAGACAATACCAGTGTAGTAATCTATGGTCTGGATCAGGCTGAGATCGAGGATTAAGGGGAATTTTTTCTCTGATTCTAGTAATTCTACTAGGGATTTGAGGTTATTCACTGCCTCTCGCTGTTCTTCGTCTAGATCCAAACTACTAACTTTTTGTAACACGTCTGCACTGGGGCCGCGCAAATCCAGCATGATTCTGGCGCGATCGCGTAGTTTGTCACTCAAGGGTAAAGTATCTATGGTAATGCGGTCGAGATGAGCGATCGCACTGCGAACTTTATCCTGTAAATTAGCCGGAAATGCACTCAGGAGCGATCGCGTAATTCCCGCTTCACCTAAAATTAAGTGCCATTGTCGCAAACCTAATGCTGCTAAACAATCCGCGATTAGCAGCAGTACTTCCGCATTCGCCAGCAATCCGCCAGCACCTAACAATTCCACCCCAGCTTGATAAAACTCTTGCTGGCGATTATGCCTACTTTCCCACGTGCGGCGAAACACATTGGCGTTGTAGTACAACCGTTGCGGATAAGTTGCATTTGCCATGCGAGTGACAACAGTACGAGCAATGGATGCTGTTAATTCTGGACGTAGCCCTAATTCATCATCTTCGCCATTTTGTAGTTGAATCACCATCTGGCGCTGAATTGCTTCCCCTGCCATCAAGGTATCCATACGCTCTAAAGTTGAGGTGATAATCCTGTGATATCCCCAACGATGAAACACCTGCTGTAACCGATCTTCAATCCAGCGTTTTTTCTCCACATCCAAGGGCAATAAATCCCTGGCACCCGATGCTGGTTGATACACCATTATTTTTTCTTCCCACCAAACAAACCACCGAACAAACCACCACTACCAGATTTATCTGGTTGCTTATCTCCATTATTGGCGGATGAAGTCACCTTATGATCGCTAGGGTGTTGTGCTAATGCCTTATCTATTTTAGGTTTCCATTGCAGAGCCATTTCGTCACTGGGATCTAGCTTTAAAGCGTTTTCAAAGTGGATTTTTGCCATTTTTAGCTGATTTTGCCTCAAATACACCATTGCAATCAAGCTATGACAGCGACTATTTTTAGGTTCTAGCTTCAGGGCATCTTGCAACTCTACTTTGGCTTGGGCAAATTGGTTTTTGTCAATCAAAGATTGAGCGCGACGAACATACTGTTCTACAACCGTGTCTTCTTTTGGTGGCGCTGGTGCTGGTGCTGGTTCTGGGAGTGTATTTTTTGGTGTACTTGGTTGAGGTGTAACTGATTGAACTTTGGGTTGAGCAGGTGGCGGCGGCGCGGCGGATGTTTTGCTTGCACTCCGCATTAAATAGACTAAATTCAACTCACTAATTTGGGCAAGGACTTGCTGCACTTGGTCTAAAGAATCATATTGGCTTTGAGCTAGTTTAGCGATCGCACTTTTATAGACATGATCGAAATTAGGCGACTTAGCTAACTCTTTAGCCAAATCGGTGGTGAGAGTTAACGAAGCAGACTCTTGTAACAAGCGCTTGCCGATTTGCGACAAAATTAAAATATATTCCGTGCGAGTGCGATCGCCAACAAGTTTTTCGTAAGCCGGGTTAACCAACTTTGATAACAATTCGTTTCCTAGCTGTTTTTGTTCATCACTTTCAGTAAACCTACTATCCGGGTGTAAGCGGCGGGCAATTTGGAGATAGCGTTTCCGAATCTCTTTGACATCCGCATCAACTGGAACGCACAATATTGCGTGATGATCTATGAAATCATATTTAAATAATCCACGATCTATTTTGAAAGACATATAGACTTTTTGCACCAAAGGAGCAGTTAGATTCCTTTTAGTTTACCCAAAGTCGAAGGGAAAGCCCCCACCTCCACGTGCTATACCCAGGCTGATAGTGGCGGAACCTGTAACAGTTCGTTACTTAGGGAGTCGTGAATATAACCATTTGTGGCCAGAATTCTACCTGACTCAATTTTGACAGGAGTGCCATTGTATGAGGTGACTTTACCCCCGGCTTCTTGCAGCAAAATTATCCCGGCGGCAATATCCCAAGGAGAAAGCCCTCGTTCCCAGTAACCATCGACACGCCCACAGGCAACATAAGCCAAATCTAGCGATGCTGAACCGCTACGTCTAACCCCTTGCGTAAGGTGGGTAAGGTGACTAAATTCTGCGTAGTTGTTATCAGAGGTTTCACGGCGATCGTAGGCAAATCCAGTTACTAGTAGGCTTTTACTCAGTTCAGATGTTGCCGAAACATTGATAGGACGACGGTTTCGCGTTGCTCCCAAGCCAGTAGCCGCACTAAATAGCTCATTGTGGAAGGGGTCATAAATTACACCCACTTCTGGAACGCCATTAATTAACAGCCCAATGGAAACTGCAAAAAACGGGTATTGATGGGCGTAGTTGGTTGTGCCATCTAAAGGATCTATTGCCCAGAGGTATTCATTTTCTTGATTACCTAATTTGCCTGATTCTTCAGCGAGGATAGAGTGCTGGGGAAAATGGCGACGCAAAATTTCTAAAATCAACTCTTCTGAAGCTTTATCAGCAGCCGTAACTAAATCACCAGGGCGACCTTTTTCAATAATTGCGTCTTCTAACTTACCCAAGTAACCTTGCAAAATAGCACCAGCAGCTAAGGCCGCTTCTGTAGCAATATCTAGAAAAATTTGTATATTTGTCATTTGTTATTGGTCATTTGTCATTGATTACTTCTTCACTTACTTACTTCCCTACTCTCACCCTCAGCACGGGCTAAACGCCCCGCTACCGCTAACAGCACTCAGCACTCATTAAAGATTTTGGCGGCGAAACTCGGCGGGAGTGAGGCGCATGGGTTTCTCTGGGTTCCAGATTCCTTGGCCCATGAGCCTAGCCCATTGTTGGGCACGTTCTAAACGTTGGTCATATTTGTGGTTAGGCGATCGCCCAACAAACATTGCATTGCCTTGTTTAAC
The DNA here is from genome assembly GCF_014698035.1 of Desmonostoc muscorum FACHB-395. Lineage (GTDB taxonomy): Bacteria > Cyanobacteriota > Cyanobacteriia > Cyanobacteriales > Nostocaceae > Nostoc > Nostoc muscorum_A. The sequence goes on from NZ_JACJSF010000032.1 coordinate 50,444, forward strand.
TAATTCTTCATTCAATAACACCTTATTTTTCCATACATAAGCTAGAGTTCGCCCGATTTTATCTTTTGCTTCTAAATCAAACTCCAGTTCGACCAATTCTTCTGCACCACCAATAAGATTCTCTAACTGTTCTTTTGCTGCTTCTCCCCAAGGTCTCTGTCGCAAATCTGGTGCATCAACGCCAACTAACCGCACTTGGGAAATCAAATTCGGTTGTTCAGCCATTCCTAACACTTCCAAACTTTGCCCACTAACTACCCGCGCTACTTTCACCTGAGCCTGATTATTTGGTAACTGGTTTTTACTTTGGCAACTCACCAAGAGCAATAAACAAACCAAAATAGTTATTTTTCGTACCCAGTTACCAATACTCCCAACCTTCACAAATTCTCCTATGGTCGCTGCTGCGCCTACTGAGCAGAACCTCTTGCCTCCTGCTCCCTGCCCCCTGCCTCCTGCCCCCTGCCTCCTGCCTCCTGCCTTCTTCAATTGTTTATTCCTCATCTAACGGTAAACCCGCTTTTACTTTCCCCTTAGCAAAATAGCGTCCAAACTGGAGTTCGTAGACTTCATCTTCGTCTTGTGTCTCTACTTCCAAGTCAGAACGGGGATAACTCACACACAAAAGGGCATAACCTTGCTGACGTAAATCTGGCGACAATCCGATCGCCTCTGGTTGATAAATTTCTCCCGACAATACCCTTACAGCACAAGCGGTGCAAGCCCCGTTGCGACAGGAAAACGGTAGTTCCACACCTTGTTTTTCGCCAGTGTGCAGGATATAGCGGTCTTCTGGCACTTGTAGGGTGTATGTTTTGCCAGTGGAGCGATCGCGAACTTTAATTGTGTATGTACGAGACATCTGGATTTGCGTTGTAGAATTAGGACTTTCAGATTCAATCTAAGAATATCTTTCTTTATCTTTGCATTTTCTGGGATTCTATAGTATGATCGTAACTTGTGGCACCTGGAGAGGTGGCCGAGTGGTTTAAGGCGCAGACCTGGAAAGTCTGTTTAGGGAAACTTAACGGGGGTTCGAATCCCCCCCTCTCCGTTCTGAAACCTAGTCTAAATATATAATTTGAACCAGACTTCTACAAATGGTCGGGTCAAATAAATCGCGGGATCTTGCCAAAGATATTCTTAAAATTGCTTTGAAAGTGAGTCAGCGTTCCGCAGGAAAGCTGTATTAAAAACCAATGTCATTCAGTTAAGGCTAAAAACTGAAACTGGCGTAGGTTCGAAAGCTACTGCGCCCTTGCGGTTTTTACGACTTGTTCGCAGCTAGTTCCAAGCGAGAAACAAGTGGCTCCCCAACCTACAATTTTGTTGCTGCCCTCTGCCCCCTGCACCCTCTTGTAAAAATTATATTTTCTTCCTCCTGCCTCCTGCCTCCTGCCCTCTGCCTCCTCTTGTAACATTTATTTATTTTTCATTCATAATTGAGCCATTTTGTAAAGTCGCCAAACTCCTACTTCACGATGGCGACAGCCTGATGAAAGGATCGAGTAAATTAAGATAAGTAAAGAAAATGCTTTGAACTACATGACAGCTCTCAGCTTACAAGAAATTTCTACTCAGTTAGAAAGTCCGAACTTACGCGATCGCATGGTAGCTCTTGCTAATCTGCGTCATGTTTCTCCTGAAGAGGCAGTCCCTTTAATTAAAAAGGTACTAGACGACGAATCTTTGCAACTGCGATCGATGGCAATATTTGCCCTTGGAATCAAGCCAACGCCAGAATGTTATTCAATTTTGGTCAGAATTCTCGAAAATGACCCCGATTATGGCATCCGCGCTGATGCTGCTGGTGCTTTAGGATATTTGGGCGATGCCAGAGCTTTTGAAGTGCTTTCACGGGCGTTTTATGAAGATACTGATTGGCTAGTACGCTTTAGTGCAGCCGTTTCTCTTGGTAACATTAAAGACCCCCGTGCCCGTCAACTTCTTCTTCAGGCATTGGATAGCAAAGAAGTAGTGTTGCAACAAGCTGCAATTTCTGCGCTCGGAGAAATTAAAGATATTGAGTCTGTCGATCAGATTCTACGCTTTGCCCAATCAGATGATTGGTTAGTCAGACAACGTTTGGCAGAAGCTTTGGGTAATCTTCCCACTCCCAAGAGTGTCTCAGCTTTAAAATACTTAGAAAAAGACAATCATTTCAACGTTGCTGAGGCAGCCAGAATTGGCCTCAAGAAGCTTGAGGAAATAGGCAATCAAGCTTAATAATATTATATCCTCCTGCTACCTTTTAATAATTAAGTGGGAATTTTAGCATTTTGATGCAGGGTAATTTCATTCATGAATATTGAAGAGTTTTTTCAGTTAAGTGCTGGTAAATGGTTTTCTCATCGGACTAGTCAACATTTGGCTTTGAATGAATCTGAACATAGCAAGTCAGACATTATCATTGAGACGCTGGCAGTAGATCATCCAGAAGCGACCAAACTGTGTCAACAGTACGAAATTAATCCTAGTTCCGCCTCCTGTGCTATCAAAATTAACTGGAATGGCACAATGGAAAAGGAGCAAACAAAACATAGTGGTTCAACTGTGTTAGTTTCAGTACCCGATGCAGATAATCCGTCTGAAGGCAAGTTACTGCGGGAAATAGTTGATGCTGAGAAAACTCCAGTTGCTGGACACTACAAATTTGACAGTGACGGTGCTTTAATCCTAACTATAGAAGATGAAAACATCTGGTCAGAGGAGCGCCTGTGGTTTGCTAGCCCCAATTTGCGAATGCGGGTAAATGTCCTCAAGAGTTTTGGTGGATTTAGCATTACTTCCTTCACTTCTGAGATTCGTATGGGTGGTTTTCCACCTGCTGCGAAAGCTTCCGAGGCGGCTAATTCAGTATCGAGTTAGTTGTAGCGTATTTTCCGTATTTAGGACTAACGCAAGACTATACGCGCTCAGGGGCAATTCATGAATTGCCCCTACCTAGAAATCAGGGTTTAGTTAAACTGTGTCCTGGCTAGGAATTGCTTCTGGCAAACTGCTTGAGGTATTAACGTGTAATTTCACCCAAACAAAAAAAGGAATTGCTAACAGTTGAGTTGTGGATGAAAATACAATTAGGGCAGTAATTGATCGATCGTATAAAATGCCCATTAAAGCGCTACCTAAAAACCAAGATAAACCATAGCCAGTACTAAAAATTCCATAAGCTGTAGCGCGCTTATTTTTTGGAACCATCCCAGCGATCGCAGCTTTCAAAATTGATTCTTGCGCTCCCATCCCTATACCCCAAAATGCTATTCCCAAAAGAGCAAGTTGGGTATTTCCTAAAAACACCAATGGGGCAAATAAGGATGAAACGAAAGCTGCAACTATCAGAATAGAAATACCAGTCCGGTCAAATAGATATCCAAATATTAGCGCTGCGATCGCATCCACTCCCATCGCTACAGCATAAAACAGAGGAATTGTTTGTCCAGAAGCGATATCCTGCTTTTGGAAATGAAAAGCAATGAGGGGAAAATCGGCATATCCGGCAGCAATAATCGCTACCGCACCTAGATAAATCCAAAATATTCGCGGCAATTTTTCTTCTTGATTTATCTCTGTTTCTACTTCAAAATCACTGGGATTTGGATAAATAAATTGTAGAACAATCAACACAAGCAATCCCAAAACGGCAGGTACGATCAAAATGGTAAAAGCATTGCGATACTCTCCTTGGAAATAAACCATTGCAGCTACAGCCAAAGGCCCCATAACTGCACCAGTTTGATCCATTGCCTCATGTAATCCAAAGCCAAAACCTCTACCGATTTGACTCGCACCGTGAGAAAGTAGGGCATCACGTGGCGGAGTACGAATTGCTTTGCCAGTGCGTTCAGCCATCATCAAACCTGCGGCAACTTCCCATCTCCCGGCTAAGGCTAAAAATGGCACAACTGCGGTGTTCAAAATGTAACCTAAAGTTGTGATTCCCCAATATTTGCGTGTCTGGTCACTAAGATAACCGATCGCTAGGCGTAAGCTATGACCAATCAATTCTCCAAACCCAGCTACCAGACCTACCACAGTACCGCTAGCTCCTAAAACTTGCAGATAAGCTCCCGTAATACTACGTGCGCCTTCATAAGTTGCATCAGCACAAAGGCTAACAAAACCAAGTAAAATCACAAACTTTAAAGCTGCTGCTTTCTGCGGCATAGTTCCTTATTTATCATTTGTTGATTCCATATTGAAACATGGGATTCTAGAAAAAACCAGTTAACATTGAACATTGAAATTAGTGAAGAAGAATTCAGGAGTCAGAATAAATCAGTGACTAGTCTGAATCTTCTACTGATTGAAGACTAGCAAATTGAAAATTTCGTGGGTCTTAAACTTCTGAAAAAGATTGTAGAGACGTAGCAGTGCTACGTCTCTACAATGGTTATGGATAAAGCATAATTAGTTTTTAGAGATGTCTATAATTCATTCTGAATTCTGAATCCTGACTTCTGAATTCTAAATTCTGAATTCTGTTTCAATAAAAAATACCAAGCTATGGCTAATTCCATAGTTGGGAAAAATATATCTAGATTTTTATGGCTGCGTTGATACTTTTTAAATTTGCAAAAAGTTAGCGATCGCTTGCGGTAATGGCAAAATAATTACAATCAACAAAGCCATTGCCAGTAATCCCCAAATATCACGTTTGTTATCCAATTCAGTGACATCATTCAGTGCAGGCTCATCAATCAACGGCATAAATAATAAGATAATTGCCCACATCAAAAATTCTTCCCGAATTAACGAAAGTAATAGCAAGAGAAGGCGAGCCACTTGACCAATCATAATCGCAACTCGTTGTCCAAACATTGCATGGACAATGTGACCTCCATCAAGTTGTCCCACAGGCATTAAATTTAACGCCGTCACAATTAGTCCGATAAAACCAGCTACTGCAACTGGATGCAAATCAAGGGCTGATTTTGCTGTTAACTGACTTCCCAAGGCTAGCTTCGATAATAACGCTAGTAAGATGGAATATTTGGGATTAAGAGCATCAGGATTCAAAAATCGGGCTTTTTCTTCAATCAGGGGAACCACCTCAGAATGAGCCAAGCCCCATATTAATAATGGCAAGGTAACAACAAAGCCTGCAAGCGGCCCAGCGATACTAATGTCAAATAATGCTTTACGGTTGGGAATGGGACTACGCATCTGAATAAATGCACCAAAAGTTCCCAAAAAGAAGGGCATTGGAATAAAGTAAGGCAATGTCGAGCGAATTTTGTAGAATTTAGCCGTTAAATAATGCCCAAGTTCGTGAATACCCAAAATAGTCATTAACCCTAAAGCATAAGGTAATCCTTTGAATAGGACATCTCGGTTAGATAGAACTTTGAACAAAGAACCAATTTCCCATAGAGGCGGAAGAGAAGTACCAGCAATTTCCACTCCCACCAAGGTAGTAGTTATCAAAGTCGCTACTAGTAGTAGAAGTGCTAATCCTGGTCGAGTTAAGCGTTCTTGGTCGCGTCGGGGTGTATTTCTCTCTTTAGCAGCCTGAATATTAGGAACCAGCACAAAGAAAGGTTTGTCATTTAAACCTTCTTGAAAGATCAACACGAAGCGATCGCCAAATTGTGCTTCAATATTAGTCTTAATCTGCTGGTAAGCGTTGCTGGCTTTAGTTCGTAACTGACCCCGGCAAATTACGGCTTGTGGTCGATACTCAATATTTTGAACGTAATATACAGACCAAGGAAAACAATTTCGCAGTTGAGTTTCTTCTGTTGGCTCAATGGGACGCACTAGTGGTTCTGGGGTAGGCTGGATAATTGGCTGTGATTCTGAGGCTTGGGCTGGAACTTCGGTTTGTGTATCTCTTGGCACTCGCCGCCCCCCTAGAAACAATATCCAGTACAACACTGTGCAGACAAATAACGACGAAACAATCAGCCCTGGTGGTGGAGGTTGTTTCGCCCCATATATCAGTGTCCATCCACTTAACAACAATGCTGGTGTCATTAAAACCAGCCACAACAACCATACTGGCGTTCGAGTGATGTGAGCGACACTGTGCTGCACCATTAGATAAGTAGCTAGCCCCAGTAGGAGGATAAACAGAAACCAAAATGCCATGTTATCTTCAGTAATTTTGACAAAACGCCCTACCTAGTAGCTTCAGCACCATAGCATTAACTACGAGGCAGACTTCAAATCCCAATTTTTTCAGATGGTTATAGTTCAATTCTTCAGAATTTCTACACTGTAACCAGATTGTCCACAACTCCTCAGTTCCGGTTCTTTGATTATGTGCCCTTTACCTCAACAGCCAAGTCATACAACTAAGCCACCACGGGCTGTCTTTCCTCAAGAAATTCCTAGCGGAAGTTCCTTGCAATCGGACTTCGCACAAGATAGCATTTTTGCTTTCCCACCCAATCGGGACACATTAGGGGGAACCTCTTATTTTATTGTAAGAAATGAAGGCAATATCCTCATAGATTGCCCTGCCCTAGACCAAACAAATCAAGACTTTTTGGCGGCGCATGGAGGCGTGCGTTGGTTATTTATCACCCATCGAGGTGCTATAGGCAAAACTGCTGAAATTCAGAAAGCCTTGGATTGCGAAGTTTTGATGCAAGAACAAGAAGCTTATTTATTACCAGGCTTACCCGTAACTACCTTTAGTCAACAATTTACTCTTGATGCGGCAGTCAAAATTATTTGGACACCAGGTCATTCTCCCGGATCATCGTGCCTATACTACAGTAAGCTTGGAGGTATATTGTTTTCTGGTCGCCATTTGGTTCCTAATCAGAAGGGCGATGCAGTACCATTACGGATAACTAAAACCTTTCACTGGCCACGACAAATCAACAGTGTTCAGTTATTATTAGAACATTTTACACCAGAAACTCTCAGGTACATTTGTCCCGGAGCTAATACAGGTTTTCTTAGGGGCAAGCGTTTTATAGATCGAGCTTATCAACACCTCACCTCTCTGGATTTACCAGCTTTGCTGCGGATGCAGCCCCTTATTTAAAATAAAGACTTCTTCATGAGTATAAAAAACTTATCCTAATGCCCAATACCCAATACCCAATAAAGTATGGTTCTTTTTGATACTGATGTAAAATATAATTTAAGGAAGATGCTGTCTGGGGAATTCTAGCGTTAGACAAGGAATTCTGGTAAAAATTTATGAGTGCAAAAGTTGATGGAACTGTAAGGATCGCTGGCTACCAAATTATAGAGCAACTTTATTCTGGTTCTCGGACTCAAGTGTATCGGGCAATACGAGAATGCGATACCTTCGGTGGGCTTCGCCAACGCCAACCAGTCGTCATCAAGCTCTTAAAACGAGAATATCCAAGTTTTAGCGAATTAGTCCAGTTTCGTAACCAATATGCGATCGCTAAAAACCTAAATATTCCCAGCATCATTAAACCTTACAGCCTAGAACCCCATCACAATGGCTATGCCCTAGTTATGGAAGACTTTGGTGGCATCTCCTTGCGACAATTTACCCAAAGACAACCACTGAGCTTAGAGGAATTCCTACCCATTGCCTTGCAACTGATAGAGACTTTACACCAGTTGCATCAACAGCGCGTCATTCACAAAGATGTCAAGCCAGCTAATATCCTGATTCATCCTGACACCAGAACAATTAAGCTAATTGACTTCAGTATTGCCTCGCTGCTACCACGAGAAACTCAAGAAATCCAAAGTCCCAACGGACTGGAGGGAACCCTAGCGTATTTATCGCCAGAGCAAACTGGACGGATGAACCGAGGCATTGACTACCGCAGCGACTTTTATTCATTGGGTGTAACTTTCTTTGAACTACTGAGTGGACAACTGCCTTTTACATCTCACGATCCGATGGAGTTGTTACATTGTCATATCGCCAAACAGCCTGACTCTATCTGTAATCTCAACCCGGAAATCCCCTTGATGTTGGGAGAGATCATTTGCAAGCTGATGGCAAAGAATGCCGAAGACCGCTACCAGAGTGCTACGGGACTCAAATATGACTTAGTATTTTGCTTAGAACAATGGCGAAAAACGGGTAAACACACATGGTTTGATTTAGGACAGCACGATATCAGCGATCGCTTTCTCATCCCTGAAAAACTCTACGGACGGGAGCAGGAAATAGAAAGTTTACTGGAGGTATTTGGGCGGGTTGCCAATGGTGCAGTGGAACTGATGCTGGTGGCTGGATTCTCTGGTATCGGTAAAACTGCCGTGGTGAATGAAGTGCATAAGGTGATCGTTCGCTGGAACGGCTACTTCATCAAAGGGAAATATGACCAGTTCAACCGCAATATTCCCCTGTCTGCTTTTGTACAAGCTTTCCGGGATTTGATGGGACAGTTGCTCACCGAAAGCGACACCCAGTTGGAACAGTGGCGAAACAAAATTCTGTCCGCAATCTCTGAGAGTGGACAGGTGATCATTGAAGTGATTCCAGAATTAGAACGGATTATTGGCACGCAACCGCCAGTACCAGAATTATCAGGTAGTGCTGCACAAAACCGCTTCAATCTGCTGTTTGTGAAATTTATTCAGGTATTCGCTACAAGAGAGCATCCGTTAGTAGTGTTCCTCGACGATTTGCATTGGGCAGATTTGGCATCTCTGAATTTGATGAGGCTGTTAATGGGTGAAACCTTAAAGGGTTATCTGTTAATTATTGGCGCATACCGTGATAATGAAGTGTTTGCGGCTCATCCGTTAATGGTAGCCCTGGAAGAGATTGAGAAGGGAGTCACCGTCAGCACCATTACATTAGCTCCTTTGAGTCAAACAGATGTGAATCGTTTGATTGCCGATACATTGAGTTATTCAACAGAAGTTGCCCTGCCGTTAACCGAGCTAGTTTATCAAAAAGCCAAAGGTAATCCGTTTTTTACAACCCAGTTTCTCAAGGCATTACATGAAGATGGACGAATTACCTTTGATTGGGATACAGGTTTGTGGCAGTGTGATTTGGCGCAAGTACCCAGACACACGGCAGCTTGTCTTCAGACATCGCTTTCTTTAACGGATGATGTCGTTGAGTTTATGGCAATTCAACTACAAAAGTTGCCACTCGAAACTCAGGAAGTTCTGAAATTGGCAGCCTGTATCGGTAATCAATTTGATTTGGCGACATTGGCGATCGTTTTTGAACAGTCTCCAACCCAAACGGCAGAAGTTTTGTGGAAAGCGTTGCAAGAAGGGTTAGTTTTACCACATTGTGATGTCTATAAGTTTTATCAAGAGTCAGAAGCAATAACAGATTCTTCTGACTTGGGGATTCTGGATTCTGGTTCCTGTGTTTACACATTTCTGCACGATCGCGTCCAACAAGCGGCATATTCTCTCATCCCAGAGGAGCAAAAACAGGCAACTCATCTAAAAATTGGCCAGTTACTCCTGAGTAATACCCCCGAAAGCAACTGGGAAGAACGAATTTTTGAAATTGTCGGTCAACTTAACGTTGCGGCTGAATTGATTGCCCAACCCGCAGAACGTCAAGCATTAGCGCAATTTAACCTGATTGCAAGCCGCAAGGCCAAGGCAGCGATCGCCTACACTGCTGCCTGCAAATATGCCCAGGTGGGCATTGGGTTACTCGCCCAAAACAGTTGGCAGCATCAGTATGAGTTAACCCTAGCACTCCATCAAGTTGCCACAGAAGCTGCCTATCTGAGCGGTGATTTAGAGGAGATGGCGGCCAATGCTCATCTTGTCCTAAATCATGCCAAAACTCCATTAGATAAAATCAGCGTCTATGAGGTAAAAATTGAGGTATTCACTGCTCAGGGTCATTTTGCCGAAGCGATCGCAGCAGCACTTACCATTTTGAAGCAATTGGGAGTGGAACTACCCACAGAGCCTACCCAGGAAGATGTGGCAGTGGCCTTGCGTACCGTCTTAGATGTAATTGGAGAGCGATTCCCTGCCGAGTTGCTCAACCTCAGCGATGCAAAGGATGAAAACATCCTGGCAGCAGCTCGAATTTTGACATCAGTAGCACCCTGCGCTTATCTGTCCCAGCCACAGTTGTATTTACTGGTGATTTTAAAAAAGGTTTATTTATCTGTCGTCTATGGTAATGAATCAACCTCGACCTTTAGCTATGTCTCTTATGGAATATTGATGTGTGGTGTATTCAAAAACGTCGAATTAGGTTATGAATTCGGTCAGTTAGCCCTCGACCTGCGATCGCGTTATCAAAATTCCGAATTGAAAGGGAAAACTTTATTATTAGTCTGTGTGTACACAAGGCATTGGAAAATGCACCTGCAGGAGTTATTACAACCCTTGCAAACTGCCTATTGTAGTTGTTTAGATGTAGGCGATTTGGCTTTCGCGGGTTACTCTGCGTATAACTACAGTTTTTACTCCTATTTTGCAGGACAGAATTTAACACAGCTAGAGCCGGAAGTTGCTGGTTATTGTGAAGCGCTCAAGCATCTCAAGCAAAATCTAGCTCTGAACTATTCCCAATTGATTCGACAAATTTTGCTGAATTTAATGGGAGATGCGGATGACGTTGTGGTGTTGAGCGGTACAGCCTACAATGAACAGCATCAACTTCCATTACATGAAGCAGCAGGCGATCGCACCGGATTAGCATTGCTGTGGATTAGCAAACTGGTTGTATCGTATCTGTTTTCCGAGTTTGAACAAGCCGTAGAACAGGCTAGGCAAGCGAGACAATATTTAGATGCGATCATTGCTTTTTTATATGTACCCATCTTTCATTTCTATGATTCTTTAGCCCAACTAGCATGGTTTGAGCAACTCTCAGCCTTAGAACAGCAGCAAATGAAAGAATACATTACTGCTAATCAAGAAAAACTTAACTACTGGGCTACCCATGCACCAATGAATTTTCGCCACAAATTTGATTTGGTGGAAGCCGAGCGGTATCGAGTCTTGGGCAATCGGGCAGAAGCAATTGAATATTACGATCGCGCCATCATTGGAGCCAAAGAACAAGGCTATATTCAAGAAGAAGCACTAGCCAATGAATTAGCCGCCAAATTTTACCTCGACTGGGGCAAAGAGCAGATTGCTCAGTCATACATGACTCAAGCCTACTATGGTTATGCTCGTTGGGGTGCGAAAGCCAAAGTCGTCGATCTAGAAAAACGTTATCCCCAATTACTCGCCCCCATTCTTCAGCAAAGTCCTTCTCCTCTCTCAACTAACGAAACTATCTTTGCCTTGGGGAGTGTTACCTCCACCAGTTCTGCCAATTCCAGTAGTACCAGCATTTCTGTTGCTCTAGATTTAGCTACCATTCTCAAAGCTTCCCAAACCCTATCTGGCGAAATCGAACTGGAAAAACTGCTTTCAGTATTGCTGCATATCGTCATTGAAAATGCTGGAGCAGATAAGTGTGTATTCATGCTTTTAGAATCAGGGCGTTTGCTAATTCAGGCGTTAGCACAGCTTTCTCTTAGTATCGTATCTGTAGAGAACAAGAAGGGAATTACTCATGTTGATTTTTACCCAAGATTGCTGAATCCACAACCCATTGAAGACTCTCAGGATGTGCCAGTTGGCTTAATTAATACCGTCAAACGTAGCTTAAAACCAACAGTAATTATTGATGCCACAGTGCATCCTCAATTCATCAACGATCCTTATATTCAGCAACAGCAGCCCAAAAGCATCTTGTGCAGCCCAATATTACATCAGGGGAAGTTGCTGGGCATATTGTATCTGGAAAATAACCTAGCAGCCGGAGCCTTTACAAGCGATCGCGTCGAACTGCTAAACTTGCTTTGCGCTCAAGCGGCAATTTCTCTAGTGAATGCCCGACTTTATCGAAATTCCCAAAACTATGCTCAACAGTTGACGCAATCTCTAGCAAAATTACAGGCTAGTGAAATCCGCTTCCAAAATTTGGCGAATAATATTCCTGGGATGGTGTACCAATTCCGTTTGGCAGCCGACGGTTCAACTTCAACACCTTACGTTAGCTCTGGCTGTTTTGACTTGTATGGATTAGAGCCAGAGTTAGTGATGGCAGGGATACACAGCCTTTACGATATGAATCATCCTGACGATCAACCAGCTATTGCAAAAGCGATCGCTTACTCTGCCCAAACTCTGACACCATTTGAGCAAGAATGGCGCATTATCCTACCTTCAGGAACCGTAAAATGGATTCAATCTGCGGCTCGGCCAGAGCGACAAGCCGATGGTGCAATCTTATGGGATGGGGTGGTAATTGATATTAGCGATGTCTACGACGAGCTTCGCTTACGCAAACAGGCCGAAGCATCTCTAGCCAAAGAACGAGAGTTCTTGAATGCCATTATTCAAAATATTACAGATGGGATTGTTGTTTGTGACCCTAATGGCAAGTTGATCCTATTCAATAACGCAACTCGTGAGTTTCATGGCATACCGATAGAATTATTACCACCAGAGCAATGGGCACAACACTTCGATCTCTATCAAGCTGATGGTCAAACACCTCTATCAACAACAGAAATTCCTTTGTTTCGCGCCTTGCAAGGGGAAATAGTTGAAAATGCAGAAATGGTAATTGCGCCGAAGCATGGTTCTAAGAGAATTTTGTTAGCAAGCGGACAAGTGATCGTCGATTCTTTAGGCAACAAACTTGGTGCAGTAATTGTGATGCGAGATATTAGCGATCGCAAACAGGCAGAACTTACTCTACAGCAAAAATCACTTGATTTGCAACAAGCGCTAAACGAGCTACAAAACGCCCAATTACAAATAGTCCAAAGTGAAAAGATGTCTGCGCTGGGTAACTTAGTTGCTGGTGTCGCTCACGAAATGAATAATCCCCTGGGTTTTATTGCTGCCAGTCTCAAACAAGCTAAACCTACTATTGCTGATATTATCGAACACTTGAAACTCTATCAAGAAACTTCACTCAACAAGAACGATAAAATCAAAGATCATGCGGTCGAAATTGAATTAGATTATACCTTAGAAGACTTGCCCAAGATGATTGATTCAATGTCTATGGCCTGTGACAGATTAAAAAAAATCAGCACCAGTTTAAGAACTTTCTCTCGTGCGGATCAAGACTACAAAGTGTTTTTCAATATCCACCAAGGCATTGATAGCACAATTTTAATTTTGAAACATCGTCTAAAGGCTAATGAACTACGCCCTGCTATTGAAGTTGTCACAAACTACGGTAATTTACCTCAAATTGAATGTTTCCCAGGGCAGCTAAATCAGGTGTTTATGAATATTTTGGCAAATGCGATTGATGCCTTGGATGAGTCAACTATTGGGCGGAGTTTAGCAGAGATTCAAGAAACTCCTAACCAAATTATAATTACAACCTCAGTCGAGAATCATCTAGTTAAAATTGCCATCGCTGATAATGGTAAGGGAATGAGTGAACAAGTTAAAGAAAAAATATTTGACCATTTATTTACTACAAAAATTGTTGGTAAAGGGACTGGGTTAGGGTTGGCGATCGCTCGGCAAATTGTCGAAGAAACTCACGGTGGTAATCTGACCTGCACTTCTGTACTGGGTCAAGGGACAGAGTTTGTCATTACCTTACCAGTTAAAACGGTGACATTGGATTCATAACAATAAAAGAGTTTTGCCAGAGGTCTAATATCCTCTCAAATTTCTTCACCATCAATACTAAGCTGTTACGCAAATAAGATTGCACATCAACTGGTGAGGTTATCCTTTGTCAATTTTCCTTTGTCCTTGGTAAACACAAATGACAAATGACAAATGACGGTCTACACGGAAAATATTGCAATACATCACTTTGCAACTAAATGAGGTAAGGAACCAAGGATTCACAAATCAAATTATTCTTCTCCCTCCTGCCTCAAAACCAGTGACTTTGTGCCTCATGCAAAAGAAAACTGCTGTATGTAGGCGCGTTAGCTTAACTACAACCTACAAATCTTTCTGGGGAATATCTTCGTGAAACTCTATCATCAATTGCATGGTTTCCACAGCTAAATCACGTAAGTCTCGATTTAGAAATACAACACCTTGAGAACCAAACCAACGGTCAAAAATTGCAACATATTTGGGGTTATCGTTGACAAATCCTTGCATAAACTTGACGAGGGAATAGTTAACTGAATCGAGGAATTTAGAGTTATTCTCAGGAACCATACAAGCAATTCCTTCTCGTGAATAGGGACGAGGAGGTGCGATCGCAAAACTATCTTGATTTTTTGCTGTTTGTAACCATCCCTCTAAAAGAATGCTATCGGATGCAAAAGCGTCAATTTTACCCTGTTCCAAAGCCGCAAATCCTTCTGCTCTAGCCTTAAAATATACAAGTTTGGCTTGGGGTTGTATCTGCTTGATGGCTTGTTCGTTGGTAGTTCCAGCCAGCACACCCACACGCTTGTTAATGAGAGATTCAGGCGAACCTAAATTGCTGTCCTTCTTAATTAAAATTTGCGTACCTGTGACACCATAGCTGATTGAAAAATCAACCTTTTTATCTCGCTCCCAAGTAAAACTACTAGCATCACAGATAATATCAACTTGTCGGTTAATTATCTTAGGAATTCTTTCTGCTGGGGTAACTCCAACTAATTTAAGTTGAATTTTCTTACCTAATTCTTTTTCTAACTGCTTCTGGATCAAAGTCAGCATATCCACAGAATAACCAATCAATTTTCCTTGACTATCAGAATATGCAAAGGGTAAAGCATCTCTACTTGTACCTGCCGTTAATACTCCTGTCCGCGCTACTTTTTGCATCACAGTTTCTGCCCCTGCAACACCAGGTAGGGATGCTGATAATATCAAACCGAATATCGCACTATATATCTTCGACTTAGTAAAAGCAGGTAAACACGAGAGATTTATTTTAGTACTAACAAACATATTCAAATATTTGGGCATCCACAGTATCAAAGTAAAAAAATTATCTCTGTGAATTGCCAAGTAAGCAGTTCTAGAAATGATTCTTCACATTAGATATTTAAATGCTATGACTTTGATAGCATATTTTTGTACTCACAGGAGTATTAATTTGTAGTATTTTCACTATTAAGTAACTTGGCGCAATTAAAGCTAACTGATAAGGGCTGTCATTTGTCCTTTGTCATTGTTCATTAGTAAAGACTTTAAGACTATTTACGTTTCGTAACATAATTTGCTTTATTTATACCAAATTACTAATGTGCTTGTTATTCTTTTTTATCCTCATCTCCCAACATTTTCAGTAATTTTCTCGCAGCTAGAATACCTACAACTCCTGCGCCGACTATTTCCGCCGCTTGCACGACTTTTTTACCGACATCATGAGGGTCAAGGTGGTGATGGAAAATCTCTTCATCCACCCATTCCGTTGTTGCTTTAAAGTCGTGAATTGGTGTTGGCAATAGCGTTAAATAAGTGCCTTGACGGATTAAATGCCCAGATTCGCCTGCAACTTCAAAAACATTGAAAAGGTTAGCAGCAGCATCATTTATCCCCAATTTCAAAAGGGTTCCCCGGATGTTAACCTTAACAGGTTTGAGTTCTTCTCCTAGAGCGATCGCTTTCAAATTGTGAGCAATATTGGCTCCTTGCTGATAAGCCACTTGAGCCGTAGGCGGTAGCGAATTATCCTGAACTGCTGCACAATCACCACCGACAAACACTTCTGGGAAATCGAGTAATTGTAAGGTGGGAGTAACTAAAGGGCGATCGCGACGATCTCGATGTTCTTTAGGAATTGGCAAATCTTTAATCAGTGGATGGGTAGAAGTGCCAGCAGTCCAAACTGTAGTATGGGTGGCTAACGTCTCAATTTGATCGTTACGCTTATATTGAATTGAGGTGGAACCAATAGCAGTAGCTTCTGCTTCCACAATCATCTCTATTGGCACAGCACGTTTATTCAATTCCCGTTCGGCAATTTCACGCAATGGGTTATTTATATCGCCATCAAGGATTTCTTTACCATGATTGAGTAGTACTACACGAATTTCACTTGAATTTCCTCCCAAAGCGCTATACCAATGTGGGAGAAAATCAGCTATAGTTGCTGCCATTTCCACACCACTTGCACCACCACCAACGATGACTACTGTTAATAGTTTTCGGCGTTGTTCTAAATCTTCAGTTTGGACGGCTTTGTGCAAACAGTCACGTAAATGTCGCTCAAGAGCGATCGCATCTGCTTGCGTCCAGAAAGGAAAGGCATTAACATTCGCACCTTCAACTTGATGATAGCCAGTAACGCTGCCCAAGGCTAATACTAAATTGCTGTAATTGTAAGAGTTTCCCGAAGTTAATTTAACTTCCCGTTGATGCAAGTCTATCGATTGCACTGTATCTTGCACAAAGATGACTCCACTACCTTTAAGTAGTTCTGAAAAACGTGGGACTACCTGAAAGGTATCCATTTCACCATCGAAATATTCATATAATAGCGGCTTAAAGCAAAAGCGCTCGTCTTTATCAATCAAGATAACAGAACGAGGATAATGTTCGTGAGCTAAATGTAAGGCTGTAAATAGCCCTGCAAAACCACCGCCGACAATCACAGTTTGATAAACTGGGCTGTTCATAAAATCCCTCGCAAATCTTGTTAAATCAGATAATAAAAGCTTTACTAGATGAATAAAAACAAAGCTATCAAAATAGCACTGAGGAACACAGCAAATGCAATAGCATATTCAACTCTTTGACTAAAAAATCCGACAGCAGCAATCAGAGCGATCGCTAGCCCAATAATGCCAGCGTATTGCTCTTTTTGTAATCCGCGTGCAATTAATGGATCTTGGACTGGTGCTGGAGTTTCTTGATTTGTTTTTATGGTACGTTCTGAGGCTGGTATTTCTTGCAAGAATAGATTCATCACATTACTCCTTAAAATACTGGAATTTCTGAATTTTTTATGCCCGCCAAAGGTAGAGAAGCGAGAAAAGAAAGACCCAAACTACATCAACAAAGTGCCAAAAAAGAGTAGTCGCACTTGTCCCGAAGTGAGTTTTATTATAGTTGCCTGGAATGAATGAACGAATCAGCATAATTATCTGAAGCACAACACCAGCCAGGACGTGTAGACCGTGGAAGCCTGTTAGTAAGTAAAATGTCGAACCAACTAACCCTGTAGTAATCTTGAAATCGAGACTTTTCCACTCAATTAACAGACCAACTAAGAAGTAACTTCCCATTGCGATCGTTATTAACCATAGCCAACGAAATTTCGTGAGTTGATTACGCTTGAGGGCATTTTCTGCTGGTTGAATGACAAAGCTACTAGAAAGTAATACTACCGTATTAATAACCACAATTGTAGACAATTCTGGACCCGAAATACCGGGTGGCAGCCAATTTTTATTAGTCAGTCGTAGAGCAACATAAGTAAAGATAAAACTCAAAAAGATGATGCTTTCTGATAGCAGGAACACGGTAAATCCGAACATTCCTTTTCCATGATGATCTTCATGGCTACCGCCACCACTTGGTAAGAAGCGCTGTAACCAATTTGGTAAGCGTCGCCGCCATAAATCAAAACGGATTGGACTTTCATCTATATGAATAGTGCGACGTTGCATAATTCAATTGGGGAATTGGGCATTGGGCATTGGGCATTGGGATTAGAGATTGAAGAATTGATAACTATTTCTCAGTCTCCAGTCTCTAGTCCCTAGAGAGACTCACCATTATTAGAATTTTCTATTACTGAGTACTTTGGATTGCCGTAGTCATAAGGAGGTCTTGTGACAATTGGAATCTCTTCAAAGTTATCTCGCGGAGGTGGTGAAGAGGTTGTCCATTCCAATCCACTAGCGTGCCAAGGATTTTCAACTGCACGCGGCCCGTAAAGCCAAGAGCCTACTATGTTAGCAATAAAAGGCAGGGTGGATGCTCCTAGTAAAAATGAAGCCAAACTAGCAATGACGTTCCATCCTTGATACTGTGGGTCGTAGGAAGAAACTCGGCGTAGCATCCCTTGTAAACCTAATGGGTGCATGGAGAAGAAGGTGATATTGGCAGGTATAAAGGTTAGCCAAAAATGCAATTTGCCCCAACCCTCAGCATACATTCTTCCAGTTATTTTGGGAAACCAGTAGTAAATTGCCGCGAAGATTGCCATTGTAATCGTGTTAAAAACGATGTAGTGGAAGTGTCCCACAACAAAGTAAGTATTATTAACGTGGATATCAAAGGGCGTGGCAGCAAGCATTACACCAGTAACACCGCCAAAAATAAACATGGCTGCACCTCCCATCGCAAACAGCATTGGTGTCTCTAGATGTAGCTTGCTTCTCCAGATGGTGGCAGTCCAAGCGAAGGCTTTAATACCCGTGGGTATGGCAACTAACATTGAGGTAGCCATGAAGGTCATCCGCATCCAACCAGGGGTAGCACTGGTGAACATGTGATGTGCCCAAACGAAAATGCTGATCGCAGCAATACCCAAGGTGGCGATCGCAACTGACCGATAACCAAATAGGGGATTGCGAGAAAATGCAGGCAGAACCTCAGCAAAAATACCGAAGGCTGGTAGTGCCATGATATAAACTGCTGGGTGAGAGTAAAACCAGAATAAATGTTGATAAATGATCGGATCGCCATTCCCATCCGGTTTAAAAAATTGTGTACCGAAGGAGAGGTCAAGCAACAGCAAGATCAATGCACCTGTCAATGCAGGTAAATTAATCAGTTGCAATAACTGGGCACTGAGAACCGACCAAACAAACACAGGCATCCGAAAAAATGTCATCCCTGGGGCCCGCATCCAAAAGATGGTTGTCATGAAGTTGACAGCGCCCATGATGGAAGAAATGCCGATTAAAACTAGGCTGACTATCCAAATAAATTCACCGTTAATCAGTTCACCACCTGGAATTTGCAGACTAATTGGCGGATAAGACCACCAGCCAGATTGTGCAGTGCCGTTTGGGAGGAAGAAACTAGATAGTAGTAAAAGACCTGCGGGTGGCAAAATCCAAAAAGAGATGGCGTTGAGCAAGGGAAAAGCCATATCCCGCGCTCCAATCATTAGCGGCACTAAGTAGTTAGAAAGCCCTGCATTAAAGGGAATAATCCACAGGAAAATCATGATTGTCCCGTGCATGGTGAACAAACCGTTATAAAGCGGGCGATCGACCAGATTTGATTCTGGGGTGAGCAATTCAGCCCGAATGAGCATCGCCAACAGCCCGCCAATCAGGAAGAAAATGAAGGTCATCACCATGTACTGAATTCCAATCACCTTATGATCGGTGTTGAAGCTGAAATATTGCCGCCAAGTATTACCCTGTTGGTTCTGGTAATTTTTCGATTCTCGATCCCCGGTAATCTCTTCACTAAAATCATGTGTCATTATTTTGCTTCCTTTTATTGGCAATGCCAGGTTGAGCAGGTGTGACGGTATACCAGCCGCTATTAAACAATGTTTTTGGTGGTTGGATATTTTCGGCAACTGCCTGATTTACAGGAGTTTGTTCGCTACTAGCAGTTTGCGTGAGCCACTGATTATATTGATTGAGGGATTCAACGTATACATCCGTTTCCATTAAGGCAAAGTAAGTACCGCTAAATTGAGAATCTTTCAACCGATATTTGCCTGCACGAATGGGTGTTAGCACAAGATCAATGTCGCGTCCTGGAATAATATCCTGCTTTAAGCGAAACTCAGGGACATAGAAACCGTGAATTACATCCTGCGCTTGCAGATTTAAGCGAGTGCTGCGATTGATCGGTAGATGCAGTTGATTGCTAGTAACATTATTTGGATAACGAAAAGACCAATCCCACTGCTTAACGAAAACATCAATAGTTTCAGATGCAGGTTTGGGGCGATCGCTAATGGTTGCGGCGGAGGCAGATTCTAGGGGTGTGTGCAAATGAACGATTTGCTTTAGACCCAAAATATTTAACTGCTGATAAATATTGAAACTTTGGAAAGCAATCCACACTACTAACAAAGTTGGGGTTGCTGTCCATAATATTTCTAGCCTCGTATCACCTCTAGAGGGGTGTCCCTCGGTGTAGTCTTCTGGAGGAGCGCGATGGAATGCGATCGCATAAACCATAACGCCAATTAGCCCAAGTAAGATAAATGCTCCAATTGAGACTAAGAAGCTAAATAAATCATCTACCCGTTGTGCTTCTGCTGTAGCTTGGGGAGGCATCCAAGAAAACGCCTGTTGGCCAATCCACCGACTGACGACGAGTAGAACTGCTACATAAACCGCTATCAATATATATTCAAAAACACTAAACATAAAATTCAATAAATTCTCGTTTAATTATTTGTTGTAAACATTTTTGGCAATGGTATTAAGTAACTAGGCGCAAATAAATTAAAGTTTGTAGTCGGGACTTTAGTCCTGATGATAATCCTTGTTTTGAGCGATGAATCGCTCACTACGAACTAGGATTTTATTTGATGTTTAATTATGCCTACCTAACTTAGCAGCAGTAACATGAATCCCAAATTCTTCTCCCAATTGCGCCCCCAATGTTCCGTGAACGAATAATATGCCTAATATTGCAATCCCTGCTAACAAGTAACTCCACTGCACTTGTCTGGAAGCATCCTTCCGCCAGCGATAGCGTTGTAAACCTCTCCATACAGTCATGGCGACAATAATCCCCAACAGCAAAACGCCACCCAAGCCATGTAAAAGCATTGTCCAACCAGCATTTAGCCCCCAAGCACTCTTTTGATCGACTGGTGGATTTGCCAAAAGTAGCTCAAAAAAACCAGCCGCAACCGTGAAAAATGTGATACCTGCTGCTGCTATGAGGTTGTACCAGCCGACATCAAAAAAGCTAGAACGGATGGCGGCCAATCCCAAAAATTTGAAAATAGGTTTTTCTAAAGAAAACAGCACTCCAGCTATGTCAAAAATGATGGCAATGATAAATAAACCGAGGGTTAGATGCACCAACTGCGGATGTATAGGAATCTCATAAGGTAATCCGTTAGCGCCCAACCGCAATCTCAACTGCTCAATCAGTTGCGGGTTCATGGTGAAACTCCCTGTTTCATGGCTTGAACTACAGGTTCGACGTGCAACCCATACACCCAAAACAGTTTACTCCCCAAATACACTTGCAAAAATACTAGGCACACTAAAAATGTTGCAGCCCCAAGGTAAGCTGGTGGTACTTTTCTGGGGCTGCGGTTGCGGATCACAAAACGCCAAGCTGCGATCGCGGCAACCATCGCCCCCAGTGACCAACCCAAGACGGTATGATAATTCAGTGTTGACTGGGCTGCTTTTTCAGCTTGGGCTAGTCCGGCTTCAAACTGGCCAAAGATAATCGCGATGAAAATTGCGATCGCAGCAACAAACATATTCCAAAAACTCACCTCAAATAAACGCACATTACGGGTGAAATAGCCTAGAACATCGCACACGAAAGAAAAAAGCACCATTGCGATTACGAAGTGGACAATGATGGGGTGCAAAGGGTCAGGGTATGGTAGATTTTGGCTATTCAGAGACAGAGCAGGCATCGCTTTTTACCTTATAAGTCTAAACATGTAGATAGATGCTATCCACCTAATGCATCATTCATATTGTCAAGAATGCTAGTGCTAAAGCCGCAGCTAAAGTAATTAAAAAAGATTTAAAAATTGTGATGCACTTATACCTTTAAAGTAAATTCTAAAATCAGAATTTACTCACATCTACTATTTTTTAGCAATTATTTATTCAAGCATAAAAACTAATCTAAATATCTAGAGTTTTCGTTTGTTTAATATACCAATCGATATCAACTAAAACTGATAAGCCAGGTTTCTCTGAATATACCATAAATTATGGTTCAGATTGAAATAGCCTTTAAATCTATAACTTAACAAATCTTACAAATAAAGACATACTATTGTCACAGGAATGACAACTAATTAAAATATTGGCCAGTAAAACAATATACCTTTTATCTTTCTCTGGATAGATTAGGAAAATACTAGGTTCATTTAAGATACTAAAATAATTTGTTTGTTTAATCGATAATTTAAAGATTTTGATAATGTAAATTTGCTCAGTTAATACTACGCAAATCAAGCAAAATTCTCATATCATGCAAGTCTTCAGTCACTTACAGATAATACACGTTTGAAAAGTATTGAAAGCATTATGAGCTATTCCCCTTACCTGCTTAAAGGTCAAAAAGCGCTGGTGACAGGTGCTAGTTCTGGGATTGGTGAAGCCATTGCTCGCAATTTGGCTACATCAGGTGCAGCAGTAGCCATCAACTACCATTCTGAAGCTGAATCAGCCCACAAAATTGTTGATGATATCAAAGCTAATAATGGAGAAGCGTTCGCTATTCAAGCCGATGTCAGCAAAGAAGACCAAGTAAAGGCGATGTTTAGCAAAACGCTTCAAGAATTTGGCACTATTGATATTTTAGTAAGTAATGCTGGCATTCAAAAAGATTCAGCATTTATTGATATGACCATTGAGCAATGGAATGCAGTTATTGGGATAAATCTGACGGGACAATTCTTGTGTGCTAGGGAAGCTGCAAAGGAATTCTTACGTCGAGGTGTGAAGCCTAATATTTCTTGTGCAGCAGGTAAAATTATTTGTATGAGTTCCGTGCATGAAGTAATACCTTGGGCAGGGCATGTTAATTATGCTACTAGCAAAGGTGGTATTAATATGATGATGAAAAGTATTGCTCAAGAACTAGCTCCCCACAAAATTCGCGTTAATAGTATTGCTCCTGGTGCTATCAAAACCCCAATTAACCAATCAGCTTGGGATACTCCCGAAGCAGAAGCAAAGTTACTAAAACTGATTCCGGCGAAACGTATAGGAAATGTTGAAGATATTGCTAAAGCAGCAGTTTGGTTGGCTTCTGATGACTCCGATTATGTTAACGGTACAACACTATTTGTAGATGGTGGCATGACCTTGTATCCAGGATTTACGGAAAATGGTTAAAGGTAATACCAATTTAATGTGAAGCTGCACTAAATGAGTAACTCTCTATTCTTGGCGCTCTTCTCTTCGAGACGCTTCGCGTTCACGTAGTGTCTCGTAGAGAAGGCGTACTTGGCAGTTCGTTTAATATTCTGTGCAATGAGTCTCATAGTAAAGCTATCTTATACCTTCTGATAGTTTACTTTTAACTGTCAGACACGAGATTGTATGTGGGATGCACGATGCACCTAAGTTTCTGGATAGCTCTTATTTACGCTCATGGCAACTGATTCATCTAAAAAAACAATCTTTGCAGCGATAGGGTCTAATTTAGCGATCGCAATTACTAAATTTATCGCCGCCTCCATTACTGGCAGTTCCGCCATGATCTCTGAGGGGATTCATTCAGTTGTAGATACAGGCGACCAACTTGTACTTTTGCTAGGACTGCACAGAAGTCAAAAACCAGCAGATGATAGCCATCCCTTTGGATATGGTCAAGAACTTTATTTCTGGACTTTTATCGTTGCTATCCTGATCTTTGCAATTGGTGGGGGGATGTCAATTTATGAAGGAATTACTCATTTAATTAACCCCAGCCCTTTAGAAGATCCAATATGGAATTATATTGTATTGAGTATGGCAATAATATTGGAAGGCTTTTCTTGGACTGTAGCTTTAAAAGAATTTTTGCCGACCAAGGGTAAACAAAATTTTTGGCAAGCAATCAAAAATAGTAAAGACCCAACAGTATTTACAATATTATTTGAGGATACTGCCGCAATTTTAGGCTTAATTGTGGCTTTGATCGGAATTTTTTTAGGACATTTATTTAATAATGTTTATTTTGATGGCATTGCCTCTATTATTATTGGTATTATCTTGTCTATAGTAGCAGTCTTACTAGCTAGAGAAAGTAAAGGATTATTAGTTGGTGAAAGTGCTAATCCTCAAACTATAGCCAATATCCGTTCCTTATCAAAAACAGAACCAGGGGTACAAGAAGTTATTCGGGTACTAACAATGCAACTTGCTCCACAAGAAGTATTACTCAACTTGGAAATCCAGTTTTCTAAAAATCTCACAGGCGAAGAAATAGCATTAACTGTAGAACATTTAGAAATAAAAATTCGCCGAAAACATCCTGAAATAAAACAAATTTTTATTGAAGCAAAGTCTTTAGCTGCTACTCGCAAATATTCTCAACCTTTTAATTGAAGGAGAATTTTGTTTCGATAAATATCAACTACAGCGTTTCCAAATAGCACTCAAAGCTTATCGGCACAATAAATTATGGTAAAGATTATTGGTCAAGAACAGGCTTTTGGTTCACCAGGTATCGAGCCTCGATGGACTCATGCCAATAAAGAAGCAGTCGGAACAGCTTATTCTACCTCTAGTCGCGTTTGGTTTACTGTTTGCAACGGTGTTGTGACAGAAGTCTACCACCCCACAGTAGACAGACCCCAAATTCGAGATTTGCAATATCTAATTTCTGATGGCAAAAGCTTTTTCCATGACGAGAAACGCCATCTCGAATCAAAAGTTGAACAGATGTGGACTCATGGTTTAGGATACCGCGTCACTAATTCCGATCCACAAGGGCGTTATGCTGCGATCAAAGAAGTGATTGCTGACCCCCATTTATCCTGTATTTTACAACATACAAAGTTAACAGGAGAGCGCGAGTTTATCTCGCAACTCCAGCTATACGCATTGTGTGCGCCACATTTGGAAGTTGGCGGCAGAGGTAACAATGGTTACGTCATAGAAGTTGCTGGACATCGGATTCTAACGGCCGAGAAAGCAGGAAGATGGATGGTGCTAGGTGCAACGGTTCCCTTCAGCCGTCTTTCATGTGGTTATGTTGGTCAAAGTGATGGGTGGACAGATTTAGCTGATAATTTCCAGATGGATTGGGAGTTTGACAGTGCTTTAAACGGCAACATTGCTTTGACTGGACAACTAAATCTAAATGAGAGTAACGAATTCACTTTGGGAATGGCATTTGGTACAACTCTGCACAATGCAATTTCCACACTGTTTCAGTCGCTAAATATTCCTTTTCAACAGCAGAAGCAACATTATATCGAACAGTGGAAGCGATCGCGCCAAGGCATCAAACCATTAGAAAATATTTCATTCGATGATGGCAACTTGTATCACCACAGCATTAGTCTGCTTTTGGCCCATGAAGACAAAACTTATCCAGGTGCTTTAATTGCTTCCCTGGCAATTCCTTGGGGTGAAGCCAAAGACGACCAAGACCAAGGGGGATATCACCTTGTCTGGACGCGGGATATGGTTAGCAGTGTATCAGGTTTATTGGCTGCTGGGGAAACTGAAACAGCAGTGCGATCGCTCATTTATCTGGCCACGAGTCAGCAGGAAGACGGCGGTTTTGCCCAAAATTTCTGGGTTAATGGGGAACCTTACTGGAAGGGTATTCAACTAGATGAAGTGGGATTTCCAATTTTACTAGCATGGCTACTGCACCAACATAAAATACCACTGACCTTTGATATTTATCCCATGATTTTACGGGCAGCAGGTTATTTAATTCGTCATGGCCCGGCTACCCAACAAGAACGTTGGGAAGAAAACAGCGGCTATTCACCTTCTACACTGGCATCTAATATTGCCGCTTTAATCTGCGCTGCTCAATTTGTTCGTGAACGTGGGGATAAAGCAACAGCACAATTTATCGAAGAATACGCCGATTTTTTAGAATGTCACGTTGAAACTTGGACAGTTACTACCGAAGGTACTCTTGTTCCTGGCATCAATCGCCATTACATCCGCATTACTCCTACAGATATTAATAATCCTCAACCCAGCGAAAATCCTAATCAGGGAACTCTTTTGATTAGCAGTCGGCCTCCTAGTGAACCAGCAGAATTTCCTGCGAAAGAAATTGTGGATGCAGGCTTTTTGCAACTAGTACGCTATGGAATTCGTAAACCTGACGATCCGATTATTGTTGATTCCGTCAAAGTAATTGATGCAGTCTTGAAAATAGATACACCCGTTGGGCCTTGTTGGCATCGTTACAACCACGATGGCTATGGACAGAAAGAAGATGGCAGTCCTTACACTGGTTGGGGTAAGGGACGCGCTTGGCCTCTCTTGACAGGAGAAAGGGGACATTATGAATTAGCTGTTGGTGGCGATGTCAAAACATATATCAAGGCAATGGAAGGATTTGCTTCAAACACTTGTTTGCTACCAGAACAGGTTTGGGATGAAGCGGATAAACCTGAAAGCCATTTGTATTTAGGAAAACCAACAGGTTCCGCCATGCCTTTAATGTGGGCGCACGCAGAGTATATCAAGCTGCTACGCTCAAATCATGACAATCAGGTGTTTGATTTTATTCCAGAGGTGGCGAATCGCTATTTAGGCGAAAGACAAGAGTGCAAATTATTGGAAATGTGGAAGTTTAACCGTCAAATAGACAAAGTTAAAAAAGGTTATACATTACGAATTCATGCTTTAGCTTCTTTTCGGTTGCATTGGTCGCAGGATAATTGGCAAACCGTAAAAGATACACCTTCGACTGCCACAAAATTAGGAGTAGACTTTGTAGATATTTCTGTTTCAAATAACCAACAACAGCCAATAAACTTTACCTTTTTCTGGATTGAAACTAGTAAATGGGAACAGCGAAATTATACAGTTTTAGTTGAGTAATTAATATTTTCAGAAAACATAATTAAAGCTAACTAGCAAGGGCTGTCATTTGTCCTTTGTCATTGGTCATTAGTAAGGACTTTAGGACTATTTACGTTTCATAGCATAATTTGGTTTGTTTCTACCAACTTACTTATTATATGGCTAATATTTAATTTTTTAAAAAGACCTTCTTCGTACAACTCAAAAAGCCTTCTTTTCTATTGCCTCTTGCCTTTCCACGAAAGTAACTTAAAAAATCAAAGCGGAAATTCTAGAAAATTTTCCTCAACGATATCAAATTTTATTATCAGCTAATTTTCTCGTCGCGTAATCAATGTAGTATCTCAAGTGTTGTGTAATGACTCATCATCTTATGGGTAAACAAACTGTTTGGCAGAAATTGGCTTTAAGAATTTTTAGTATGGCGTTGCTGCCTACACTAACTACTTATCCCGCTTTCGGTGCAGAGCGCCTAAAATTTAATTATGGTGTTTTAGAAAGGTCTATCCCCATTAGTTCGCTTGAAAACTATGCTAAAACAGGTAAAGTAGATGATGATTTTGCTGGCTATAGTCAGTATGTAGACAAAAAGCAACTAACTCAACTGCGGAAAGTTTTACTGACTCGCATTCCCTTAAATGAAGTAGAAATCTCGCAGTTTCTTTATACACCAATTGGTGAGCGATTATTGCAAAGATTGGGGAAAATTATTCAGACAGAATCTAGATTGTCAGGCTTTTATGCAATTCGCTCGGCACTAATTTTATCAGCCGCAGATCAAAAAGATTTTACCCTCTTAAATATATTACAAAAGTTTCCTGCAAGCTCAATTTCAATTAACTTAAACCAGACCTTAGAAATAGCAGAGACATTACAAGATTTAGTAAATCAAACTCAAAATGCAGTAGCACTTATTAATGAAGAATCTCAACAAAATGTAATCACTGTTTCTAAGGTTGATTCTATTCCATTAATGGACTTAGGAAAAACCGGAAGTTTTCGTTTTTTCAAGCAAACCATTACCCTTAATGACCTTACACGTAATAGAAGATTCTTAGCTGATATTTACCTCCCAGTTGCTCCAACTCCTCGGAAGATAATTGTTATTTCGCATGGACTTGGTTCTGACAGAACAAGTTTTGCATATCTAGCTGAACATCTCGCTTCTTATGGTTTTGTGGTTGCTGTTCCAGAACATCCGGGTAGTGATTCAAAACAACTACAAGCCTTATTAAAAGGTACAACAAATCAAGTTACTAATCCTAGAGAACTTATTGATAGACCTTTAGATATTAAATATTTACTAGATGAACTCACTAGGTTATCTAAGTCTAATCCAACCTTTAAAGGACGTTTAAATTTAGATCAAGTTGGTGTCATAGGGCAATCATTTGGTGGATATACAGCGTTAGCATTAGCTGGTGCAAAGATAAATTTTGAGCAATTGAAAGCTGACTGTCCAGCTTTGGAAGATACGTTAAATGTTTCGCTATTACTTCAATGTTTGGGTGTTAATTTACCAAACTTTCAATATAACTTATCGGATACAAGAATAAAAGCAGCAATTGTCATTAATCCAGTTGGTAGCAGTATTTTTGGTCAAGCTAGCCTTAGCCAAATCAAAATTCCTGTGATGATTATATCTAGCAGTTATGATACTGTTGCTCCGGCTTTACTAGAACAAATTCAGCCTTTTACTTGGTTAACAACTTCAAATAAGTATTTAACGCTGATCAATGGCGGAACACACTTTTCTACTATTGCCGAATCACCTAATGCAACTATTCCTATTCCTATACAAGCAGTCGGTTCAAGTCCAGCCTTGGCACGTCGCTATGTTAAAGCTTTAAGTGTTCCTTTCTTTGAAACGTATATTGCTGGACAGCCAAATTACCTTCCATACTTGAGTACAGAATACGTTAATAAAATTAGTCAGCAACCACTACCATTAAGTCTAATTACATCTCTGACATCTGAAGAACTAAAAACATATAAATAACCTCTAATAAAGATGAAGCAAATGTGCTTTGTGCATCTACATTTTTGGATTATTTATTTTTTTGGTAGTCCCTAATGCAATAATTTCTTCAAAGCAGAAGCAGTCTACGAGATTGGTTAGTGCCACGATCAGATGAGCGTGTTGCTCAGGAATTTGCTTAATCAGCATAAGAATTTCTTTAGCATTTATTCGGAGCGCTGCCTGATGCAGTTGCTCAATCCAGTCGCTAGGCATGACGCTTAAATCTGCAACCGTTAATTTAGGTGTGATGAATGAAGCGTTAGAAGGCCAAGATGCTTTTTCCTGATTTTCTCGTTCATCAGCATAAACATAACGAACACCCAAATATTCAGCCATCTTTTCAAAAATTACGGTTGTCCGAAATGGCTTACGCACAAAGTCATCAAAACCTACGGACAGCGCTGTTAAGCGGTCTTCCTCAAATGCGCTTCCGGTCAATGCAATGATAACTGGGGTTTGAGCGCCTGCTGCTTTAATCTGTTTGGTTGCCTCAAATCCGTTCATAATTGGCATCCGTAGATCCATCCAAATGAGGTGAGGCGACCAATTTTGCCAAAGTTCAATCGCAGCTTGACCATTTACCGCTTCCCGTACCTCAAAGCCAACGGGTGTTAATAACTCAACTAGAAGCTGCCGATTTTCTAGTTTATCCTCAACAATCAGAATGCGATGGCTGGGTTGTCCCTTTTCTAAACCGATAACTTGCCGACTTGGTGCAGGCGTTGGCAAGGTATCCATAATTACTGCACGAGTTCGGATATCAAAGGTAAAAATTGAGCCTTTTCCTAGCGTACTATTCACCCTGATATCTCCGCCCATGAGTTGCACAAATCGCTGGCTGATGGGTAATCCAAGCCCAGTCCCTTCCTGAGCTTTTTGTCCCGCCTCTGTTTGGACAAATGGCTCAAATAGACGATTGAAGTCAGAATCAGCAATGCCGCAACCCGTATCTTCGACGCTGAAGTTCAGGGTGATGGGTTCATCTGGTGTGATGTTTTGGTTAGGAGTTTCTACGCGCAAGGTTACTTGACCGATCCGCGTAAACTTAATTGCGTTTCCTAATAGATTAACCAGAACTTGGCGTAATTTACTCTCATCGGCGCAGATGTATTGGGGGATGGTTGGCGATCGCTCTAAAATGAGTTTTAATCCTCTAGATTGGGCTTTCAATGCAAACATCTGTTGCAGGCGACCCAAAAGTCCGTAGAGATCGAAATTTGTTTCGCTGAGGATAACTCGACCTGCTTCAATTTTGGACATTTCCAATACATCATTGATTAAGGTCAGTAAGTCTTCGCCACTGCGGTTGATCGTGTCAAGATATTCTTGTTGCTGTGAGTTAAGCGATCTATTTCGCAGCAGCAGTTGGGTAAAGCCAAGGATGATGTTAAGAGGAGTCCGCAGTTCATGGCTCATATTTGAGAGAAACTGGCTTTTGGCGAGGTTGGCAGCATCTGCGGTTTCTTTGGCTTGCTTGAGCGCGGCTTCGGTTTTTTTCTGCTTGGTGATATCACGAGCCACCCAAAGCACTGTATTGTCTGATAATGGCGAAACACTAGCTAAAAACCAAGTTTCTCGATTCTTGTTCGCTAAGTGGTATTCAACAAAAACATTCTTGCGACTGCCGTCCGGGTTTCTGGGTTCTTCTCTCAGATGCAGTGCTTGCTGAATGGCATCAAGTATTAAATTGGCGATTTCTTTTGGTAAAACTTCATCAACTTTTTTGCCAATGCGATCCATATCAGGCTTATAAGCAAAAGATTGTGTTAGCACATACTTTGTTTGCACATACTTTTGGTAACGTCCCTCTGCATCAAAAACCACTACCATATCAGTCATAGCAGCGAACATTAACCGGAGTTCTGCTTCGGATGTTTTTAGTGCTGCTTCTACTTTTCGGCGATCCCTTTGGGCAGCTTCGCTAACGCGAATTTCCCTCTGAAGTTGGGCATTTTTCTCTCCAAGTTCTCTGGTGCGTTGCGTGACTCGGCTTTCTAATTCTTCGTTGGTTCGTGCTAGGGCTAAAAAGGATTCACGCAGCTGATGAGCCATAAGATTAAAAGACTCTGCCAAAGAGTTTAGCTCGGTTGTACTGTTCACAGAAACCTTTTGGTCTAAGTTCCCGGCGGCGATCGCTTTGGCTGTACTTCCCAGTCGGAGAATTGGCTGTGTAATCCAGTGAGCGGTAAGAATGCCCAATCCAGTTGCAAGTGCAAAGGCACATAAACAAAGCACAATTGTGGAACGAGTATTCGCATTAATTTGATCCATGAAATCCCGTTCTGGGACAACCACGACGATTAGCCAGTCTAATCCCTGCTGCTTCATCGGTACAATTTGTAAAAATTGCCGTTGACCCTCAATGTCAAAATCTAGTTGTTGTTTTTCGGTAATCTGGGTTAAGTCTACAAAGTGTTGCTGCAAATATTCAGCAGTGCGTCGCGTCAAAATATCACTACTGGCGATCGCCTGAACTCGAACCGGATTCTGATCTATGATTGGGGCTGTCGGATTTGCAATTACGTAGGGTTGTTGAGTGGCAGAACTCCCAACCAATAATCCTGTTTGGCGTTCTAGGATGAAAGTTTCACCCGTTCGCCCGATTTTGAGACTCCGCAGATATTGACTAATCCCAGTCAGTGAAAAATCGACAGCAGTAACGCCGAGCAGATTGCCGCCATTATCATAGATCGGCAAGCTGGCATTTAGCACATATTTGGGTGTGGCAAACAGTTTATAAATTCCACCCCAGTTAGCTGTCTTAGACTTAACTGCCGATTGATACCACGGACGAGTCCGAGGATCGTAATTAGGCTTGGATCTTAATAATTTAGTGTAATGTCCCGGTTGGTCTGCGGCGTAAATCCGAATTTCATTCCCAGTGGACTTACCTGAAAGTTTCACCTCAAACTGACCATCATCCGCCCTTTGAACTGCAACGTGTTCACCATATTCTGACCCAAAGTAAACTGCTGTAACTGTGTCAAAGGTCTTCAGTTGATACCAAAGGTGTTGTTCTAATGTTAATAATTTTTGGATATTAAGTTCACCCAGTTTAATGGCATTAGCATTTAGTTGATTGATTTTATGAGGCGTTTCAACATATACCTTTAGGTACTGCTGGATTCGAGCCGTGATTTCATTTCGGAGTTGGATTGCAACTTCATTGACTGCTCGTTGCCCATTATGTATTGATAGCCACCCAGTTAGCCCTACGGCTAGAGAAATTTGCAGTACAAACGGCACTACAAGAATGTGGCGCAACTGCACATTTTTAGTCAGCTTTGAAAGTCGAAGGGTGAAAGAAGGCATATCCGAATTCCTGAAATTAAACAGCAATGTTGGGGTAATAATATTTACACATAAGCCTCTTAATTTTGATGAATTCTATTTGGCATAATTATAGAATATGAACTGTCTCAGATGATATTACCCTCTTGGGTAATATTGAGAATTAATACATTACCTTATTATGTGAGAGTTTGAATTTATCTTTTTCTTAAAAAGTTCAGAATCTCCTAAGTCCTTCTCCTTTAAGAAACGCTACATATAGCTTGCTTGTACCGAGCTAACTCTGGTACACTGCCTAGCTACTTAATCTTGAGAAATCAAGTTAAAAAACGGCTAATAATAAGCTTATAACTTGATTTAAAATCGTGAGAAAATTATTGAAAATAATTAAAAGGAAAATTTTTTACGTATATAGTTTATTTTTAATTACTACTAATAAAAATAACTTAAGTAGGTAAACGGATAGAGAACAATAATATAAATAAATGTAAATTTATCAGTGCCTTGAAAATTACAAGTATCATCAATAGATTTGTTACATGAATGGAATTTATTATCACTTGTAATCCATAATCTATTTACATTACGTTACCACTAGCTTGATAATTAACGACTCTCTTAGCCCTTTGAGAAGTATGGAATTAAGCCAATCATCCAAGGGAGATATTCTCATAGTTGATGACACTCTAGATAATCTTCGCCTTTTATCAGCAATGCTTACCGAGCAAGGATACGAAGTGAGGAGTGTTACCAATGGTTCTATGGCGTTAATTGGTATACAAGCTCAACCTCCAGATTTGATTCTGCTCGATATTACCATGCCCGGAATGAACGGCTATGAAGTATGTCAGCGACTCAAATCTAATCCTCAAACACAAGAGATTCCTGTCATTTTTATTAGTGCGTTGAATGAGGTATTTGATAAAGTGAAAGCCTTTTCGGTTGGAGGCGTTGATTTTATTAACAAACCTTTTCAGATTGAAGAGGTGGTTGCTCGAATGGAGCATCAACTCAACCTTTGCCGCTTACAAATGCAACTCCAGGAGCAAAATCGGCGCTTACAGGAGACAGAAGCAGAACTAAGGCGATCGCTAGAACATCAAAAAGCGCTGAATCAACGCATCGAGGAAATGGTGGCGCTAGAAGAACGCAATCGCATTGCGCGTGACATCCACGACTCTCTAGGACATTCCCTCGTAGCGCTAAATGTGCAAATGGAAACAGCATTAACCCTTTGGGAAACCGATCCTAATCGGGCGCGATCGTTTTTATTAGCAGCGAAAAAATTAGGTTCTGAAGCTTTGCAAGAGGTACGGGAATCAGTTTCGGCAATTCGCTCCGATCCACTCCACGGACAATTACTCGAAAATGCGATCGCTAACCTTGCAGAGGAATTCTATCACCTCACCGATGTCTTACCATACTGCAAAATTGATTTGTCACAACCACTTTCCGATTCAGTAAATCATGTTGTGTATCGCATTATCCAGGAAGGGCTAACCAATATTTATAAACACGCCAATGCCACAGCTGTTCAAATTAGAATTCAAACAACGGCGGCGGGGCTATCGTTGATACTCCAAGATAATGGCAAAGGCTTTGAATGCGATCAATCCGTTGCCGGATACGGACTCCAGGGAATGCGAGAACGAATGGCTACAGTAAATGCCCAGCTAGAAATTGTCAGTAAACCGGGCGCTGGTTGTCGAATTGTTGCTAACTTTGCCAGAGATGAGGGAGGAGGAGGCTGACAGGTGTAGGTTTTTTATTTATGCATGAGTGGGCACTCTTAAACAGAGTTCTAAACGTGGTTCAAATAACGAAATTTCGTTCTTGGGTGGGAAATCAGAAATTAAAATTTGAGTTCTCAACCAACGGAAAAACCCTATTTCAGCCACATTTGTTAAATACCTACACCTGTCAGCCTGCCCCCCCCCGTCTGCCTCTTCTCCCTGCTCCCTTTCCCCTGTCTCTTCATTGAGCAGATTTTTCTTCAGCTTTTCTTTATTCACCCAATGTTGCATTTTTTTAAACATCTGTTACATTACTTTACAGACAGTTACAACTGCTACAACACTTGAACTTTGGAGTTTTACTCATGACAGGTTTTAAAAATCCTGCGCCTATTGTTTCAGAAGATCCTAATGCTGTGCGTTTTGGCTTCACTCCTCAAAGTGAAAATTGGAACGGTCGTCTTGCAATGATTGGTTTTTTATCTGCGATTTTGATTGAAGCTTTTTCTGGTCAAGGGTTACTCCATTTCTGGGGCATCCTCTAAATTGATCGTAGTAGGGGTACACGGCTGTCATTAGTGTTTACTGAAACCAAAACCCTTTTAAAACCTCATTTCCAGGTTTAACCTGGATGGGCTGCAACTGCTTACTGGCTTTGACTTGAAGTTGACATCAATGCACAGTTGCAACCCCTACTAACCATCTATATTCCACACACATCATTCGTTGCTAATGTACGGCGGCTGTTGAGATTGGTGCAAAATACCAGATTTTTCCGGTTAAGCCAAAATATAAGTGAATAACTACTTTACATTGAATATGTATAGCTAAAACTCATGGAAATACCCCAACGCGTATCTGTCCGCTACAAAGACGCGTCTTTCAATAGCAACGAGATCCGCTTAAGAACCTTCCGGCTTGGGTTACAAATATGGGAAGAACAAACCAAACCGAGAAAAACAGAGCTTTATCAGTTTATATCGTCTTGCTTGAAACAAGTTGATCGGCAAGATCGTTTTATGTTTTCTCTACTGTTCATAGAATTAACAGACATGATACGTAATTCTTCGCTGGAAAGGGGAACGAAAGAGGTTTTGATTAAAACAGCTTTTAGGGAGTTTGCTTGTGCGATAACAGACTTTGAAGACGTTGGCAAATAAAGTTAATCATGAGGGTGCTGGTATTCTGTAGATGTAGCCCACCCCGACATCACTTTAACTAATCGAGTAGGGTATTTATAAGGAAGCAGCTTTCCAATCAGATTAGTTTTTTTGCTAAATGCGCGGATGGGTAGGTGTTGGGGAAAGGGTAACTAGAAAAATGGCTGAACTGTGCTATATGCAAGAACTTGGGAGCGATGCCTGCGGCGGGCTACGCCTACGCATTTCAAACCATCCGCGCACCTTATGGAGACTAGTTTTCAGCCATTTGCCTCTAGCCAAATCACAATTCATCGTGTTATCATTTCAGCATTCGCGCAACCGAACCTTGAAAACTAAATAGGACAAAGCTTTCAGAAGCCAGCGAAACACAAAGAAGGCAGGGTAATCGTAGGCAAACTTAGTAATTAATTCCCTTACCAAAATCAGGTTTTAATTCCCATTTTTCCCATTATTATCAATGTGTTAGATGTTATGTCGCTACAGAAAAGCCTACTAATAAGAGATTAATTTTTGGCAAAGAAAGCATTAATATCAACTTGATGAAGGTTAGATTTTAACCTTTTTCATCAATGTTACTTTTCTCTTCATCATCAAGCCAAAGCTACAAGCAAAGAGAGCGCCAAATAAAGGTGTAGGTTCAGGTACTTGTGTATAGGAAACTTTACCTGATATGGGTTCAGCATCTGGAGAAGTTCTAGAGAAAATTGTAAAATCTTCACCAATGATTTCGTAACTGATAGAACTAGCAGGATTAGATTTATCGTTGAACAGATAATCTAATGCAAAAGATGTTTGTCCTGTTAAAGATGTGGTTTGAAATGCAACAGGAAAGTCTGGGTAATTCGTATCATCTTGTTCTGTGTAAATGGTAGAATCACCATCAAATTGAAAAGAGAGCGACTTAATAGTAGCTTCGGGAGTATAGTCATTACTCAGAGTTGAGTCGTCAAAGCTAAAAAAGCCATTACCCTTAGTTATAGGACTATCAACTGTGAAAGCGTAATTAATAATTGCAGCAGATACAGATTTTGCATCTACAACAGCAAAACCTAAAGTTAGGCTAGCAGCAGCAATGGCTAATTTTGGAACTATTTTCATTTCCATTTTCCTCACAATAAACTGATATTACTGATTAGAACAGTGATAGAAATCAATGATTCTTCCCTTTTTAAGAAAGAGAAATAAGTCTCCAAATAATTGGATGCACCTTATATTAAAATTGCGAGTTTAAGCAGACTTTAATTAGAGGTAAAATAAGATCAAATTTCAATACTGCTCGGTTAATACCAATTTATTTTAAAGCTGCATAGAATTCGATCCCCCCTAGCCCCCCTTAATAAGGGGGGAACCGGAAAAACATCTATCAAAGTCCCCCTTTTTAAGGGGGATTTAGGGGGATCAAGATATGTGCAACTTCACATTTTACTACTCAATTATTCTTCTAACATTTTGAAGAATCGAGTAAAGTAATCTGGAAAAGTTTTTGCTGTACAACCAGGATCTTTAATTACAATTCCTGGAACCTTCAAGCCAGTGACAGCAAAAGCCATCGCCATTCGATGATCGTGATAGGTTTCAATTGCTGCTGGGGTAATGGGGCCAGGCTCAATTTTTAGTCTATCTGGAAATTCTTCAACCTGAACACCTAGCCGACGCAACTCTGTGACAACAGCTTTAATTCGGTCAGTTTCCTTATAGCGAATATGTTCTACATTACGAATAGTAATCGGTGAACTGGCAAAAGGCGCGATCGCAGCTAATGTTTGCACCAAATCCGAGATATCATTCATATCAATGTCGATGCCTTGCAATTGCTTCGGCCCCGTCACTTCGGTGTAATCATCCGAAGCTTTAACTTCGCAACCCATCTGTTCTAAAACATCTAGCCACAGAATATCACCCTGACACGATTGTTTAGTCAAATGTTTGACGCGCACCCTTCCCCCCGTGACGGCGGCGGCGGCAAAAAAGTAAGAAGCATTTGACGCATCGGGTTCTACTGTATAATTTTGAGCTTGGTAACGTTGACCCGCTTTGATCTGAAATTGATTATCGCCGATTTGATTCACCTCCACGCCAAAATCTGCCATCAGGCGACAGGTCATTTTGATGTAAGACAGAGAAACCAGTGTACCCTCAACCTCAAAAATCGTATCCTGTTGAGCATAAGGCGCTATCATCAGCAATGCCGAAAGTTGCTGACTTGTTTGGTTAGCTTTTAAACGAAAATTTCCGCCAGCGAATCCTTGGCTATAGACGGTGTAGGGCATAAACCCAGAGTTTCCCTCAAAGTTAACGGTTGCTCCACCCGTTTGCAGCACCGTCAGCATGTCGCCCATCGGCCGTTCTCGCATCCTGGGAACCCCATCTAGGCGATATTCACCGTTACCTAATGCCACCAGCGCCGAGATAAACCGTGCTGTAGTACCTGATAAACCCACAAATAAATCTGCCTGTTTCGCTGGGATATCGCCTCCCCTTCCTGCAACCTGAATCTGGGCCAGATTAGGATTCAGAGTTATGGGAATACTCAATTCCTCTAAACATTTGGCAAAATACTCGCTGTCTTCACTAAATAAGGCATTTTCTAAAATGGAGTCACCTTGTGCCAAAGCAGCCACAAGCAACGCCCGA
The DNA here is from genome assembly GCF_014698035.1 of Desmonostoc muscorum FACHB-395. Classification (GTDB taxonomy): domain Bacteria; phylum Cyanobacteriota; class Cyanobacteriia; order Cyanobacteriales; family Nostocaceae; genus Nostoc; species Nostoc muscorum_A. The sequence continues at coordinate 87,774 of NZ_JACJSF010000032.1, forward strand.
TTGGTAAGACTTTTAGAACCGGGAATTTCTACCGTGGCATCCACTGGCCGATTTAGAGCAGGAATTGCAATGGTATCCACGTTAAACCTCTACGTAGGCGGTTAGCTACAACTTTATATATTGCCATATTGTCAAGCAATTTGGATTTTAGATTTCGTCCATGTCTATCCCTTGTGCATTTCGACTTTTTAGAGGTTGTTTGGAAAGTATTTCACTGTAACTTTAGACACTTTTAGATCCCCCCTAACCCCCCTTTTTACTTTTTAAGGGCAGGGTGGATTAATTGTGCGGAGAGAAAATTTGTAATCCCCGTAACCTCGTCAGCCTGCTAACAGGGGAACTGGATTTATGAACGCAAGAATGA
>NZ_JACJSF010000033.1 GCF_014698035.1 Desmonostoc muscorum FACHB-395
CTACAATGCTTACACAGTATATGTTTTAAGGATAAATATCATTAAAATGTAGTTAATAAAATTTACTAAAATTTAGTAACCACCATAAAAGCACCGGAAGAACCGAACTTTGTTCTAAAACTGGATGTTTTCATCAAATTACCTCTTGATTTACAATGTCATAGTTTCATTTTTTAGCTTTGGGCATGGTCAGCCCCTTCGGGGAAGTCAAAAGTCAAAAGTCAAAAACCAAACTTTAATCTGCCCTTCTGCCTCCTGCCTTCTTCAATTCACAGTAATAGCATCGGAACCAAAATGTTCCTTTATGTACTGCTTAATGTCTTTAAGTAGGTTCTTGTCTTCTTCAGAGAAAGCATTTATCTCAAATTTGTTTACAGAAGTTAAGCGATCTTTGTAAGAGTTAACCGCGTGGTAAACAGCTCTAGCAGCATGTTGGCTACCACTAAAGCCAGGAAAAAAAACAACATTGTTTAACTCAATTCTTGATTCCCCCGAAACTCTAACATCCTCAACAAATTTTTTAGCCGCTTCTTCAGAAGCAAAAGATAGCGAGATACTCCGAAATGATGCTAAGAGAGCCGAAGTTTTAAATGTGCTAAGGGTCACTAGAACCATAGAAATTATTGGATTGCCATTCCTTGGATGGATTATCATTTGAAATTCCTCATACTCTAAGAAGTGATATTGTATAAACGAATAACGCTGAAATAGATAGCGGGACTTAAACATTTTTGAGCCAGAAACAAGGCTCAAACCTATACAAGGCAAGGAAAATACAGTAAAGGCTCAAAAATGCTTCAAACCCAGATATATCAATAAACTAGGTAAAAATGTCAAAGCCTTTCTGTATATACGTTTAATAGTTTTTCAGGCTACTTTTTGTCTAAGTCCCACTAGGACGAAAACGATATTGGGTTTACTTGTCTGGGCGAAAGCTTTTTGTGGTGCTGATAATAGGGCATTGACTACCAAAACACCGATCGTTATTAGAACAAAGAACTTTGTTCTCAAACTGGATGTTTTCATCAAATGACCTCTTGATTTATAAGACTAAAAAACTTTTTGTCCGATAAAGTTGCCTGCCGGATTGTAGTGACAAACAAGGAAATCTTTGCCATGTCCGCTTGCTAAACCACATCCAACTTCTGTTGTTTTTCTCCAAACAACTTGAGTATAATGACCCACGTCCTCCCAATGTCCAGTAGTAGAAACATCGGGAAAAACACCGTTTTTGAAATTCTTTTTTTCACGGCTCCACGAATGCATTAGCTGAGTCACAGAATAGGCATCAGCCGTACCATTTGCTAAGTTTTCTCCAGCGCCACTATGGTTGAATGTTCCTGTTGCCGCCAAATGATCTGCCCACTTTTGAGCGCTTGCTGCTAACTTTTTTGACCATTGCAGTGGTGGAACGTCTACTTCGTCTCTGTACTTATTGTGTTCTGCTAAAATTGCTTTAATTTTCATAGCTTACACTTCCTGAAATTTTAATGAAAGTTCATTGTTATTCTCAGTTCAAATGTAGCTTAAACTACATTTGAACCCTTTATATCACTGTGATTACCGACATTGAAGTTATTGAAGTTGGTTATGGCATAAAGACTCTGACACTTCGGATGAGGAAATATGCATCTTTGAATTTAGGATTATTATTTACGTCCGAAACGTAACCATTGCATTTATCTATTCCTCCTTTGAAATCATTCCCAGCCCAGTCTCCGCACAATGTCGTATTGACGATCATCTCCATGTTTTTGAAATATCCGGGACATGGATTGAAATGAACGTAAGGCTTTCCCCATGTATTTGGGTGAGGTGAATCTCCAAGAACATTCGCAGGGATATCAGAGCGCTTCCAAAACCAGATTTTAATTGTTTGGTTATGAACCCACTCACAAACGTATGCTCCCCCGTGATTTTGGTTGAATCTGTGACCGAAAGAGTTTTCCGGTCCGGTGACACCACATCCGAGGCGACCATCTTGAGCGTTACAGTCGGGATTGATAATATTTGGGATGTTCTGAACACATCCCTTTTTGGTGTGCAATGTTGAGTGGTTCCTGTTGTGTTTAGAAGGTGTCGAGTTGACCCCTTCGATAATGTCAATTTCTCCGTTCTCAGGCCATGTAACTCCTGTTCCAAGCAGCCATATCGCTGGTCATACCGCCATTCCTTCCGGTATGTGGTCTAAATCGATAATAAACAGCCCTTCATTATACTTTTTCTCTGTGTAAATACGGATGGCCTTTCTTTTTGCTCCGGGTTTGTAGCCTTCTGATTCAACTTCGATTTTAATTTTTCCATCGACAATTTTAATCAGTTCGTTCCACTTTCCGTAATTTACTTGACCGTGGGTTGGGTCGGGTTGCTGGAAAAAACTCCATTTATCACCTTTTTCATTTCCTTTGATAAACTCATTTCCAGTCCAACTATCTTTAAGAGTGTATGCCATAGTTGATAATGCCTCCTTTGAAGAATTAGCAAGAAAGGTTGTCGCCTGGGGTGACATTTAACACTTCTGTAAAGTGTTTGTAGAGTTGTATTCTATGTTCAGCTTGTGGAGTCTGAGGCCCTTTGCCACACTCAATACCTCCATTGATGATGTTAATGGTCATTCCAAAGCCGGTCGTACTGATGGCTTTGTGGCATGATGCTTTGGGTGGTTGGGGAGTCATCCAGAACCACAGCGCTGTCGTAAAGGAAATGACGTTATTCGTTGAGACTAGTTCAGGATGATTGAGTAAATCCTTTCCAATGGCTTTTCCGCACGCACCGTAGTTATAGTTCCACGACAATTGGATTGGTCCGCGACCATGATAGCTTTTGCCCGCCACGCATGGATAGGTAGTGTTCGTCGCATCGCAGTAATGGCTTTGCGGGTTTTGCTCTTGAATGTAGTTTAGACCGCCTGTTTCGTGGGAAATGTTGGCCAGGAATGCAGCTGCCTCGCGTTTACATTGCTGCAAAGAACCATCGTTGCAGAAATGCGGGTATTTTTTAACTGCTTTTATCAGACTTTCATAAGTGTAAAAATCATTATGGTTGGGAAACATCCTTTTGTAAGCCTGATGAGACACTATATTTGCGAAACCATCATCTGTACTTCCACCTGTATTTCCATTACCAGAGTGAGGAATGCATATTTCCTGACCTACTTGTAAATTATCAGCATCTTCTTTCCTGAATGGAGTACCATCTGGTTTCAGAATTTCATGCCAACGGTCACTACTATGCAACTGTTGTTGAGCAATGCTAGAAAGCGTATCTCCCTTCTTGGTGATGTATGAATTACCTATTTTACAACTCATGATTTCTCCTTTTATAAGCTTGATTTTCACATTATTAAACAGAAAGTGGACATCTTAATCCCAACTAATAGTTACCTTCAATTCTTGAGGATTTGGATGTTCAATTAAAGTACTTTGTTCGCACACATCATCAAATGGGAATCCATAAGCTTTATCATCTATGCTATGAAGATGCCAGAATTGAGCATAGAAATTAGCTGGAGCATTTTTATAGAATTCCGAAGGTTTACACTTATTTGCTGGATTCTTGACTATGTGCCTGTTAAACATGGCGCTAACTTGAGCTTGAATTGCCTTTTGAATCTCATCACCTTCTGAAAAGTTTCTATCACAGCTAAAGACTTCAGAAGATTTGGGATAGTGTATTGTATACTTTGCATTAGGTGAATCTGTTTTGGTAAAAGTGAAAACGTTATCTTCTACTTTTCCTATAAATGTTCCCTGTGGCATTTTCAGTTCAAGTTTATTTGACTTGTAATATTGCCATATATCGTGAATGTAACCATCGAAGTATTTCGCGTGACTACCACCATCAGCAAAATCCCCTTTAAATGGCGATACTATTCTGTAGGGTTTCTGAACCAAAGATTTAAATGGGGCTGGAACATTACTAGCATATTTATCGAATAAAACACTCCTTGATTCAGTTATGCCAACTTTTTTTGAACCATTAGGTGCGATCAATTTCATGACCATTGGAAATCCAAATTGGTCTACTTGAGTAGTATTGCCGTGGAAGCCTGCATCATCAAAGGTAAACTCTAACCAATCATAGTAAACGTCTACATTGGGGTCAGATGGATTAGCCGTATTCGGTTGAACAATACTGTTGTTGTCATCGATTTTTAAGTATATCGGTTCACCGAGACTAATATAAACTCTACCTGAACGAATATGCGGAACTTTTATTTCAGCAACCTCCTTAATAGTGTGTAGATAATTAGAATAATTTTGCCCCTTTTTAGTTAGATGATCTGGTGCATTATTATCGCTAGCATGACATGGAATTAAGTGACCGTTTTTATTAAGGTGACAAGTTTGATTCGATGCATTTAGACCAGTAATTACAAAGTGGATTCGATCGGAGGGGAACTTTTTATTTGTATTGTTGGTAAATGAAAATTTCATGATGTTCTTCCTTTGCCAATTTCACGATAATTGAGGCTGAAAATATTTTGGCGATGTCCCTTATTGCGAAGCGTTTCATTAAAGTTAGTGGCTTATACCAATTTAATGTGAAGTTGCACATATCTTGATCCCCCTAAATCCCACGATAAATTGGGGGACTCGCAATATTGATGCCGTTCTTGGCGACGACTCGCCTGTTTGTGGCGGTGATTTGTCGCCCCGTTTGGCTGATTTCATACTGGATTGAAAAATTTTTCAAAAAACTCATAACACTTTCCTCCTTAGAAAAATAAATTGTCGGAGTCAGGCATCTAACTGCCAGTCATGACAACGTGACTTGAAGACTTAGTAAAAAATGGAGTATAGTCTGCACTTGGTAGAGGTACTCTTTCCTCTGATTCTTAATTGGTAGCAGTGAGATGAGTTTATTCACTGTGAAAAATCAGAGGTTTTTAGTTGAGCCTTCTGATTCTTAATTGGTAGCAGTGAAATGAGTTTATTCACTGTGAAAAATCAGAGGTTTTTAGTTGAGCCTTCTGATTCTTAATTGGTAGCAGTGAAATGAGTTTATTCACTGTGAAAAATCAGAGGTTTTTAGTTGAGCCTTCTGATTCTTAATTGGTTGGTTGGAGTGAAATGAGTTTATTCACTATCTTGTGCCGCTCCGATAACTCCAGATAGGCACAAAGCAAAGCTGAGTCTTGATTAGCGCTTAAAATTACGTATTAGTTTTGAGTTTTCAATAACGTAGGACTTACGCAAAAGTTAGGGAATAACGAACCACAGAGGCACAGAGAAGCCAGTGCGTTGGGTGGGTTCTCCGACTTGTAGCAACTGGCGCGACACGGAGAAATAGGAGCTTGAGAGATATTTTGCGTAAGTCCTATAACGGTTAGCTTAAGATTTTTTAAACTAATTTCTACCGAATTATACTTGACAAAAAGGCGTGCTTTGGATACTAATAATTATTTTTTGCAAGTTATACCAATAGCTAGAAATTTGTTAATATCCAAAGCTTGTGCATAACATAAGTTGATTATGCTGATAACTATATATGATAGGGGATTCCAAATTTCCTTTTTAATAGGAGGTGAAATGTCTAGGGATATCTATGCGTTTGTACTGGTAGCATCAAGAAATATGAAATGGATGCTAACAATTGCTCTGATTTTGAGCAGCATTATCTATTATCCAGCAAAGGTAACAGCCCAAACTAGACAAGCAGCAACGACTAAGCAGCCTGTACAACCAACCAAAGGTAAGACTTCACCTCAAGGGCGTACCTCTCGACCAGTTTTTGTTTTGCCAAAAACACCCGCTCGATTAAGTCCTATCTCTGGGCGTAGAACTGGAATGGGTAGCCGGGATAACTGTCCTGCGGTGACAACTGCACTCACTGCTTTAGTACCGTTGCGAGAGGAACAACAACAAAAGGTTAGTAAACAAACAGACAAAGCAATTTCAGCGATTGTGGGGGGACTAACTACCTCTGAACGACCAACATTTTGGTTTTACGTTCCCTACACTCAGGATTTAACAGCTAGTGCTGAATTTATCTTACAAGATAGTGCAGAAAACGATATTTATAGAAATGCGATCGCACTACCTCCAAAACCTAGTGTCATCGGGGTTTCTCTCCCACCCAATGCATCCTTGCAAGTAGGGAAAACATATCACTGGTATTTAAAAGTTCCTTGCAATCAACAAACAGCGAGTGTTCCTATTTATGTAGAAGGAGACATTCAAAGAGTCAATTTAGATTCTCGGATAATGCAGCAGTTGGAAACAGCAGTCGATCCGCAACAAAAGGTTGCAATCTATGCACAAGAAGGTATTTGGTTTGATTCTCTGACTATGCTGGCACAAATGCGCCAGAAGAATCCTCATGATGCATCTGTTGCTTCCGATTGGCAAAGTCTATTGAGGTCTGTCAATTTGGATAATGTTGCTACGGCTCCTCTGGTGAAATAACTGTTTGTTTACAACCAATTCCCAACTAACACGTAAGTTGCCCAGTAAAGAGGACGAGTGTATTGCGAACTAGACAGTAGCTTTAATTGAGCTTCGCGTAGAGCTTCTGCCGTAGTTTTGCCATTCGTTAACTGATGGTAGAACTCACTAACAAATAAAGCAGTCGATTCATCCCCAATTTGCCATAGAGACGCTAGAGTACTCCGCGCCCCAGCACGCAGGGCAACTCCTGCTAATCCCAATGCAGCACGATTATCTCCTTGTGCTGTTTCGCAAGCACTCAGAACAAGTAATTCTACTGGCTCTGTTCGTTTTTGCTCTCTACTTTTGAGCAAGCTATCTAATTCATTTACGTAGATACGTTTATCGGCTGCTAAAATAAAAGTGTCTTTTGCTTTAGAGCTAAATTGTCCGTGAGTTGCCAGGTGAACAATTCTAAAAGGTTGGGCGTTAATCGTTTTTCTTAAAGTTGTACTTTTGAAATTTTCATCCAATAATATCGTTGTTGATATGCCCGATTGCTGAATCAATTTCAGTTCAACCTTGACATTGGGAAGCGGTGCAAACTTTTCGTTCTTAGGTGGTTGCGATAGCCCTCCAGCAAGAACGTTTAATCTTTCCTGCGCTAAAGGTTTAGGGGTAAACAGTTGCAATCCTGGGCTGATGGCTACAGCGTACTTCTGGACTAAATACTCTTTACCATCATACAATGCAGACATAGGAATATTGCGTAGTGACCCGTCTGGGATAAAGACTAGAGTATTCACTCTACTATTTTTGAGTTCACCTGCAACTGGTTTAATTAACCAATCATAAAGCTGCTGGGAAACCACTTCAAATTTATTATTAGCATCAGGTTGGACTATTGTCTCTTGGATTTGGGCGATCGCCTGCTCTACTTGCTGATGATTTACCACAGAAGTTTTATGTATCAAAGGTTGATTGGGAAGTTTAAGGATTATTTCTAATTGGTTATCTAGAATAATCGGATAAAAAATGGCAGTATTAGGGCGATCGCGGTCTACCACTTTGTCCAACACCACAAATTGGTTACTCAAGCAAGCTTCTCGGAAAAAATTGTCTAGTTCTGCTAGTTGCAAGGCTTCAATTCGCTTGCGGACTTTATCTAAATCGGGTTTTCCTTGTCCTTTCTGTTGTAAAAGTAGTTCTACTGACTGGCGATAAATAGGTTCTACGCTATCACGAAAATTAAACTGCACTTCTCGGTTTACCGTAACTAAATCGGTGCGGAGAGACTGAAGAGTTACAACTGCGGTATCATAGGTAGCGATCGCTCCCTCAATATTTCCTTGTGCTTTGAGCAAGCGTCCCAACAGCCATTCCCAACGATAAGCTATATCTGAAGCATCGATTTTTTGAGCGAGAAACAATGCTTGCTGCGTCAATATCTGTGCATCTTGCCATTGATTGTTTCGCTCGTAGACTTCTGCTAAACTGCCTAGAGCATAGGATTGAGTGCGCTCATCACCTATGGTTATAGCTTGTTGAACGCTGTTTGCCAAAGTCTCTGCAATATCTTTTTGATTACCAATTTTACTTATGGTGCGAGCAAAATTGATCCGTGCGTAGATACCAGCTTGAGTGGTAGGCAGAGTTGCGAGTTGAGATTGGATTGTGGGTATTATTGTTTTTGCTTGTGCTACTTGCTCATTTTCGATAAGCAAGCTGAGTTGATTGATTTGAGCTTGAATTTTGGTGAGTGGGTTTGGCGCAATTAAAGCCGCATTTTCATAATGAGCGATCGCGTCTTTTATGTTACCTAAGCCTCTAACAGTATTACCAAGAGAAAATTCTGTGAGGCTAGTCTCTAAAGGCAGTTGCAGACGTTGAGCAATTTCTAAACTGTGTTTTAAATTCTTCCAGGATTGTTCTAAGTCACCTAATTGTCGATGGACATTACCGAGAGAGCGCAAAGCAGTGACTTTTTCAAGTGAGTCAGGTTGGGTTTGTAAATGTTGAGAGACTTCATTCAATATGTCTAAGCTACGGCGGTAAAACCCAGAAACTCGTAGAGCTTGTGCTTGATTGATACGGCTGCGCGTCACTCCAGTATTGTATTGTTTACCTAAGCCCTTCCAGATTTGCTCTGCTTGCTGTGATGTTTTCAAAGATATATCTGCCTGTCCCTGTGATAGTTGCAGTCCACTTTGAATCTCTAAAGTTTGTGCTAGAACTTCTAGCAATTCTGACTTGGGATTGTTGACATTTAACTTTTGATTTGTATTGTCCCAGTCAAGTAGATTTAAGCTGTTATTAATAGCTTTTGACGCTTCTTTCCATGAGCCAAGTTGCTCAAACACTAGAGAGAGGTTTGTTAGTGCTGCGGCTTGTGCGAGTTTGTCGCCTTGGAGTTGATAGATGCGGACAGCTTGTTGTAGAACAGTTACAGCTTCAGCAAAGCGTCCAGATTGATAAAGCGCTTCTCCTTGAGAGACAAGTTGCTGTGGTGTTGTGGTTGAAGGTTTGGTGGTTTGGGTGTATAATCCGGCGGGTGAATTTGTCTGGGGTTGTTTGGCGAATGTCCTGGGGATAATAGTTAAAGAAAAAGCAAGGGTAAATAAGACTACATGGGGTACCACAAATCTAATGAGTTGCTTAGTTAGCGCAAATGGATGCATATTTCCCACCTTAGCGACGAGATGCAGGACAAGAAGCAGGAGTTTGCCAAGAACTCAGAGGAGTGACATTAGGTGCTTGTGCCACAAGTTCTATATTCCCATTGCTATCAACTGCCCAACCAGTAGCTTCCACAATTGTCGTCGCCGCAGCAACTTTAGTACTATTTGAGACTGCTGTTGGTTGTGGCGAAATTGTTGTTTTAGTTGAGTTTCCTGGTTTTGGTCTTAATCTCACCCACGCTGAGAGAGTACTTGTATCTTGTAATGGTTCAATGGGACTCATTGGTAGTCCACCGCGTCCTGTTGACACAAAGGAACTCTGAAATTGCTGACTTCCAGGAGAGCAAGCGGTGGAAATTTGCTGTGAGACATCAACGAGATTAGTAGGGAGTTCGATTAAACCGTTAGTGGGGTCTAGATCAAGTGTGTTAATTTGTACATTACCGCTCAACCTGCGAGTTCGCCCTGTGGCGGTGATATCGCTTGTGTTTTGGGAAAGTCTATCCCGAAACTGAATGCCTAAGATACCTTTAGTATTGATTCTGACATTCCCACCACGAAAATCATCAGAATTAGCGCTGATGTTGCTATTTTCAAAGCCAGCCAGGACATCGGCATTAATATTGATGTTGCCACCGATAACGTTTTTTCCTGTAGCGTTGGTTCTGATGTTGCTATTGCCAGTCATGATTAAATCTTTTGAGTTAATGTTAATTGTCGCCTGTTCTCTATCCCGGTCAACTTTGGGGCTGCCTGTATTGGCGGTGAGTAAGGCATTTTTGTTTAAACGGATAGAGCGTGCATTTAATGTCATGTTGCCTGCGGTTCCTGTTTCGAGACTCGCCACGCTTACTCTTGCCTCATCTTGCACTAGCAAGGTATTGGTGGTGACTGTAAGATCGCCCGCATTCCCTGTTGAGTTTCGCTCTGTGCGAGTAAACAACCCACTGCCAAACTGATCATCAGCGCTTCTACCAATCAGTTGCACATCAGAGGCATCAACACTCAATTTTCCCCCGTTGCCCGCACCGAAAGTACTAGTACTTACCACTGCCCCATCTCGCACTAGCAAGGTATTGGTTCTTAGGGTTATATCACCCGCATTCCCTGTTGAGTTTCGCCCTGCACGAGTAAACAAGCCACTGCCAAACTGACCATCAGCGCTTCTACCAATCAGTTGCACATCAGAGGCATCAACACTCAATTTTCCCCCGTTGCCCGCATCGAAAGTACTAGCATTTACCACTGCCCCATCTCGCACTAGCAAGGTATTGGTTCTTAGGGTTATATCACCCGCATTTCCTGTTGAGTTTCGCCCTGCACGAGTAAACAAGCCACTGCCAAACTGACCATCAGCGCTTCTACCAATCAGTTGCACATCAGAGGCATCAACACTCAATTTTCCCCCGTTGCCCGCATCGAAAGTACTAGCATTTACCACTGCCCCATCTCGCACTAGCAAGGTATTGGTTCTTAGGGTTATATCACCCGCATTTCCTGTTGAGTTTCGCCCTGCACGAGTAAACAAGCCACTGCCAAACTGACCATCAGCGCTTCTACCAATCAGTTGCACATCAGAGGCATCAACACTCAATTTTCCCCCGTTGCCCGCACCGAAAGTACCAGCAAATACCTGTGCCCCATCTCGCACTAGCAAGGTATTGGTTTTGACCGTCAAATCACCCGCATCTCCTGTTGAGTTTGGCTGTGCAGAAGTAAATAAGCCACTAGGAAACTGACCATCAGCGCTTGTACCAATCAGTTGTACATCAGAGGCATCAACCCTCAAATTTCCCCCCTTGTCCGTACCAAAAGTGCCAGTATTTACCCGTGCCCCATCTCGCACTAGCAAGGTACTAGCATTGATACTGACATCGCCTCCCTGTCCATTTGCTTCTGATCGCACTTGATTAAAAATCTCACTGTTATTGTTAAGGTTTATTGCGACCGTAGCATTAACCGAAATATTTCCTGCCTTACTATTATCAGAACCCAATCCACTGTCTATGCCTGCACGCAGGAAACTTCCTCCTGTCATCTCTAAATTCCGGGCATTAATTGTGATACTACCACCATTGCCAGCAAATACATTTACTTGAGCGCGCTCACTAAGGAAAACATCGCTTCTTTCTACACTATTGGGAAAACTCAAACGACTATTATTACCATCGTCATTCAACCCAACTGTACCAGCACTAGCTAACCCACCTAACTCGACGAGTCCACCAAAAGCATTCAATCTTCCACGATCCATGTTCACATTGCCGCCTACTAGCAGCAAACTTCGACCATCCCGGACACGTAGACCAAATGCATCCCTGCCACCAGGAGTAGATCCTGCTGGTGCAGTCGAACTATTTTGAATCGGTGCAGCCGCAATTTGATTAAATAATAAGGCATTTGGATTTACTGTTAACAATGGTGAAGGTGATTCTGGATTCGAGGCACTGAAAAATCCCAGATTGCCAAATCCTATGGCATTCGCTGTTGTGGCAACAAAGGAACCGCCGATATTCAAACTGGCATTTTTACCAAAAATAATCCCATTGGGATTGATGATAAACAGGTTTGCTTTACCCAAGGTACGAATCGACCCATTAATGTTTGAAACGCTTGAGCCAGTAACTCGTGTGAAAATGTTTTGAATATCGAGTACATTATTGAAGAAAGCTGTCTGACCAGTGGGAACAGAAAACTCTCTAAAGCTGTGGAATAGGTTAGCGCCTCTTGTCGTTCCACCTGAGATAATCCTGGTATTACCTTCTAATCTCACGTCGGAATTATTTGGCAGAGTCCCATCTGGCGTAATTTGAGCAACTGAGCTATTTGTATATAAGACTATTGCACTCGCGATCGCAATTTCTAGACCTTGCCACCAGTACAAACGTATAGATACTCCAGACATTGCACTCTCCTATTGAAAAGGAAATTTAGCTAGTGAGTCCTCAATTTACAGCGCTTTGTATGTAAATGAGGTACACCGTTAAGAGTTATTCAGAAATTAGCCATAAGAATAGATATGTAACTTTTTATAAAAATGGTGTACTGTAGTTACCTGAAATACGCTGTCTTTACGTAATTTTCCTACTCTAATCAAGACTCCGCCTTGCTTTGCGCCTATCTGGAGTCCTCCCGGCAGTTCTAGATAACCTAAGTTCGGCATAAGAAATCCTCGAAACCCATGATTTCTCGTTATTCGGTCTGAAGCTCTGTTTTAATCGGTTCTCAATAAAGCATATTGTTGATCTTAATCTCATTTGTGAGCCTTATTGACAAAATGATTCCACTGTAATTACTTCTTTTATCATTTAGAGTTTTGCTTAATCCTTACAGAATAAGCTTTTTAGCTTCTGTCTTAACCCGAACTCAGGTTAGATAGTGAATAAACCAAAGTCACTGCTACCAATTAAGAATCAGAAGGTAAAGCTAAAAACCTCTGATTTTCCACTTGCATTGCTACTGGTGTCATCTGGACGATAACTGGTTTGGGTGACAGCTAGATTTACTAAATTGACCCCAAGAAGGAGATTTTTCGTGATCCGAAGATTATTGTCATTTCGCGATCGCTACTACATTCTTCACCTAACCTGGTTTGCCTTTTTTCTCTCATTTGTCGTTTGGTTTAACATGGCTCCGCTTGCCACAACGATTCAGCAGGATTTAAAGTTAACCACTGAGCAACTAAAAGTTTTAGCAATTTGTAATCTAGCCTTGACCATTCCAGCGCGAATTGTGGTAGGCATGATTCTGGATCGCTTTGGCCCTCGCCTTGTCTTCTCAGCATTGCTCGTGTTGGCGCTCATACCTTGCTCGATTGCTGCAACCGCAACCAACTTCAACCAACTAGTCTGGAGCAGTTTAGCCACCGGAATTATGGGATCTGGATTTGTAGTGGGAGTTCGCATGGTGGCAGAGTGGTTTCCCCCTGAAGAAATTGGTTTTGCTCAAGGGATTTATGGAGGCTGGGGCAACTTTGGAGCCGCTGCTGCCCAATTTACATTACCTGCTTTAGCCGTTGCCACAACTTTTTTATCAAATGGTGCGGTGAACTGGAGATTGGCAGTTATGTTGACCGGAATCGTTGCCGCGCTCTACGGTGTAGTCTACTTCCTTAGCGTTGAAGATACTCCACCCGGTAAAGTCTATCAGCGACCTCAGCAACATGGTGCGATGCCCGTCACGTCCACTAACAGCTTTTGGGCAATGATGGCGCTGGACATGGGTATGTTGCTGTCGTTGGGCATACTTACCTTTCCGCTCACACAGCCGCAAATTCACTTTTTGCAGGGCTGGCAAGAGCTATTGTGCTGGGGATTTCTGGCAGGGTTATTCCTGTTGCAAACCTATAAGTCTTGGCAGGTGAATCGAGAAGTCGTGGGTTCCTTGAACCCGCTCAACTCGAATTTTCTCAAAAGTAGTAAAACTTATCCGTCTACACAACGCTATCAGTTTCGTCAAATTGCTTTACTGAGCTTCACCTATCTCACCAATTTTGGCGCTCAGTTAGCTGTCTTCTCAATTCTGCCAATGTTCTTTGAACAAACTTTCGCCCTAAATCGGGTTACGGCAGGCATGATAGCTGCCATTAGCTATCCCTTTTTGAATCTAGTATCGCGACCGAGTGGGGGACTCATCTCCGATAAGTGCAGTAGTCGCAAATGGACGATGACGCTGTTCACGGCTGGTATTGGAGTCGGCTTTTTACTCATGAGCAGAATCAACAGTCATTGGTCGTTACCAATTGCCATTGGAGTGACGCTCTTGTGTGCTTACTTTGTTCAAGCAAGTGCAGGTGTCACCTTCAGCCTAGTGCCGTTAATTAAGCAAGACATTACAGGTCAGATTGCAGGTACTGTTGGGGCTTACGGTAATGTCGGCGGTGTAGTTTATCTAACGGTTTATAACTTCACGAATACTTGGACATTATTCTCCACAATGGGCGTGGTAGCGCTGATCTGCGCTAGCCTCTGCGGATTTTTTCTCCAGGAACCCAGTGCTTCTTTTGCTGAAAACAATGCCATTCCGAAAGTAGAGCAGAGCAATTGACAAGGGTAGCCAAACACTACTTTTTACGGCAGCGAGACTAGAAGCTCAAAGCTCAACATTTGTTTCTATAAATTAGCCTTCAACTGGTAATTCACCTGCGTTGATTCAGTAGCCAAGTCCAACATTTCTCGAACTTGTAATTATGCTCAACTCAAAAGAAGCCGAGGCAAAAATTCAACTGTTGCAAACACTGAATCAGTCAATCAGTAAAACAACAGAGCTTAATGCTGTGCTTACTGCCACACTTCGTATTGTCTGTGAAAGCATCAACTGGGATTATGGAGAAGCTTGGATTCCTGAACAGGATGGCACGATTTTAGAACTTAGTCCAGCTTGGTACGTCAACCCAGCAAAAAGTATCGAGCAAGTGTCTGACTTGCAGAAATTCCGGTTGTGTAGCGAAGCGTTTATCTTGTCTCTTGGTGTTGGCTTACCAGGGCGAGTTTGGTCATCACAGCAACCCGAATGGATTTTAGATGTTTCGGCTCACTCAGAAACTTACTTTTTGCGACATTACATTGCCAAGGCGTTCGGTATCAAAACTGGATTGGGAGTACCGATTCTCGCAAACGCTCAAGTGATAGCAGTGCTTGTCTTTTTTCGGTCGGAAATCTGTGAGCAAGATCCACAAGTCATCGAACTAGTTATGGCAGCAACTGCACAGGTTGCCTTGAAAAACTGTTTCTAAAGGAGGCATTAGTCACTATGCACGATTTGAGTTACTTAGAAGCCTTGCCAATGCTGCTAGAGGCAACCGACTACCTCCGACTGTTTTATCGAGAACACGATCTACCAGAATCACACCTCGAAGCACGACTAGCAGAGGTCTATAAGGAATATAGGCGATCGCAAACCTACTGGCAAACTCCAGCAGAACTTGCCTACGGAGCCAAAGTTGCTTGGCGAAACAGCACAAATTGCATTGGAAGAATCTTCTGGGAGTCACTAAATGTCCGCGACTTGCGCCATCTAACGACAGCCGAGGAGATTTTTGCCGCCCTCGTTGAACACATTGAATTAGCAACCAATAATGGCAGTATCCGCCCCTATATCAGTATTTTTGCACCTCAACAGCCAGGTAAGAAGGGTATGCGTATTTGGAACCCACAACTGATTCGCTACGCTGGATATCGTCAAGCAGATGGCTCAGTTGTTGGCGATCCAGAACACTGCGAATTCACCGAGATTTGTCAACATTTCGGTTGGAAAGGTAAAGGAACTCCATTTGATGTATTACCTCTGATTATTCAGATGCCAGATCGGCCTCCTCAATGGTTTGA
The DNA here is from genome assembly GCF_014698035.1 of Desmonostoc muscorum FACHB-395. Classification (GTDB taxonomy): domain Bacteria; phylum Cyanobacteriota; class Cyanobacteriia; order Cyanobacteriales; family Nostocaceae; genus Nostoc; species Nostoc muscorum_A. The sequence goes on from NZ_JACJSF010000033.1 coordinate 15,373, forward strand.
GATTCCATCAAAGGCAATTTTGGAAGTGTTCCTTAGCCATCCTGACTACCCTTGGTTTGCTGATTTAGCTTTGAAGTGGCACGCCTTACCAGCTGTCTCAGACTGGCGTTTAGAAATTGGTGGCATTTCCTACCCAACAGCACCCTTTAGTGGCTGGTATATGTGTACAGAAATTGGTGCCCGCAACTTAGGAGATGTGCAGCGTTACAACCTATTGCCGATCATTGCCGAAAAAATGGGGTTGAATACTCGCTCTAAACTTTCTTTGTGGAAAGATCAGGCGTTGGTGGCACTAAATACTGCGGTGCTTCATTCCTTCGCGCAGCGAGGCGTGTCGATTGTCGATCACCATACGGCTTCATCTCAGTTTATTCAACACATGGAACGAGAAGCACAAGCTGGTCGGATGGTTCCTGCTGATTGGGGCAGAATTGTTCCGCCTATCTCTGCTTCTGCCACCAAAGTGTTTCATACAGAGATGGAGAATATTTGCTTGAAACCAAACTTTTTCCCTCAACAAGCAAGTTACTCCTTGTTATCTGGTTGACTCATTAGGTTTAGGGATTGCAACTATAAAAAGTAAATACTACCTTGTTTCATCAAGTTTTGGCGGATTTTGCATACTCACTTCAGAGGATGTAGGAAATTTCTGACTGCGTTGAATAAACAACACAACAACACCACTTGCAAGTACAGCAAAGGCTGAGGGAATAAATGGCAACCATACCCCTTGTTTTAAAAGGATGATGCTCCCAAAAGGAGCTGCCCAAAGAGCGATCGCACAAGCTCCATATAAAATGATAGCGATCGCAAACATGGCGCATCCCTTATTGAGTAGTGAATGACGCACGCGCCAAACAATCAGACCAGACATGCTTGACCATGCCCATATCCAAACAATATCGACCCAGAAAGGCAGAACCCCAAGAATTGGACGTTTGTCTAAAACTGCACTCAAAATTTGACTGATCATTTGCGCTTGTATAAATATGCCTGGTATTTCCTGGTAAGGTTGCTGTGCAGCTGAGTAGGGAGTTGACCAAGTATCGCTGATAGTGTTAGCTGTCACTCCGATGAGAACAACCTTATTTTTGAAAAAAGTATAGTTAACTTTATCACTCAATACATCTGCTAAAGAAACTCTTTGGTAATCTGCATTACGGTAATTAACAAATATTTGAATTCCGCCTAAATCAACTCTTTGTTGATAGCCTCCACTCCGACCAGGCTTTAAGCGTTTAAATACTCTAGAACCAAACTGTACATAATCTTCATTGAAATCAGGTTGAATATTTTCGTAAGATAAATAACGAGCAGCTAATTGTAGCGAAAGTGAGTAAGGCGTTGTACAAACAGACAAAGGCTCTTGTGCCATCATCATAATTTGGCGACGGATGGTACCATCTGGATCTTGAATTGCATCAGTAAAACCCTGACGTTCTACAGGGACTTCAAGAGGTGGTTTAACACCTTGGGGGTCATGTTTACGATCTCTGCCTTTACAGACAACTATTACATTTTCTTTGCTCAGTTCAGTGGAGACTTGTATCGGCTTTGATTCATTTGGGGGGTCAGCAAAATCTCTATAAATATCCAGTCCAATGACTCGCGGTTGATACTTTTGTAATTTGTTGAGTAATTGAGCTAACCTACTATCCGAAATAGACTTCACTCCTGTGGTCGTCTCTTGTCGGGATTGAATATCTTTTTCAGTAACTTCAACAACGAGCAATCTGGGATCTAAATCTTCCTTTGGTCGCAAGAGTAGCATTTGGTCAAAAGTTTGCAGTTCAGCTTTCTCAAAAACCCCCAAGTATCTCAAACCTATCGTTGAAAGAGTCACAATAGCAGTACTCAGCAGTACAGTCCAAAGTTTGCCCTTTCGAGTCGCAATTGTGCTTTTGGTTTTTGTGGTTGAAATTCTGCTCTGAGTCGAAACTTCACCGCGAGTTTTGGTGTCACCCAAACCACCGCGTAGTTCTTGCCAAGTTATTGGAACAGTTGTGGGATTTTGGTAGATAACTGGCAACCAACTAGCACAAGGGAAGTTATTCTCCAACCCCTGAAGTCTTTCCCGCGCTTCTCGCACAGCTAGAGAAAATGGCTTATTAAGAGCAAAAGCGACAAGAAAGTTTTTCAAAAATTCCTGTGCAACTAAATCTGACACCCCTTCCCGCATCACAATCATTTGGGGAATGTTCAAATCAGCTAAATTTCGTGCCAAAGCAATGCCATCACAGGAGTTGAAAATTGCGAGTTTTAAACCGCGTGTAATTGCTGTCTTAAGTGCATTTTTAAATTGAGAAATTGTTAAACTCTCTGTCTGATTGATATAAATTTCCCCTATTTCACCATCTGCAATACTAGCGCTATGTCCGGCAAAAAACAGAATATCCCAATATTGATTCCACAGTTGCTCATCAAGTTCTTTTCGTGTAGGTTGGACAAGAAAAGTAGTTTGAGTATCTGTTAAACCTTGCAACCAAGAACGATCTTTATCAATATCAATACCAAAACTGTTACCGAGAATTGCTAGAATCTTGACTCGATCTGTGGTAGATTTTCGCACTACTTGAGGAGATGCATACTCATGATTGCTCAAAGCTAATTCAGCTTTCGGGTAATGCTCAAAAAAATCCCACAGATGCCAAGGTAATCGATGCAGTGAAGTTATATTTGTTTCAATAATAACTCTAATTTCATCATCTCGACTGAGTACAGTTCTTAACTGTCGTTCAATATTTTGAAAGGATTCAGATTTTAACCAAGCATTGATATGTGTTTGTAACTGATGACATACTTCATCGAAATCATTCACAGAAATATTGGTAATATCTTGTGAATGCACTTTTATACGTTGATTGCTGCCCAAACGTTGATGGATAGCTTCGTAGAGTAACTTCCATCTGCTGTAGAGTTTGGAAAGTTCTGGTATTGCTGGCAGACTCCCTGTTATCTTAAATAATTGGTTATTGTGCCAAAGTTGAGCCGTGACAACAGGAAATCCTTGATTTAAGTCTCCTCCCAACAAGCTGAAGATGACTAGCTTACTCATTTGTTGTTTATTGTTTGTCATTTGTCCTTTGTTGTTTGTCCTTGTCTAATGACCAATGACTAAATAACGAAATTTTCTGTTATCTGGTAACTATCAAAAGTAACTTGAATACTAAAACATTCTCCTACTTCTCCATCAAAGCGTTTCAATTGTATGTAGTTATCTTGTTCTCTTGCTTGCACTTCCTGAATGATTTCTTCTGACTCTAAAAGCAAAGCTAACTTGATATTAACAGGTAGATATTCTCCATTAGCAGGATGTAGTTGCACGCGAATACTAACTTGTTGGCTATCCTCTGGTATAAAGGCAACTAATAGCACCATTTTTTGAGACTCTATTTCCATTGCCAAATCAATCAGTTTGGCTCGTTTGATACTACCAACACCTGACCCTGAGCTACTCCTGAAATTAAAAGCTATACTGTTGAAATTGAAAAGCAAAAATGTTTCTGTTGCTTCCCAAGCATTATCGTATATACCTTCTAGCCAACGACTCAGATTCACTCGCACTTGCGATGATTGTGATTGCTGCCGTTGTTGGTACAAGCGCTGCCGCCACTGTTCATTCTCTAGTAGCGCTCCCCAAGTTATAAATGGTACTGCCAATCTAGAGAAATGAAAAGAGGCATTGCCTAACCGTTGCACAAGATTTTCTGCTTGCTTGGTGGATAATTGTGGTAATGGAGCTATAGCCGCTTTCATCTCTTCTCTTTTGCAAAATTGGTAACTCAAAGAGAAAGCAGTAAGGTCTTTTGTTAAATGCCGTGCATCTATACAATAAGTCCTATCCACTGAGTCATAGTGAGCCAAAGATTTTAGTTCTTTATGGGTTGTGTAACCCCAAATTCGTATCCACTTGCCATCCGGTTTGACTTGCACTGCTAAATAGTAGTCTGCTGCCCAACTAGGAATATCCACCCATTCTAGAGGGATTTCTAACTCGCTATCATCAATTGCTTCACTGGGGATCAACACGATTCGCCTCCCCTCTAGCAAAATTGCTGTGCCATTGACAAATTCCCAAAAAGCTGGGATACCAGAGAAACTGTACCAAACACTGGCTTGGGGAAAATCCTCAGTTGAGATCCAATCCAAGAAAGCATGGAGACAGATTTGATTTATGTAAGCGCACCAGCGACTACTAGACGTGGCATAAACCTGGCTTTGCTGCCAGGATTGCGCCTGAATAGTTGGTGATATTTCTAACAACCACTCTCTGGGATCTGCAAACGCGCAAGTCATTTTTACTACCTTGTGAAAACTAAGGATTTATGTTGTACTCACCATGCTGGTTTCTCAACCATTCTTCCAAAGCAAAACTCATATCTTTAATTTGGTTGGAATTAACAGAAATATTCAAATCTTGGCTCCACTTAATCAGTGCTGCAAGTATTGATTCTCTACCTTTAACTAGTTTGCGAGACACTGTAGGCTGACTCATCTGCAACTGTTGCACGATCTGCTGCTGAGTCAGTCCCTGTTCGTAGTAAAGCTTAAGTACTTCTTGGGATTGTACATCTAGGCTCTGTAAAGCTTTTAACAATACACCAGACATCTGAGATATTTGGTTTTGTCGATTTTGGACATCTTCTTCGGCTATCATATCAGCCATTGGTGAGTCAGAGGATGGGTCTGGCAAATCAAATGTTATTGTCGTGTCATCATTTTGCTTGAACGCATTTAGAGATTTCACAGGTGGAAATAGATAAGCACGCACGTAGAGAGCTGTTTGCGTTAACCACTGTTCAATTGTCTGTGCGTTGCGTTGCTCAGTAGGTTGAGTAATTTGGCTTTGGCGTTGGTGGTTGTAGAGGTTGGCAATAGCTTCCCAAACTTGGCGATTCGGTTCTGGTAACTGACTGGTACCTCCTGGTTGGTTTTGGGTGTACAGTTCTTTGAAACAAGTCCAAGCTAAACGATATTGAGTAACTGCGCTTTGTGATAATCCAGCTTCACTAAGAGCTTCATTAAGCAGCTTTTTGCTCACTTTGCGTAACAATGCCCAATTGGTGCAAATATCAGCTTCCTTGCGTTGACGTAAAATATCTCTCAGCCGACTGGGTATTGCCATGATGGCGTAGGCTTTTAAGCTAGAAGATTTTTCGGGGTTGAAGTCTTTAAGAATTGTTTCGACTTCTGCGATCGCCATTTGGAAGTAATCAGCGAGCAGGTATTGGCTGAGAGTAAATTTAGCAACTGTTTTTGAAGCAACCCAATAACATGGTTCTTGTAAATAAGCTAACAAATGCATTCTGGCAAGGTTATTAAACCCAGAACGCCATTGCTTATACCAGTAAAGCCCCCAAAAGTTTTCTGATTTAAGTGCTGATGATGAATGCTCTAAGTGATTTTGCATATTTCTATACAGTTTGGCATCAGTCAACCATTTGCTGAATCTGCCTCTCTCCAACTGCACGAATGTTGAGAACATGTCCGTAATTTCTTGGCGAGGACGCATAAGCAATTAAAAATATAAACTGACAGAACTGAAGCAAATAAGTAGGTGGGTACGAATAAAAATAACTATGTAAATAAAACTAAAATGCTTAAAAGTCTCTTTCCTTTGGGATAGCTGCCTTGTCTCAAAGATAAATATCCACGCATACCTACTTATCACCTAACAATAAGATGATATTCTACATAGGGTAGTGACTGATAACCCCACTCAATTTTTGGACATTGTACCAGAAACAGTAATCTGCTCAAAAAGGGTTGCCGTTTCATCAAGGTAAATTGGATAATCTTTTTTGCTAGCTAAAGCTGTCACACCCCCACGGATGTATCCTGTTAGTGGCTGGACTTCCTTCAGGTCAAGCGTCTCAACCTTCCGGTTTCCTGAAATTCAAGCTAAAGCTTTTAGGTCTAACTGAGCATTTCCCGGCACAACAGCAAAACAGATACCTGTTGTGTCACCTCTAACTACTAGAGTTTTAAAAACTTGCTCTGGCGGAAGACCAACTTTGTGTGCTGTACTCTCAGCAGCGAGATCGTCAGGGTCAACCTCATAGCTCAGGATTTGGTAGGAAATACCTAGTTTATCCAATAGTCGAGCAGCATTAGTTTTCATTGCTCTTACTCCCAATCTTCAATTACCAGTCCACTAACGCGACTAAAGACTGCATCTACTGACATTCGGGAAGTAGATAATTGCAAGACTTTAGGTGTTGTAATTCAATGTTTTACCATGCCTAAGAGATTAAGATAAAACGGTTTTGGTGAGAGTCCATGAGATTGCTTCCTTCCTCGCAATCATGGGGTACTATTTTTGAATGCAGTTTATTATTAGACCCAGTTTTTGAGTAAAAATAAATCTATGAATAGAACGTTATATTATCATCAGCAATCAAACTTTTCTCGGAAAATCCGAATATTGTTAATAGAGAAAAATTTAGATTGTGAACTCAAAGAAATTAATTTAGCCAATAAACCCCCTGAATTCCTTGAAATTTCTCCTATTGGTCAAGTCCCTGTGTTTGTAGATGAAGATGGCACGGTAATTTGGGACTCTACATTGATTGCAGAGTATCTAGACGAAACTTATCCACAGCCTAGCTTTTACCCAAGCGCTCCTCACATACGGCTTGAGTGCCGTAAATGGGAACAACTAGCAGATACTTTAGGCGACAATATTATCGGTTTATGGGTACTAGATTTTATGGGTGATCTAGCTCCTGCTTATTATCGAAAAAAATATGAAACATTAATTAACCGCCTTTTACCAATCTTTGATTCCCAACTGCGTTCAACTCAATATTTGTTAGAGGGTGAAACATGGACAGCAGCAGATGTGGCAGCATTATGTTCCCTCGGTTATTACAGCTTTCGCTTAAATGAAGACTGGCTTCTTCAGTATCCTTATTTGAGAGACTGGTTTAATAGATTACAGGAGCGTGAATCAGTCAAGTCAACTATTCCAAAAAAGACCCCTACTTAGAGGTTGCTGAAAAAGTAATAAGAAAGCAAAGATCAGGATTGGTTAGTTATTCAAGCAAGCCCTACTTAGGAGCCTTGCAAAAATAATTTGAATAATTTTGATGGGGAAGTTAAGCTCACAAGTCGTTCCAGATTAACAAAATGAATTATTTGTCCAGAAACTATAAGTGATTGCTCATATTTTTTACAAAATCTAGAATACCGCAATGATTAAAATTTTAGATGGATTCGGACAACAACCCTGACATATCTAATACTTGTTCTGACCAAGCACTAGCTTGCTCGGACATATTTCTGCGTTCGCTACCATCAGACCAAATACTATCAAAAGTTAATCTCCATCGTGCCAGTTGAACTTGAATGTTAACCAATTCTTCGGCATACTCAGATTCAATTTCTGCTGCCGTCCATTCAATAAAACATATAGTTTCATCTGTCACACTTTCAACAGCTTCTTTATAAGCGCTGTTACAAAATGTTCTAATCCTTGCGAAATTGGAAGCTATGTGTCCTAAGCGAAGTGATGTATTTTCACTTTGAAACCGTGCTTGTTTTTCATCTAACTTCTGGTTCATCTCCACCAATTAACTCCTGAGCAATTTGTTTAACGAACTTTGGGGGTTTAAGTCCCCTGCCTAATGACGGCAGCGCGTTTTGATGCCTCAGCTAAATCCCCCTCACAAAACGTAATTGCGTTAGCGGAGCGGGGCGTTAGCAAGAGTGCGAATTGCGAATTGGTTTAACCCGTTCTCTAATTACTGGGTCTTGAATTAGCATTGAGCGACTATTTTGACTTGGACGAATGTTAATAATCGATTCATAGGCGATTGATTGATTGATTAAAAGGAGCCCAGTCAGCACCCCAGATATCTCGTTGTCTACTACCGTCTTCAAGCAATGCTGTTTCGCAAAAAGCGTGTTTCTCTCCTCCTCCAGCTAAAATACCTCTTTCTATGTCTACTGCTATTTTGATATATAGTTCCAAAGTTTGCAGCATTTGATGAAATTCTTCTAATATTGCTCTTTGCTTGATAATGAGTACCAAAATCTCACTCGTAACACTCTAAATACGTAACTAGCTACAAGTTTTATTTTTGTGGAACCGCCAAATAAATCTCTGTATTGAACAATTAAATAAATTCCACCTCATTTGGAAAAATAAATTCACACTCAACAGGTGATAACCAAATATGACAAATTATATTGTCATATTCTTCTGCTTCAACTATCGCTCCTGCTTCACAATACTTTTTTCCAACAAAATCAGAGTTTCTTAAGTAAAAAATTTTGGGTACTAATAATTTAGCTAACTTTAATTTACCTTCTTGTTTAGCTTGATAATAGGCTTGGGTCAGTTGTTCATTACTAGTAGTCTACCAAGCCAACTTTGCTAGGTTAAATTCGGATATAAACGCTCCATTTTTCGGCGAGCATCTTTGGTTTGAAAACCCCAATAGACACTAGCTTTTTGCTGATTACGTTTTTTCTCCCAAGCGGCAATTTCAGAAGTTAATGTTTCTGCATTAGGAATACGCCGTTCTAAACATTGGCGAGATAAAACAGATAATTCAATTTCTACTTGATTCAGCCAAGAAGCGTGTTTAGGAGTATAGTGAAACTCTAGTTTTTGAATAATTCGACGTGCTTCTTCTGGTGGAAAAACTTCATATAATGCGCTGGGGGTATGAATATTCAGGTTATCAACTACTAAACGAACAACATCGGCATCTTGGTAGCAAACATCTACTAAATTTTTCATCTGAAGAGCAAAATCGGCTTTAGTTCGACGTTCTGTAACTTCGATATGCCGCCAGCCTGCTAAGGGTTGAAAACACGCAAATAAATTTACTGTCCCGTTACGTTTATACTCGAAATCATAACGTTCAGGTTGCTCTGGCTCTGGTGGCAAAGGAAGTCTTACTTCTTCTACTAATTGATATGGGCGCTCATCAAAGCAGAGTACGGGGCGCTTAGGATCGTAAGGCTCATTGTATAAATCTAGTACATCTTCCATTCGGAAAACATATTCAGCATTTACTTCAGGAATACACCATTGTTCTTTTAACCAAGGCTTAATTTCATTTTTTTTAAAGTTTGACGTACTGTTTCATCTGAGATTGAATCTATGATGCCAACGTTCACTAAATGATCTGCTAATAATTGCATTGTCCAACGCACTCTCCCTTCGGGCGGATTAGAACAAGCTGTTGCAATCAAAAATGCTTCTTGCTTTTCATCTAATTTTTTAGGTTTTGGTGGATGAACTTCATCCTTTAAAGCAAAATCTAACCCTCCAATGACAAATTTTTCTCGTATTCGTTGCACTGTTGCAACATGCGCTCTAACTATGCTAGCGATCACTTGATCCCTTTCTCCTTCAGAAGCCATCAGAAGAATGTTTGCACGGGTTATAGTTCTTGCTTTGTGCTTACCTTTTTTAATTATTGCTTGTAGCTGAGAAACTTCATCTTCATTCAAGTCAACAATGTACTTTTTCGCCATACCACACCCCGTTTTTGGTTATTTTACCAATTAGAGGTCTTACTTAGCAAAGTTACCTTGGCAGACTACTAGGATGATGACGCACGTAGCTCATCAATGCTTTCCACTTTTGGGGGCTGAGTCTTTCCTTTAAACTGTCAGATAAACTTGTATCACTTTGTTTTTGCTGTTCGGCTTCCCATTTCTCCCATTTCACCCTTTGGATATATAACTGAACAGCTTCTTTAACAGAAATTCCATGCGTTCTCGCAATTGTCAAGACATGAGCGGCTATTTCTAGGTCTTTAATTGAGTCGGAATCCATTGAAAGTAATTACAATTTTCAGATAGTAAATCAGTTGATACTCCTATATTTACAACAAACCAGTCTACTTAGCTCTTGCACTAACAATTAAAATTGCGATTACACGACCAAATATACTAGCCTTGGCTCAAAAACTTATTTTTATATTGGCTTGTGTTGTGGAACTTTGTTAAAAATGCGCTCAGTGCGATCGCCTTACTACCGCCCACCACAGCCCTCAAGCGACCCCAACAGTTCCGTTGAAAAACCGTTCTCAAAAGGCTAAATCGGCATCGGTAACTGGAAGATTGCGCTTGAGGAGGAGCGATCAGACTTGTACACAGCAAGAACGATCGCCTTGTGCCAAATCTGCGATTCAACATCAGATAATCCCTGCTGTCTAACAACAATGGCTTTGATGATGCGGCGGTTTCCAGTTGGGGAGTGAAGTGGGAGCAACTTCTCTAATTCTGCCAGAGAAGTTGCAAGATAAATTCGTAAACTCTCAAGTCGGAATTAGAGATTACGAATTGAGAGTTTATCTCCTCAAAATATTAATAGCTGCACCTGCTGCTGCGCCATCTAATAAATCACCAGCCACATCTTCGCGCCCGCCAAGAATAGCGCGAACCCCGACGCTACTTGCTGCACCGACTGCGGCATCTCTACCTAAGTTACGTTTTTTCTTACGTCCAACCAAATTGACGGCAGCACCAGCCGCAGCACACTTAGCAGCATTGCGTAAAACAGTACCACGTCTTCTCGCAGATCCAGTTACTACACAAGTACCAGCACCAAGGGCTGCATCTCCTAAAATTCGGTCGTTAGCTGCTGCTGGTTGAAGAGGAACTAAGGAGATTCCAGTTAAACTGGCAGCCATGAAACTGGGTAGAAATGCGCGTTTGAGAATTCGATTCATAGTAGATACCTTCTTAAAAAATCAAACGACTGTTCAAAAGACTAAAAAAAATTCGATTTGTTGCAGTCATAAATTCGCTTATTTCTAGTTTAGACCTGGAGCTTAATGCTTTACATCAATCCAATCCCAAATTTCTCATCGCTTTCCACAAATTAGGTCGTCGCTTATGCTGGACTTTCCATTGGGACAACAAACTATCATAACTCTGCGGTGCTAACTCCTTCAAAGCAGACATCCATTGTGCATTTTTCGTATAATCCGAGCTTTGAGACGAGTCCGGTCTGGGTACAAAGTTGTGTAAGTTTGCTTGCCAATAAGCCATCACTCTTTCCCACAAATCAGGGGGTGCATATTCTTGGAGATACGTTCTCCTAGAAATATCATCTCGTGTCGATAGTTGGTTTGGCAGAATCACAACCTCATAAAACTTCGGGTAGGGGGATTTTCCCTGATACTTTATCTCGGTCAAATCTTTCGTTAACAAATGTATTACACTATATTCCCCACCCAGTTGTCCCTGTTCTCCAGGTAAATTCTCCAACCACTCGATAATTGCTTGCCTAAACCAAGTATGTCCTTTTTCCTTAGTTGTAATACTATCAAGCAACCAATGCAACCACCAAGTATCTACGGGTTTTTGATTTGTATATAAACCTAAGTATCTGTATGGTGTACCACGTTTTATTATCGATTCACGCCAAGATGTAAACAAGGCTTGCTGAGTATCTTTACTTACTTGTATTTCAGCAAAAGCTTTGAACATACTCGACCAGTCGTAACAACATTCAAAAGTAATATATTGAATTGACAACGCATTCACCCGTTCGATTTCTCCCAATTCTCGAACAGCTTGCTGATAATAGCGAAGTAAAGTTTTTTCCTTTTCCCAATTCCCAGGAGCGTAAGAAAATCCACCCACAGCAACAAATAGCAGCGAGTTTTCCGGTGTCCAGGGATTCAAGTCAGGTTTGTTTTTTAATAACGCATCCAAAGTCTCGTGAATCACTATAAGACTTTCTCTATATTCTTGTTTAGCCAACAAATCCTCAATTACAGGTAAACCATTTTGCCATTCCTGGGAAATAGTTGCCCGGAGATTGTTCAAATATATCTCTGGGGTTGCAAATTGCTGCATCAATTCCATGTAAACTATATGCCAATAAGAAAAAGTATTCTCTAAGTCATGCTTCCACAGAGAAACTTCTCGATTGGCTGTCAATCCGTCAAAAATTAACTTTTTTTCAACATCAGGTAAATTGGAAAAGAAATCGATCACAGCATCATCATCTAAACTGGTGTGGTAAAATTCCTCATCCAATTCCCTAATTCTTTGAGCTAATTTGAACCCATCTTGTCCTTGTGACTGCACCAATAACCATTCCCATTCCAATAAGCTACTTGTTGTCGCTCCTTCCAAATTAATACCATTAACAATTTCCATCCAGTCGGGTATACCATTAGAGATTTCACTTTCTGCTGACAACAAACTGACTGCAAAACCATCGTCATTACTAAAGCCATTCTCAAAAGCCGTTTTTACCAATGGCTTCATCTTTTGTGCAACAGCTTCTAAATCTTCAACAAAAGTACAGTCATCAAAATAAGGTTCTTCCCAGCTTGCTTCTTGGACTATATATTTTCCCTCTGACTGTGATGCTTGCCAAATAATCTGATTCCATTCTCCCCATAATTGAGACCAAGTTTGAGCTAATTTTGCCAAAGAAGTTGGTTGTGCTTTGCTTGTTTTTACCTGTTCTACTGTTTGAGGTGGAGCGATGATTTGAGTTAAAGTCTCCTGGGTATTCCCTTGCAGTTTAGCAAACACAGTTACTCGCTGTTCGTCGGATAAAACCGCAAATAATTCATCCAGTAGCTGGGAAATTTCCCTTTCTGTAAGTGCTTCAAAGATGCGCGAACCAACAGAGGTTTCTTGTTTAATCTTACTCAAAGAATTGCTTTGGCTCTTTTTTGGCATCTTGGTAAATCCCTTTAGCATTACATAAATAGCCTATTTCAACCGGAAGTAACGAGGAGGACAGTCAAACATTATTTAACAAACGTTAATTTGCAATTTCAGCTTCCAGCAAACTCAACAATTTATCTTCTAAAGCCGTCAAATAAGCCCGATTCAGTTTCCCCAATGATTCCAAAAACTTCTGCACCGACTCCTCCAGCCCACTCAAATACACCCGATTAACGCGATCGCAAATCACCCGCATCTGCTCACGCTCCGCAGGCAGGTAGTTGAAGGACTTCAGATGTTGCAACCCAATTGTGTACTCCCTATCCCAAGTTCTGACGGTGCAACTAAATTCATTTACTTGGCTGACAATCCTCCAGCAGCCACCCTTGCCCCTGAGTTCTAGATTATCTTTGGCTAAGATTTGGCATACCTCGCCTAATTAATAGGTGTTAGGTACTTGAGTACGTTCCATTATTCGCTAAATCGATGGCTTCGCCAACGCCAAGGGCGAATGCGGCAATACTCCTCAAAGGTTTTGTGAGTAGAGCGATATAACTTACGATCGCGTAATTCCATTAATGCCTTCCCCGCTTCAAAGAAAGCCCTCTCGACTTTTCGCTCTGGGCGCAGGTGGTCGCAAATCTCTTGCTCGTCGGTCAATTCTGGTATTTCAACAGCATTGCAATTGGAAAAATTGTTAAAACATAAAGACGTTGATTTCAATCGGTGAGCAGGGTGTGGGAATCTTAGAAATTAATTAATAATTTCTCCTTTGTTATTGGCCAACTTTTCACGCCATTTTTGGAGTTCTTCAGGTGTTTGTCTCACCCAATCTGTGACTTCGCCAACGATTTTTAATGGTGCTTGGGAGCGATATGAGCGTGTTGGATTGCCGGGAAATTTTTTGTCTGTAACATTCGGGTCATTTTCAAAATCCCCTGTTGGTTCAACGATATAAACACGTTCACGGTTATCGCCTTTTGCTAATGCAGCAGCTAGTCCCGCCCCATTGACAAGGGCTGTGAAATAAATGTGATTCATTTTGAGTTCAAGTTTGTAATTAGAACTGCCTCCTGCTGTCAGCAAATCGCCAACCTGCAAATCTGCTTTCGTTCCATGATAAAAGGGGCCTTTGTCAGAAGGTTTATCCTTAAACGAAGTTGCTAATTCATAATTCTTTCTTGCCTTGTCAGGGTCGCTTAAGTCCTCATAGCATTTGGCAATGTTTGAATATAGAGAAGGGAAAGCACTCTTAACAGTGTTGTTATTTATTTTTAATGCAAACTGCAAAGCCGTTTCGAGCCATTTTAGTTTGTCAGAAATATTTTTCTGATATCGAGCTACATAATGGGCTGAAATAAATTTTTCAAAGTCGTATGTCGCTTCGTTCCAGGCTTGAAGAAACAGTTTACTTGCTTCTTCTGGTTTGCCTTTTTCTTCCATGCCCATACCTTGAAGACAGAGTTTAACAACATTGTTGTTTGGGTTGAATTCCATGATTACTTTGTCTCGTAATGATTGTAATTTCGATTTAGTTGCTTGTCCTTTCTACCACTTGGGTACTTTACCACCCGCTTCCTCTACTGCCTTCGGCAACGTCAAGGACGAACGCGTAACTCCATAAGTGCCTTTCCCGCCTCAAAAAACGCCCGTTCTACCTTTCGCTCCAGGTGCAAGCGGTAAGCGTAGCCATGCCGTCAGGCTTATCGCCAATTTCCTGCTCGGTTAGTTCTGAGACTTCAACTGCGGTAACGGTGATTGTTGCTAACCAATCAAGCAAGCTTTTTCGTCATAAATACGCTGTTCGGGTCATCAATGTATTCAGCAAAGGGGCCTCGGTACTCAAACCCATACCGTGTATACAAGGCTCGTGCTGGAGCGAATTCTGGAATTGCCCCTGTTTCTAAATTCAAGCAATCGTAACCACGCCGTTGGGCTTCTTTAATAATCTGTTCCAGAATCTTTGAGGCGACACCCCTACGTCGGTGAGCCTTGACGGTACGCATTGATTTAATTTCACCGCTTCTTGAATCTAGTTCTTTCAATGCCCCGCATCCAAGCAGTTCTTCGCCATCCCAAGCCGTCCAAAAAGTAATATCAGGGGAACGCAATGCCTCTATATCAAGAGCATGAACACTTTCGGGTGGGGTAATCTCATGCATATTTTCGAGATGTTCCCTCAGAAGGTCAGCAATATTTTTACCTGTCAAGTCATCTTCACGAATGTGCAATCGGCTCATTTCCTTCATTAACCCCATATTCCTGCTCAATCACACTCAACAGCTTCTCCTCCACCACAGTCAAATACGGTCGCTTCAACTCTCCTAAGTGCTTCAACACAGCACAAGTAGCCTCTTCCAAGTTTTCATTTTTCCGTAACCTACTGATGCGATCGCTAATGTGCTGCATCTGCTGACATTCCGATTCCAGGTAATTCAGTGGCTTCAGGTGGTCAATTCTGATGGTGTACTGCCCATCCCACATTGTGACTGTACAACTGAATTCGCACACATGGTTGACTATTCCCCAGCATCCATCTTACCCCTAAGTTCGGGATTGTCCTTTGCTACAATCTGACCCAATTTGGTAGCTGTTAGAGACTTGGATGCATCCATGATGAACTGCACTACTTCCTTAACTACGCGACCGGATGTGGAACTTTACCCCCGACTTCTTGGACTGCGGCAAGTCATGCGCCCTACTGATTAAACTGCCCACCCACATTTGGAACGGCTTAATCAGTGGGTGGTTCCCCGCTAGAGCGATCGCTTAAATATCAAGTAATTCTGCCCGTAAGTCATCTAATGACGACTCAGGTAAGGCTTTAACCTCCCCCAGTTTTTCAGATCGATCCTCTGTCACTTCGTCTTCTTGGGGATCAGGAATGAACTCCAGAGAAAATTTCACTCTACCTGATTGCCACCCAAGTCCATCTCTAAGCAAAACTTCACAAGGTACGCCATGCCACGCCCATTCATTCAATATTTCCGAACAAAATTCCCTGCTCATCCTGTTAGCCAAATTGACGATTAACTCACTAACTTTAAATGTTGAGGCATTCAATGGACTTTTGCCTTTCTCTATCGAAACAACATCTAAATTAGACAACCCAATAGACTCACTCATAATTAATTGAATACCTTTTGAGACAACTTGCAGATTAAGCTGCAAACTTAATCCGCATTTTTTATAGTTCCCCAAGGACTAACACTTATCTATTCATCAAGCAATCTTGATAATTGCCTCAGCCGCTAGCTTCTGACTCTAACAAATTCAACACTTTTTCCTCCAGTGCCGTCAGATAAGCCCGATTCAGCTTCCCCAAAGACTCCAAAAACTTCTGCACCGACTCCTCCAGCCCACTCGAATACACCCGACTGATGCGATCGCAAATCACCCGCATCTGCTCACACTCGGCAGGCAGGTAATTGTAAGATTTAAGGTACTGCAAACCAACCGTGTACTCGCTATCCCAGAGTTTTACAGTGCAGCTGAATTCGCCCACATGGTTAACGATACCCCAACAGCCACCTTTGCCTCTCAGTTCGGGATTGTCTTTGGTAATGATTTGGCATACTTCGCCCAGTTGGTAGGTATTGGGTACTTTTGTACGTTCTATGATGCGCTGCACCACATCTTTGACAATTCTGGCTGGCGGCACTTTTCCCCCTGCCTGCTCCACCGCTTGCCGCCATACTTCCTGCTGTTGCGATGGTTCTAGCTTAGTCAGTGGTCGAACTTGGCGTTCGGTTGTAGGCAAAATTTGGGAACCATTGGTTCCCATTTCATCCGATATCTCGTTTTGGGAACCAATGGTTCCCATTTCATCCTGTATCTCATTTTGGGAACCATTGGTTCCCATTATTATGTTGTCAACTACATTTGAAGCAGCTATTAAATAATTTACATGGCGGTGAGTATACGCAAACCGAGAACGGCAATATTCCTCAAACGTCTTGTGGGTCGAGCGGTACAATCTGCGATCGCGCAATTCTGCCAGTGCCTTACCCGCCTCAAAAAACGCTCTTTCCACACGGCGCTCTAGGTGAAGGCGATCGCGCTCCTCCGTTTCGGACAACTCCTCTACTTCAGCAGCAGTAACTGTAATTGTTGCTGAAGCTGGATTTTCTGGATCAAAGATGTCTCCGGCAGAACTAGTGCTTGCTTTTAAATTATTGGATGCAGCAGAGGTAGCTTTTTTGCGCTTAGAGGTTGGTTTATTCATGTTTCCACCTCTTTTAGTTCAATGGCATTTGCTCAAAGTGTGATAGTTAGTTGCGATAATCTCTCCCAAAGTACTCACCAAAAAAACCTGTGGATTAGCAGTAGCATGATTAAATATCACAATCTTCCTCCAGGTTTACACCAAAGGAAACTCCCAAAACTTCTTCGATTTTGCGAAGGTTTTCAATTGAAAGCGCCCCTTTAAGAGTTTCCTTTTCGATGTCGTACCAGTAAGTGCGCGACAAACCAACTTCATCACATATTTGCTCTAGAGACTTACTCGAATCTAATCGAGCTTGCTTAATCCGCTCTCCTAGCCCCTCAATTTCAACTTCTTTGACTTGTCTTATTCGCATTTTTGCACTAATCACACTTACCACCTCCTTAGAGTAAAGCGTTAACTATTAGTTTTACTATACACTACTAACTAGTAGTTGACACACTGTAAACTAGTAGTGTACTATAAAGATGTAGAGAAAGCGCCCCCGACTACCAATCTAGAGCGCTTCTCTAATCCTAATTTCAAGGAGTTTAACAATCATGACATATCCGACATACAGCCATCAACAGCTACAACTGAAATCTATTGCTCGGCTCAAGCAAATCTACAGCGAGATTGCCTGCACAGTCGAAGTAAGCGACAAACGCTGTAAGGATGCCTGGATTTCCGCCATTGTAAATTATCAGGCAAGCAAGATTCAGAAACTCACCCCTGCTGCCCTCGACAACCAAGCCACAGCCCAAGCCGAACTCGACAACTACATCGCTGACCAAGCCCAAGCCATAGCCCCCGAACTTCTCACAATAGTCGAAATCTCGTTTGACCATCACGAATATTACGCTGATGACAAACTGATAGCCAGCATCAGCCATGACGACGACCACTTAACGCAACGTTGGGTAGTCATGGTAAACGTCACTGAAAAATTCCGAGCTAACACCTGGGCAAGATGCAACCGCTTCATTGAATGGCATCACCAAGATGGAACACTCAACGAACCAGTACCCACACAAACTGAGGTTGAAGAAACTGCGACCACTGGTAACGAAGTCATAGCGCAGATTTTCGACGAATGCAAGAAGTACGGGTTTGAAATTCTCGATGATGGTATTTACCACAACGACGTGAAGCTGGGCGAGGTTGGCTGTACTGACGGCGACTGGTGGTTCACACGCGCAGCAGACAAAACCCAGCGCATACCCTGTGATTCTGCAATGGAAGTAATTCAATCGCTGTCGATGGTGGATGTGTCTACTGATAGTAAATCC
Organism: Desmonostoc muscorum FACHB-395; assembly: GCF_014698035.1. Taxonomy (GTDB): domain Bacteria; phylum Cyanobacteriota; class Cyanobacteriia; order Cyanobacteriales; family Nostocaceae; genus Nostoc; species Nostoc muscorum_A. The sequence goes on from NZ_JACJSF010000033.1 coordinate 33,520, forward strand.
ATTTTTGATGAATATATTTTAGACCAACCGTTAGAGCAGCTAACTGGCAATAGATTGCAACGGCTGCTGGAGAGAGCAGAGTTAGTCACAGCGTAGTCTTGGGCTTCGCCTGGGAAAAGGTTAAAGGGTAAGGGGGAAAGGTAAATTTCTTCATTCCCTTCCCTTTCCCCCTTTCCCTAATTATTTATTCACCAATCCTCAATTAAATCAATGCAACCGACAATATCCATTCCCCAACACTGGGGCTACCCTCGCTTTGCTTTGGATCAACGTACACAAGACGGCATCATTTTGGGATTTTATTACTACCCATCTGGTACAGAATTAGCTGAACAATTTGATGAAGGATGGCGTTATGTATTGATGCCTAACAAGAATTCTGATGAAATATCGTACTTGAAAGAGGATCAAATCCAACCGCTCACACCAGAAGAATTATTTCAGCAAATTACCGCAGAGATTGACTTTTATCAACAACAGATAAACATTCTCAACCGACAGTTAACCGTATTAACCAGAGGTGCAAACAATGGCTAAGGAAGCAAACAACGACTTTGAGCGTAGGGCTAATCATTTACTGCGTTCGATTCGACTTTGTGGCGGTTGTGTTCCATTGCATCGTTTGCAATTCCAATTCTCGGATTCAGTTATTCAAACACTGCTGGATAAAGAACTGGTGCAAGTGCAGAACACAGGACGCGATTTTTTGTTGGAGATTGCCGAGGATTTTTAGGTTATTAATCCCAGAGGATACAATTATGAAACTTTACGCGAAGACGATTCCGCACACATTACCCGATTGGGCAACCACCGTTACAAAGAGTGCAGATTTGTTTGAGATTGAAATTAACGATGAACACCCGAATTTCCAATCTCTGTTTGAAGAATTAGAAACCGAGATTGAGCCAGGAATCAGGGGTATCAAAGCAGTTCGCGGAGCGTGCCGTAGGCAAGATTTATGTTCACGGCTTGGCATTGAGATGTCTAACCTAAATCTGCACTACTTAGTTGAACAAGCCCAAAACCTGATATCTGAAATTGCTACGCACCCAGACTACAGACAACTCTTGTCAGCAGGGTATCAGCCAGATTTAAACATTGCCGATGCTCAAACTGCTTTGACTTATTTGCAGTGGGAACTAGAGCGCAAACAAGAGAGGAAAAAGGGGAAGGGTTAAAGGGGAAAGGGAACCTCAATATTTAAAAATTCTTGTTCAGTACTGTATTGAGAAAAGTTTTCCTTCTCCTTCCTTTACCCCTTACCCTCTCCCTTCCAATTCACACCTTTCTGATTAATACAAAAGCGTTCACCTAAAGGAATGCCATTACTTCAGATGAACGCGCGGAAGTTTTTCTCCCGCTACAGAATTCCCATTATTGCACACAGAACACCAATCAATAAAACTTTAACCGAGGTGAACATGGTTACTGAAATAAAATTAGGGCTTTGCAACCCTCCTGAACCCATCTATTTATATGTCAAAAATGCTGAGTTAGGTGGAGAATCTTACCTGTGGTATCACTACGATATTGATAGGGATAAAACCATACCAGTTACCCAAAGAGCATTAACTGGTTATCTGTCTGAACTCCGATTTACAACTAAAGAGTTCAAAGGAAAGGATAATCTGAAGCTGGACATTGTAGTGAGTGCTGATGGAGTTTATGTCATCAGAAGTGGTGTTGAAACAAACTTTACCAAAAGCTTTCTCTTAGCTGCATCAGGTGTACAGGATTTTTCTAAGCCACTGATTATTGCTGCTAATGCTGGTGAACAAAATACGGTTTTCTGCAATCTTTACGACGCTGCAACTAAAACCAGAATTGAAAGGGAATGGAATAAAAATGCTGATTGGGGGACTCTCATTAATGATATTCAATCCCGCTTAGGTGGCACATCATTAACTATTCCATCTGTAGCAGAAACCCCAATAACTCCACCAAAACTTAGCGTAGTCCCTCAACCAGTACATCCTCAAGACCTACGAATCAAAAATATTCGCACCTTGCTTGATTATCCACTTGATTTAGTCAGAGAGTGGTTGCAATTTCAGGATGTTGACCGTCCAAGTCAACTTCATATTACCAAGATTAATGAACTGGTAAAAACAATGTGTTTGGCTTGGGCAGCAGACAAGTGTGAGTATCCTAATCATGCCGAATCTTTGTATCAAAACCAAGTTGTTGATGCTGTTGTTAGCGGTGCTGATGAATTAACAGCAATCAACGCATGGATGCAGCAGTTGCAAGCAGTAAAGACTGGGGCAGTGTAAATCAGCATACAGGATTCAGAATAATTTTACTTCTGAATCCTCAATTAATCAGATAGGAATTAGCCATGAAAGTCATTGTTACAGTTGTTGAAAAAATCACAAGTGAAGCTCACATCGATATCCCTGATGGGCTGAATCAATCTGCAATCAGACAGCACATCGTAGACCGCTACAACACAGGGGAAATGTCCACAGATATGAACATCTTTCAAGTAGATTTTGAATCTATCAGCGCTCAAATTGTACAAGGACAGGCTGATACCAATTCTATCCCTTCAGAGAAGGAGGTAATCAAATGAGTATCAAATGGACTGATGAAGAACTCGCAATTATTGAAGAAAAAGCTGAAGTCTATACAGTCAAACAAATAGCTTCAATCCTAAAAAGACGAGGATATCAACGCACACCAATTGCGATTTATCTGAAGTTAAATAGCTTAGGCTATTCAGCCCGTCCAACTCTTGATAACTATTCTTGTAAAGAAATTGCCCAAGTTCTTCAGTTAAACTTTTCAACTGTTACAAGATGGGTAAAAAGAGGATGGCTTAAAGCTACAAAACGTTCTGCCAGACATTACCAAATTCGGAGATGGCATTTAAAAGAGTTTTTTGATCACCCGCCACAATCAATAAAAAAACGCATTGCCGCTCTTGATGTTCAAGCGATTAATTACCTATTAGGGAGAAAAGCATGATTGACCACATTAACGCACTTCAAACAAGTTGGTATCTTTCTCCACCTTGGCGTGGAACAATTCCACCCATTGCAGTTAATTTACTGGAGAGAGTTTTCCTACGAACTACGAGGAGATTTGGTTACTGCTGCGGTATGCAATGGAAACACGAATGTTGGATTTATTCAATTGATTGCGGTAAAGAAATACTTCACGCCACACAAAACCAAATCATCGGGACTGGAGAATTAGAAGCCATCAAGGTGCAAAAACCTGCTTTCGTTCTGGGTGAAAGAGTAATCCTCTGTTCTCACGATAAGGGAACAAAACAACGGCTGATTTTGGGGATTGCGCTGGTGCATAATTCTTGGTTTTACCTTGTTGAATTGATGTCGCCAACGTTAATTAAGACACCGACTATATCAAATCGTTTCTCATTAGTTGGTGAGAAAAGTTTGGTGCGGGTGAAAGTTTGATTCTTTTTTATTACACAACTAAAGACTATCTTGCCTCTTAAAATCGCCGAAATCATCGAATATCTCTAGAGATTCGGATTCACTCACAGCAAGAGGCAAGTAGCGCAGCCAGTTCACATATCAAAAACAAGAGAGGAAGTATGGATGCAATTATAAAGCGTGAAAATCAGCCCAGCCCATTTGACCAAATCAAGCAGGTTGATACAGATGGCAATGAGTATTGGTTAGCTCGTGAATTAATGCCCATATTGGGATATCAGCAATGGCGACAATTTGAGGATGCCATCTCTAGAGCGATCGCAGCTTGCTCAAACATAGAGCAAGAGAGCGAAAAACACTTTTTGCGTCTGACCGCAAAAAGTACCGGAGGTAGACCTAGAGACGATTTCAAACTCACTCGCTATGGTTGCTACTTAACTGCGATGAATGGTGATCCACGAAAACCAGAGATAGCAGCAGCGCAAAGTTATTTTGTTGTAAAAACGCGAGAGGCTGAAACCCAAACCCAGTTAAAAGCCATGACTCAAATACAGTTACTCGCCGCTTTAGCACAACAATTGGCAGAGCAAGAACAGCATTTACTCCAACAACAACAGCAACAAACTCAAATATTGGCAAGACTCAAAGCTGTTGAAGTTGAACAGGACAGGGTGAACACACCATGCGGACATAAATATAGTGTTGTTGGTTTTGCCAATCTTCAAGGTTTAGAAATATCGGTAAAAGAAGCTGGTACTAAAGGTCGAAAGGCAAGCGCATTGTGTCGGAAACAAGGAATAGAAATAGAACGTATTCATGACCCACGTTTTGGAAAAGTTGGTTTGTATCCAGAAAGTGTATTAATTGAGGTTTTCTCTACTGGTCAAAACTAACAGCAATTACGTTCTTTAATCGAAGAAAAGTACCATGCAACAACTCAATTTGTTTCAGGAATCAGCCCCAGTTTTACCAGTCACTTATTACCCCGATTTCTTAAGCCAGGAACTTGCCAATGAACTTTACCAACACTGCTTGAAACTGGAATGGCAACAGAATCAAATCAGGATCGCGGGTAAAACAATGCCTGTCCCTCGTCTGGAGTGCATTTACGGTGACTACGCCTGCGATTATCTCTACTCCAACAGCGTATTTTTAAAACCCCTGACTTGGACAGAACCTCTGTCTAACTTGCGGGACAGAATCACTGCGCTAACTGGCTACAAGTTCCGCATCGTCATCGGCAATCAATACCGCAGTGGCCAGGATTCGATTGGTTGGCACGCTGACAACGAACCATCAATGGGATCTAACCCTGCAATCGTATCAGTCAGCTTAGGTTCATGTCGCAAATTCCAAATCAAATCGAGAAATGGCAAACCAACGGATTTCTGGCTGGAACACGGGAGCTTACTTGTGATGCACCCTGGCTGCCAGTCTACACATCTGCATCAGGTTCCCAAGACCAACAAAGTGGTTAGCACTCGGATTAATCTCACATTCCGACCACACACGGGAAGCGGGAGATAACGCTGTGGCTGGCTTTTGAGAATTTCATAGCCAGCAAAAGTATCGCAAAAAGTTGAACCGGCGGCATTGCATCCATGCCGCTTCATTTCCATGCGTCAAAAAACAGAGGGAATATGCGTATAATCGAATCTGATTCTCAAGCAAAACATTTACAAGAATGGCTCAACAGTGGAGTTGACGAAGAAATCTTTCATCTGAATGTGAAATCGCTGTCTGGGACTTTACCCTACGAATATCTGCTCTACAGTCCCAAAATCTCCCGTCGCAACGATGGACGATTACGCGATCGCGATTTAAAGAAATACCAGCACATTGAACTAGGCGGCTGGTGGTGCAATGGCGTTGACCCGCTCAACAACTACGTGCTGATGATGTGGGGCTGTTTCAAACCCGACCACCCCAGACGCGACCGCCAGAAGATCCACAAGTTCATCAAGTACGAACACCCATTCAGAGAAGAGACACGCGCTTTCTTCCTCTTAGTACCGAATCGCATTTGGGTGAAAGTCTCCAATCGTAGCGGTATTCCCATTACTGAAGAAGACTTGCAGCACCCTGGCGGTTTCTGGCGCTGGGTTTGGAGGCACAACGTACCAGTCACAATTGTCGAAGGTGTCAAGAAAGCGGGGGCATTATTGACTGCGGGTTATGCTGCGATCGCAATTCCGGGAGTAAACGCTGGATACCGCACACCGCAAGATGAGTATGGTACAGCTAATGGCAAACCATACCTCATCCCAGACTTAAAGCATTTTGCAACACAGGGCAGACAGGTTAACATTTGCTTTGACCAGGATAATAAACTTGAGACAGCCCAGCGAGTCAGAACTGCTATCAGTCGCATGGGTCGGTTGCTGGTAAGTGAAGGCTGTTCGTTGCGAGTGATTGATTTACCGTTAGGTGCAGAGAAAGGGGTTGATGATTTTATTGTCGCCAAGGGTCAGCCAGCATTTGACGCACTCTACAATACAGCCGTTGCACTGGAGTTGTGGGAGATTAAGTTGTTTACCCTACTGACTTACCCGCCAGCGATCGCACTCAACCAAAGATTCTTGGGCCAGCTTCTCGTACCCGAAGGTGAAAAGCTGATTATCCTCAAGGCTCCAAAGGGAACGGGTAAAACCGAATGGCTGGCAACTGAAGTGGCAAAAGCACACGACCAAGAGAGACGGGTATTAATTATCACCCACCGTATCCAACTGGGTGAGGCGTTGTGTAATCGCTTTGGAGTTAACTATGTTACTGAAGTCCGCACAAATGAAACAGGCACATTGTTGGGATATGGGGTGTGTGTGGATTCACTGCATCAGGAAAGTCAGGCGCGATTCAATCCTAATGATTGGGCGAATGATGTCATTATTATTGATGAATGTGACCAAGTTTTCTGGCATCTTCTCAATTCTGGTACGGAAGTGCAAAAACGTCGGGTGTCCGTTCTCAAAAATCTCAAACAACTGGTACAGAATGTTTTAGGCAGCAGTCAGGGAAAGATTTACTTGTCCAGTGCCGATGTTTCCGACACAGATGTGAAGTATGTTTTATCACTCGCTGGGGAATATCGGGTTAACCCGTTCGTAATTGTCAACAATTATCGGCACGTAGCCGGAAACTGTTACAACTACTCTGGCAACAACCCGAAGAATTTGATTGCAGCATTGGACAAAGCGATAGCTTTTGGTGGGCATCATTTACTATGTTGCTCTGCTCAAAAGGCAAAATCTAAATGGGGAACCCAAGCACTTGAGGAACGTTTTCGCCGTAAATTTCCTCACTTACGGATTCTGCGAATAGACAGCGAATCTGTTGCCGACCCCTCTCATGCGGCGTTTGGTTGTATCGCTCATCTAAATGAAATTCTGACCCAGTATGATTTGGTTATCGCCTCCCCAAGTCTTGAAACTGGGGTATCCATCGATATTCGAGGACATTTTGATGGTGTTTGGGGGATTTTTCAGGGAGTGCAGCCGGTTAACTCTGTGCGGCAGATGTTGGCAAGGCTTAGGGAAACTGTTGACCGTCATATCTGGGTCAGAGAGTGGGGGATGTCGGTTGTAGGCAATGGCTCTACATCCATCGGAGGATTGTTGAGAAGTCAGCACGTTGCAACACAGGCTAACATTGCGCTGTTGTCGGCGGCGGACAATGACGATTACAGCTATGTTGACCAGAATTTCCAGCCAGAGTCATTGCAGACTTGGGGTAAGCGGGGTTCTGTGATTAACGTCGAGATGCGGCGTTATCGAGAGTCTGTACTTGGGGGATTGGTCGAGGATGGTTACACCGTTATTGATGCCGACGATGTTGATGATGACGAGAGCGGGGCTGTAATCGAGTCGGTTAAGGCGGCATCTGTTGAATTATATGCTGCGGAGTGTAAAGCGATCGCGGATTCTCCGACTATCTCTGATGCCGAACTTAAGAAGCTGCAAGACACAAGGGCGAAAACGAAAACTGAACGACATCAGCAGCGCAAGGCTGAATTGTCCCGTCGCTATGAAATTGACGTGACCCCTGATTTGGTCGAGAAAGATGACGATGGGTGGTATCCTCAACTGCGGATGCACTATTATTTGACACTGGGGCGAGAGTTTCTGACCAACCGTGATGCAAAACGAGCTAAGGCGCAGTTAGAAGCTGGGGAAAATTCGATTTGGAAACCAGATTTCAACAAGGGGCAGTTATTACCTGCGGTACTTTTGCTCGAAAGCCTGAATCTATTGCAATTTCTTACACCAGACGTTCAGCTACGTGGCAGCGACGAGAAGATGGTGGAGTTTAAGGCACTGGCTGTAACGCATCGGCACGTTATCAAGAATTACTTGAACGTTACTATCTCGGAAAAACACACACCGATAGCGATCGTACAGAAGTTACTTGCCAAGATTGATTTGAAGTTAGACTATATTGGTCGATTAGGTAAGCGTGAAAATCGGGAGTGTGTCTATCGGTTTGTTCCACCCGATGACGAGCGCGATTCGATTTTTGAGCAGTGGTTAAATCGGGATGAAGCGTCAAACTGTGATTCGGTGTCAGTCAGCAATAATATAAGTACAACTACACCAGTCATTGACACCCAATCCCAGGATATTCCTCAAACATTCACGCCAGTAGAAAGTCCGACTGTCCAAGGATGGAAGGGGCTGAACCTGAAAATGCGCCAAGGACTCGACAGTGTTGAACAGTTCTATCAACAGCTGGTTTCCCAGGTTGGTGAGGCTGTTGGCGTTGCTGATGGTGAGCCTTACTGGAATGGGTATCTGAACCAGTGGCAGGTTTGGGTTAACTTTGCAGACGAGTGTAGGTCTGTGGTGTGCGATTGGTTGATGGCGGTGTAGGTCAGGAGGAATTGCTTCAGTTTCGACTTGGTAATTATGGACTATGTGCAGTTGATTGAACCAAGAGAAAAGCGGGATGGTGAAAACCGCGTACAAGAAATCGACTCCATCTTGAAACAACTTAGGGCGATCGCTAAACAATTCAATTGTGCTGTCTTGGGTTTAGCACAGTTAAAAAGAGAAGTTGATTCTCGCTCCGAAAAACGTCCGACAAAAGCTGATTTTCGAGAATTTGGAGGATTTGAACAAGAAGCTGCTGTGATTTAGGGTTGTGTCGTGAATATTTTACTTACGACAATTAATCTACACAGAAAGAGATTTTTGAAATTTCAGTTCTTAAGAGGCGCTTTAGCAGTGAAACAACTGTTAATCTCCTATTTAATGAACGATCTGGACAGTTTAATAATTTAGCTAAATCTCAGCATTGAACATATAGCTGAACAATAAAAAATCTTGAACTCATCAACTTGGAGATTCAACAAGTTGTCACTTTTTTGAGTAAAATCTGTTACATGAAAGAATTAATTTTAGGAGATAAGTACATTGAAATCGGTAACAATTATTAACTTTGGCTGGAGCAAAAGTAAGCATCGGGAAGGATTATCTTTAGATCAGATGCAAGCGTTTGATTTAATCCATGACTGGTATGGTTCTAACCCTGATATGCCATTTGTCTTGCGCGGTTATGCAGGTACAGGAAAAACGTTTTTAGTACAGCGAGTAATTCAATCGTTTCAGGATTGCTTCAAAACACGAGACTTAGATAAAAATAAAAATGTTGGTTTAAGAGTTGCTTTGTGCGCTCCAACGCATAAAGCAAGACATGTATTGGACGCAATGGCTCAAGAGGCAGGTCTTACTGTACATATCTCAACTCTCCACAGCTTACTTCATGTTATGCCTGGAGGAGAATATGATGAAAATGGAAAGCAACGACTCAAACCAAATACTTACTCTAGAGAGCCTTATTATCACGAATTTGACTTAGTAATAGTTGATGAAGCTTCCATGTTAGGGCAAGAACTTTTTAAGTTAATTCCTTCGCGGACTCCTACTATTTTTATGGGAGATCCAGCACAATTGCCACCGATTGAAGATAATGTTGATTCTTCGCCGATCTTCCAGTTGCCTTTGGGAATGGAATTAACACAAGTCATGAGGTACGAGGGGGCAATCGCTACTTATGTAACTGCACTCCGCCAAAATTTAAATTCTCAATTTCCACCACGATTACAGAGTGAGGGAAATATAGAGAAAATGCAATTTGATACTTGGATAGCAGCAGCTATCGATGCTTATAAGTTTTCTCGCTCCTCAGCCAAGATTTTGGCGTGGACTAATAATCAAGTTAACAATCTGAATCAGCAAATTCGAGCTGCACTTTATCCGGGTGCTGAACCAATAGAGATTGGAGAAATTCTCTTTGCGAAAGAACCTATTTTTTTAAATGCCGACTCTGGGGAGCAAAAAGAAATTTTTATGCATTCCTGTGCTGAATGCGAAGTAAGAGATTTTAAAGAATACTCTGGCAGTAGACATCATCTAGTGCATAGTCCGTTTAAAACTTATCGGATTGAAATCAAGAATGACCTGGGTAAAGAAGCATCCCTATCAATAATTCACCCTGATTCTTGGGATTTAATTAAATATGCAGTAAATAATGCCAAGAAAGAAATATTTCAGCTAACTGCAAACCAAAGAAGCTATGCTTGGCGAGAATATTACGAGTTCTTAGAGACTTACAATTTATTAGTGAAAGGCAGCTTGATGAATCGATTACAATACGGTTATGCAATTACTGTACATCAATCTCAAGGGGGAACATTTACTAATTGCTTTGTTGATACATCAAATATTTTTGGCTGCCGAGATAATGTGATGCGTAATAAGTTATTGTATGTTGCTTATAGTCGGGCTTCGCAACAACTTTACTGCTATAGTAAGTGGTAAGATTAAAAATTTTATCCAAATCCTGAATTAGCATACATTCTCATGTCTAAACACCTCATTAGGAACATGAGAATGAGAATGCCTTTATTTCTAAAAAGCACTTTCCTTTCATTTTCAGGCTAATAGTAATCAAATTAACTATTACATTACTACGAAAATATCTGAATTCCAATTTAAATAATTAGATTTATTTTTTGGAGCATCCACATGAAAGCGCTATCCGTCCGTCAGCCTTGGGCATGGGCAATAATTTATGCTCTCAAAGATATAGAAAACCGAGGCTGGCCCATTCATTATCGCGGTGACATTCTGATTCACGCTGCAAAAACTTGCACTAAAAAAGAGTACCAGCTAGCAAAAGAATTTTGTCAAAGCATGGGGGTAGTAATCCCAGAGTTAATCTCTCTACGTCGCGGCCAAGTCATCGGCATTGTCACAATAGTTGATTGCAAGTTCTCACAAGTTGCATCTGGCTGGGGAATGCCTGAGCAATACCACTGGAAACTGGAGAATCCACGCGAGATTACACCAATTCCTTACATTGGGCGGTTGGGGATTTTTGAAGTGCCGGATGATTTGGTCATGGAGGTGGTTGTGTGACTAAAACAGTCTCAAGGCATACGCTACTTCCGAAGTCAAAATCAGTAATAGTTGAGTTACCTAAAACACCCAAAAAATTCTTAGAAGACGACTTTAAAGACTCACAACCTCATAGCCAAGGATGCTTATACCCATACCTCGAAAAGAAAAATTTACTTGATGGTTCAATGACTTTTTGCCCACAATTTATAGGTGAGCGTGACCTAAACAACCCGATTCATTGGCGATAGGAATACAACTGGGAAGAACGAGTTAGGATTCCTCGAACATCATTAGAACCTTGTAAACAGTCCTGTAATATCCTCTTCTTCATTAATTAGCTTATTTTTGAAGCCGAGCTAATTCTGAAACTTCAGAGTCTGGTGAATTCTCGATACTTCTGTACTGTAAAACTTTAAAGAACCGAGTAATTCTCAGATAAAATCGTTAATAAGTCTTTTTATTTTTGCACAGAATGAAAAATTGGTTTCTTTGAAGAGTAGCTTTCATCTTCTGTGCAACTTTCATTACGGTGAACTGCTTTTAACGTTCTGCTCTGCTATATTATGCAGCTTAAATGCAGATTAGCTTAACTAGATTAATATCAGCGATATTGTTACATTGAGACTGAATTTGAGATTAAAAATAAGTAAAGTCAAAATCATACAAATTTTATCAAAAACTTTGGTATAGCATATAACTATACAGCAAACAACAGTCTAGAGACTGAACTCTCTTCCTCGTTTGGTAAGATAAGATGCACAAATGACGGGTTATTACTTAAGTTACATGCTGTTTAAGGTTACTTTGGTTACTTACTATCTCACTTGAGTTTTAACTTACACTTGTGTTATGTGATACACTAATTTTCCAGGTTGAAATAATATAAACATGAACAATTTTACAGCAAATTTGATAGTGAAATTCCAAGTTTTTTGTAGATTATAATTTGGATTTTATATAAATTTATATTTAATTTTTAAACAGAAATAATGATTAGACGACTAGAAGGCTATCAGCACAAAGAAGTACTTCGAGAAGATAGTATTACGGTTCTTTATCGTGGAATTAAACAGCTAGAAAGAACACCAGTACTAATAAAATATATTAAAACAGAGTATCCAACTCTTGAAGATATTGCTCGGTTAAAATATGAATATAAAATTCTTCAGTCGTTAGATATTGCCGGAGTTGTTAAATGCTATGCATTAGAAGATAGCCATCAGTTCTGGGCAATGGTTTTGGAAGATTTTGGAGGGAAACCACTTCCAAAATATCTGAGTCAAAGAATGCTCAATTTGAGTGATTTTCTACACATTGGGATTCAGCTTGCCGAAACACTAGTAAAACTTCATCAATACAAGGTTACTCACAAGAATTTAAAAACTACTAATGTGCTGTTCAATCCGCAAAATGGACAGGTTAAAATTGACGACTTTAGCCTTGCTACCTATTTGGATGGAGAAAAGCAAACAATTAGTAATCAGAATATTTTTGAAGATACGCTTGCTTATATATCGCCTGAGCAAACAGGTCGGATGAACCGCTTAGTTGATTACCGTAGCGATTTCTATTCTCTGGGCATTGTTTTCTATGAAATACTGACAGGACAATTGCCCTTTCAAAGTACTGACCCCCTAGAACTCGTTCATTGCCATATTGCTAGAACTCCAATTTCTCCTTGTATCATTGCCGAAAATCTGGGCTTGGGAGAAATATCCCAGCCAGTTTCTGATGTTGTAATGAAACTTTTGGCAAAGACAGCAGAAGAGCGTTATCAAAATGCGTTAGGACTGAAAGCAGATTTGGAAATGTGTTTAAAATTGCTACAAGGGACTGGAGAAATTGCAGCCTTTCAAGTGGGGCAATTAGATTTATACAGCCAATTCTTGATTCCGCAAAAACTTTATGGTCGTGAATTCGAGGTCAAAATTTTGATGGCTGCCTTTGAGCGGATCAGTCAAGGCACAACAGAAATTATGCTGGTAAGCGGCTACTCTGGGGTTGGTAAATCATCTTTAATCTATGAACTTCATAAGCCAATTGTACGTCACTATGGGTATTTTATTTTTGGCAAGTTTGACCAGTTTAAGCGCAACATTCCTTATGCTGCTCTGATTCAAGCGTTTCAAGAATTAATGCGACAGTTGCTCACTGAAAGTAGCGAACGGATTAGTATTTGGCGGGCAAAACTGTTAAAAGCGTTGGGTGCTAATGGTCAGGTGATTATTGATGTGATTCCTGAAGTCGAGCGAATTATCGAACCCCAACCCGCAGTACCAGAACTGGGAGCATCGGAATCTCAAAACCGATTTAACCGTGTCTTTAGACAGTTCATTTATGTGTTTTGTAAACTGGAACATCCGTTAGTACTGTTTTTGGACGATTTACAGTGGGCAGATTCAGCATCATTGCAATTAATTCAGTTGTTGATAAGTGATCCAAATAGTAAATATCTATTGTTGATAGGTGCATACCGAGATAACGAAGTGAGTGCGACTCATTCGTTAATGCTGACGCTCTCTGAACTTCAGCAAACGGGGGCAATGATAAACAACATTGTGCTTCAGCCATTACATCTGGTTGATGTTAGCCAGTTAGTTGCTGATACATTTCAAAGCAATCAAGAGACATCACTTTTGATGCGCCACTCCGAGTCTACGCAATACGGTTCGGTTAAAGGGGAAAGGGAAAGGGAAAGGGAAAAGGGAAAAGGTTTTGAATACATCCTTTCCCTTTTACCCCTTACCCTTTACCCAGACAACAAGGAAAGTGAAAAATGTTTATCCGAACCGTATTGCGAGTATACGCACTCTCTAGCCGAATTAGTCTTTAATAAAACTCAAGGCAATCCTTTCTTTTTATCGCAACTACTCAAATCGCTTTATCAAGATAAGTTACTGTTTTTCAATTTTAATCAAGCTTGTTGGCAGTGGGACATTGAAAAGCTGTTAGATATCGACATTACGGATAATGTTGTTGAACTAATGGTTAGCCGAATTCAAAAGCTATTGCCAGCAACTCAAAACGTTCTGAAGTTAGGTGCTTGTGTTGGTGACAAATTTACCTTGGAAGTGCTTAGTATTGTCAATGAAAAATCTTTATCAGAGACGGCATTGGATTTATGGGAAGCGTTGCAAGTTGGGCTGATTTTGCCATTAAATCAATACTATAAAATTCCCCTAGTTATCGAGCTAGAGAAATTTAGTAAGAAATCTGATGGTGAAAATACTTCTCTCTTAACTGTTTCTAGCCCTCCAGCGATCGCTTATAAATTTCTGCACGATCGCGTACAACAAGCGGCATATTCACTTATTGCCAAAACTGAGCGTAGCCAAACGCATTTGAGAATTGGAGAATTGTTACTTGAGCATACACTAGAAGAGGAACTTGAACAGAACATTTTTGAAATTGTTAATCAATTAAATATAGGTACTCACTTATTAAGTCTACAGAAGCATAAAGATGAATTAGCAGCACTAAATTTGATGGCAGGTCAAAAAGCCAAGAGAGCTACAGCTTATGACCCGGCGCTAAAGTATTTAAAGGTAGGATTGGGATTACTTTCAGAAACGAGTTGGCAGACAAATTATGATTTAACATTGACACTGTATGTAGAAGCAACCTCAGCTGAATTTCTCAATAATAATTTTGTACAAACGGCGATTTTAGTAGATATTGTTTTAAGCAATGCTAGAAATATTATAGATAAAGTTAAGGTATATGAAATTCAAATTCAATATAGCGTTTCGCAGAACAAATTGAAAGAAGCGATCGCTATTATCTTACAAGTACTAGAAATGCTGGGAATTACTCTAAGTCAAGAGCTTCCTCATGCCTTAACCAAACAGTATGAAGATTCCTTGACGATTGAGAGTTTAAGTAGCTTGCCACCGATGACTAACGATTATAAATTGGCAGCAATGCGAATTCTGGTCGCAGCAGGACCTCCGACTTACTTTGCAGATGCTCAGTTGTTCACCTCAATTACCTTCACGATGGTGAATTTGTGCATTCAGGATGGCAATTCGGCGATGGCGGCCTATGGCTATGCTTGCTATAGTTTAATTTTGGCAGAACAGCTAGAGGAAATAGACGCTGGCTATCAATCTTGTCTCTTAGCTTTGAGACTTATCGATCAATACAACGCTAAAGACCTCAAAGCCGAAATTTGCGAAATTTTTAACGGTCATGTTAGACATTTTAAAGACCCTCTCACTGCCGTATTAGAACCAATGTTAGAGGGAATTCAAAGTGGTTTGGAAGTTGGCAAAGTTCAATATGCCTCATATATTGCTGCTTTTTATTCATCTGCTTTGTTTTATACGGGTGAAAACTTAGAAAGCGTCGCTCAAAAGCTCGAACATCGTTTAGAATTACTCAATAGTTTGAGCAATCAAGTTTGCATTGATTATGCCAAAATCTGGCAGCAAATGGTAGCAAATTTACTAGGTAACTCCACACATAAGTTTGAATTGGTTAGCGATCGCTTTAACGAAACAGAAATTTTAAAGACGTTAATTGCAGCTGATAATCAAACAGCTTTATCTGCCCTGTACCTGGCTAAAACTAACCTGCTGTATCTATATAAAGAATATGCTCAGGCAATCGAAAATGCCAGGATTGCAGAACGTTATATCGGTAGTGTTATGGGGACAATAAATGTCTCCGAACATAGTTTTTATTATATGCTGGCTTTGCTTGGGCAGTATCCTCATACAACTGTTGAAGAACAACATCAGTACTTGCAAATAGTCCAGTTGCGCCAACAGCAGATGGAAAAATTAGCGAATGCTGCACCCATGAACTTTTTGCATAAGTATGAGTTGGTTGAAGCAGAAAAAGCAAAAGTTTTAGGGCAACACTATCGAGCAATGGAGTATTACGATCGCGCAATCCAAAACGCACGAGAGCATGGTTACTCTCAAGAAGAAGCTCTAGCTGCGGAATTGGCGGCAGAATTTTACTTTGTATGCAAAAAAGAACGTCTTGCTAGAGATTATTTAACAGATGCTTACTACGGTTATTTGCGGTGGGGCGCAATTGCAAAAGTTCAAGATTTAAAAGAACGTTACCCCCAAGTCTTCCCTGGCGACCGAGCGCTAACAAATATAGGGATTACAGCTAACGATACAATTGGACTCGATTTCGCAACATTAGATTTAGCTACTGTCATCAAAGCTTCTCAAGCACTTTCTGATGAAATTATTCAGAGTAAATTGCTTGACAAATTAATGAACAGTATGATTGAAAATGCGGGAGCAAGAACCGGGATGCTTCTCTTACAACAATCAGACCAATGGCTTCTAGTAGCTGAGGGATTTATAGATAGAGATAACGCTATTTTGTTGCCAGCTAAACCAATAGAAACAAGTCCAATTTTGCCTGTAGCATTAATTAACTATGTTGCTAGAACTCAATCGACTTTAGTATTGGATGACGTAGCAGAGGAAAAACTTTTTATTGACGATCCTTACATTCGGAACAATCGGCCTAAATCTGTGCTTTGTTTGCCGATTATTTATCAAAGTAAACTCAAAGGTATTCTTTATTTAGAAAACAATCTCGCTAAAGGTGCGTTTACTCAAAACCATGTGAAAGTGCTGAGTTTATTAGCTTCCCAAGTAGCAATTTCTCTGGAAAACGCGGAACTATACCAAGAATTGCAAACATATTCGCAAAAGTTAGAAAGCAAAAATGCCGAGTTGAATCAAATCAATTTATCACTAGCGGCTGAAATTAGCGATCGCCAGCGCAAAGAAGTTGAGCGCCAGCAAGCCCAAGAAGCACTGTTTCAAGAAAAAGAGCTAGCCCAAGTGACATTGCAATCAATTGGAGATGCAGTTATCACAACGGATTCCCTGGGTCTAGTACGATATCTTAATCCGGTCGCCCAAAAGCTGACAGGCTGGAGTCAATTAGAAGCACAAGGATTGCCACTTTCTGAAGTATTTCAGATTGTTAACGAAACTACTCGTGAACCAGTGATAAATCCGCTGGAAACAGCTTTGTATGAAGGGAAAACCGTTGGTCTTGCCAATCATACAATCTTAATTGCGCGTAATGGGGATGAGTTTCCCATTGATGATTCCGCTGCTCCAATTCGTGCTAGCAACGGTGAGATAATTGGAGCAGTCATGGTATTTCATGATGTGTCCCGTAACCGCAACTTATCTCGACAACTTTCCTGGCAGGCTAGCCATGATGCTTTAACTGGACTGGTAAATCGACGCGAGTTTGAACACTACCTGGAGCAGACTATTAACGATGCCAAAATGCATAACCAGCAATACGCCCTCTGCTATCTAGATTTAGACCAATTCAAAATCGTCAACGATACCTGTGGTCATCTTGCTGGCG
The DNA here is from genome assembly GCF_014698035.1 of Desmonostoc muscorum FACHB-395. GTDB lineage: Bacteria > Cyanobacteriota > Cyanobacteriia > Cyanobacteriales > Nostocaceae > Nostoc > Nostoc muscorum_A. The sequence goes on from NZ_JACJSF010000033.1 coordinate 50,672, forward strand.
ACGAACTCTTGCGTCAAGTGACAGCATTATTTCAAAGTCAAGTGCGTAAGACAGATACTTTAGCCCGCATCGGTGGGGATGAATTTGGCTTGCTTCTCAATCAATGCTCACTAGAACAGGCACAACGAGTTTGCAATTCTATAGAACCCATTTGATATCTTTTTCTAGTTAGTGGCTAGTCTTTTGAGCATCAATCTGATAAAACAAAGCTTGAGCTTGGCATTAGCACGATCAAGTGTACGTTCAAAATTTTTGACTAAACTTTTACATCGCTCTACCCAAGCGTTTGACCTCTCAATTACCCATCTAGCGGCGACAGGAACAAATCCAGACTGTCCATTGGCTTCTTTTTCAGCTTTCGATGGCTTAGGTGAAAGTTCAAATTGGATTTTGCTCATGATTTGAGGATAAATCTGCTCTAACGCTTGGGTAAGTTTCTCAGGATGATAGCCATGATCTATCAGGATTGTAATCTTAGGTAACTCAATTGGTTTGGATTGGAAATAATCCATGCTAATTGAGAGCATCTCAATTAACCCTTGGTCATCAGAGATGCTGGCTTTGGTGCAATGCGTAAAAAAGGGAAAGCCCAGTATATCAACTGCTAGATGTCTTTTGATGCCATTTGTTGCTTTGTAAAAACAAAACCCTTTGGACTCAACACTGGCATTACAAGTGTTTTTGACTGCTTGTGAGTCAATCATTATTAAAGTCGTCCACTGCGGTTTTTTTTTACTTGTTCGCGCACCCTGCCATGTAAATTGGTCATAATATTATCAAGGATACCGTCTTGGCACCAATGCTTGTAGTACCAGAAGACAGTAGAATAGGGCGGAAAATCTCTAGGCAAATCAGCCCAATTGCAACCATTCTTGAGTTGATAAAATACACCATTGAGGATTTGTCGTTTTGTCCACAGAGGGGGTCTAGTTTTCTTCTTAGTTGGCAATAATGGCTCAATTATTTCCCACTCTTTGTCTGTTAAATCGCTTGAATACCCCATTTTCCACACTGACCTGCTTAAATGCACCTAATTTCGGTTGATTCTACTTGATTGCTTAAAAGATATCAAATGGGTTCTATATCCACTGCATACCCAGATGGTTCAAAGAAGGAACGAGATAAATTTAAAAAAGCTGCTTTTCAGAAGATCGATGCTATTCGTGATAGTAAAGACTTATCTTCTTCTTTATACTGGTATACTAAAATACCTCAATTGCTACTCTCATTTGTGCTTGACTATAAATTAAAGAAAGCTTTCGTAGTAGAACAAGTTACTTGTCAGTTAAGAACTTTATCAGAAGTAATACAAGAGTACAATGTTCAACAAATTGATTTACTAAAAATAGATGCAGAAAAAAGTGAACTAGATGTACTTTTGGGAATCGAAGAACAAGATTGGTTAAAGATTAAACAGATTGTTCTTGAGGTACACGATCTAGAAAATAGAGTAGAGAAAATTTCAGTATTATTGAGAGATCAGGGATTTAAGAAAGTTATTGTAGAGCAAGAACAATACCTTAAAGGTACTGATATCTGCAATATGTATGCTTTCCGATAAAAGGATAAATAAAAAAAGTTAAATGATTCGGCTATAGTTAGGCAACTTGCATGATTGTTGTAAAGAAAATCTAAAGAGAACACTTGCCTCTGTTACCTCTGGTCATTCGACTGAGAGAAACACAACTTAATAGATGTTTCAAGAAGTGCGTAGGCTAGCAAGAACCGCAGGCATCACATTTCTTGAGAGGGCAGCCGCAGTTTTCAATTTATGGTTGTTAGAACGAGGTTTTGTTGGGTTGCAACAAGACAAGACGACTTCTCAAGAGCAGTGACTCTCACGAAAATACCCTACTGAGTTATTTATCCCAACAGAGTATATAAAAATACATTTATTACCTTTCACTAAAATTTAGTTTATACAATACTAGGTATCCATACCTCTGTATAAGTACTGGAAATATTGATTATAGCGAGCGCCAACTTTTCTTTTCCATTAATTCACCTCCACATAGTTAGTGGAGCGACAAATTAAAAAATCGCTATACAATTTCAAGCAATTCACCTTGACTAAAAACGATTGTCTCTTGCCATTAATGCTGACCTTGGATCGTCTAAGCACTCATTACCGTTCATCCCGCAACCACTCTAACCCAATCCTCAAAGCTGCCTCCGCCGTGTAATAAATCTTTTGTTCTTAGTTGTAATACTTTTGTTTATGCCTTTGTAACACTTTCGCTAAGAGTATCAGATTGCACCATTCTCAGTACTTTACAAGGGATTCTAGTCATAAATGATGCGGTTGCTGTAAAGCTGCTTGAATATATCCTATTAATGCATCCGGCTCAACAGGCTTTCGGATAACTCCAGCCACCTTGACATCAAGCTCCTTTCTAAAAAACGCCTCTTCGTTTGCGGTAATTAACAAAATAGTTAAAATTTGTAAAATCGGGTTGTTTTGAATGCGCCGAGCGACTTCGTACCCATCCATGTCGGGCATCATCACATCTAGTAGAAGTAGATCAGGTATTTTGGATTCAAGGAAAGCTAGCGCTGCCGCTCCCGACTCCACAATTTCAACTTCATAACCCTCCATTTCTAAAAGAGTTTGGAAGAAAAAGCAGTTGTCTGCAATATCATCGCAGACAAGGATAAGCTTATTAGTACTATTTTGTTTGACTCCTCTTTTAACTACCATATTGAAATAGGGAAAATATAGGCTTGTTTATCCATTTATAGTTAAACCAACAGCTCTTTTCGTCTGACTGTGGTGTGATTGCTAGGGTAAGTTTTATGTAAATATTTGCTAGCCAGTTTTTGAAAAGTTGCGGTGGTAATTGAGTGCGCTATCCCAACTGAGTTTCGTTCCTCCTGGAGAACTCAGTTATTAATTAGAGTGAAGCTTTGAAGAAGTAAATCTCACTCTAATGACGCTTTCATTTAAGTAAAATACTACTTTATTAGGACTATATAAGCAGCGTCATTTGTAGCTTTGGACAGATGTATGTTTCAGTTTCACACTGATAAAGTATGAATATCAAAACAGAGTTTTAATTATGAAGCGTTCAGACATATCAAAAGTTATTGGCTCTAGCATTCTAGCAGTAAGTCTTGCCGTAACTCCTTTAATTATGCCCGCCTCGGCCCAAAGCAACACCTCTGGGGATACAAACACTACTTCACGTACAGATAACACCTCTACTCAAGGGGCGAATAACAGAGATGATAACGGTTTTGACTGGGGCTGGCTGGGCTTGTTAGGGCTGGCTGGTTTAGCTGGTTTAGCTAAAAAGCGCTCTGAACCTACTGCTTACCGTGACCCAAATGCAGTTCGTTAGCAGGGCTTGAATGAATTAACTTTTAGCCATAATATTAGTTAGACAGATTGTTTAACCCTGAATGGAACACTGGAACTTCTGATAGAGTTTTTGGCATTGCAAAGACCTTAAGCTAAGTAAGCATTAGGGTCTTCGTACTTCTGAATGGAACACTGGAACTTCTGATAGAGTTTTTGGCATTGCAAAGACCTTAAGCTAAGTAAGCATTAGGGTCTTCGTACTTATTAACTATGCATTTAATATCCTTGCTAGCTTGCTAACTAAAACTTTGGTAATACAAAAGAATGACTAATCCATACCAAGCAATTTCTGTTAATGGCTTACGCTTGTTAGCCCTTGATGATTACCCAGATACAGATACTAGAGAAATGCCCACCACACGCCTTTGTTGCAGAGGGAGCATTAATCCAAACTATTGCAACAGTTGATGAAGCATTAAATGTTATGTCTGCTTTTTCACCAGATATTTTAATCAATGAAATCTATTTACCGGATAAAATAGAATATTTATTGCTTGCACAACTCCGAAATTTAGAAGTGTTTCTTGGGCGATAACTCGAATCTATCGCCTTAACTGGTTTTGCTCAAGATGAAGATCGCATTTATGTATTAAAAGCTAATTTTGGGATGTATTTATCCCAGCCAGTTAACTTGTATAAATTGCTTGGCGTGATTTCTAATTTGAAATTATTCAATGAGCGCCTTCATACAATTATTTGCAATCCTCAATAATAGCTTTAAGTAAATTAATATTGAGAAGTAGGTGCTAAAACCCTTCAGTGATTTTTAAAATCAGGTAATAGCAATTTTGCCATTTCTGTAATTAAGCCAATAGGGTTCGAGGGCTTTTGAATATAACTTTGAAATCCAGATGCAAACAATTTTTCATAGCACTCCTCTTTAGAAACGCCACTTAAAGCAATTGCAGGAATTTTTCTATTTTGTGATACTGGTAGTGACCGAATTTGCTGCATTAACCAATACCCGTCTTTTCCTGGCATAGCAATGTCGGAAATTAAAATATCTACTGCCTGTTGTTGAATTAGCTCAAATGCTGATAAGGCACTTTCCGCCATTATTACATGAACTCCATGACTACTAAGAAAATAGCTAATTAAATTTAGATGACTTTTGTTATCATCTACTAAAAGTATTACCAATCCCTTAAAAACATTCATGTCTATGTATGTTTTCTGGTCTGAAGATTGTGTAGCTTCAAAACTTTCTTCCATAATCAAATCAAAATGTTATTTGCTTGATTTAAGAAACAGTTCATAACTTACTTCTATAGTGCATGACACGCACCTATCAAAGGTAAGAGTTTAGGCAATTATTTTAAGTATACTGTTATACTAACTATTTTTTAAACTTCACTTAAATTAGAACAAATCTTTATAAAAAAGTATATAAGAATTCAGCACACAGGTGCTATTACCTAAGTGCTAAATTCTTACTTGATTTTTTGCACAAGCTCTAATTGCTGACTCTAATAATTATCTGTCTCGCCCTTCTTTACTTCCTCAATATTAGACCTGAATCCTTACTTCATCATTTATAATCATCATCTCTAAATAAAGTTCTTATTATTAGGAAAATTTTCGGAATTCCGAGCTAGAATTGCTTGAACTTTAGCAGTTACTATCTCAGGGTCAATCGGCATTTTGATGAACCCATCTATCTTTATATCAAGAGCTTTATCAGCATAATCTTCATCAAAACCTGTCACCAGCAAAATCGGAATAAATTTAAATTTAGTCGATTCTCGGAGGTGACGAACAACTTCAAATCCATCCATTTTTGGCATCACTACATCTAGTATTAGCAACTCAGGTGGGTTAGGGGCTGTTTCAAGGTAAGCTAGCACTGCTGCACCCGAATCAACGATTTCAATCAAACAATCTTCTGCTTGTAAAATCGTTTTTAGAAGAAAAGAATTATCAGCCACATCGTCACAAACCAATATACGCTTAATAACACTCTCCTTTGCCATTTCTTGAGAACAAGTAGCTTTTTATGCTAATTAAACTCGCAAAAGCTAAATCTTACTACTATTCTTGCAGGGGTTTAACGCTTTGCTTATTAAAAATACATTAATATTGTATCTTATTTGGTGTTTGCACTTAGATAATATATAGTTACAAGACCAGAGACACTACCCCAGTTTGTCAAAGCTGGCAATAATGTGACACCATTACCCGAAGTAGCAATCATTGATATTAATTAAGTGTTGAAACAGCATTGAGCCATGCCTTACGACAAACTACTAGCCTGCGCTAAAGCCAAAGGTGATCGCATATACGCTGACAACGTATTTTTTCCAATTAAGTTGACGATCTCTGCAATCATAGTTGAGGAGTCAACTGGTTTTGCCAAATGTGCTTGAAATCCTGCTGATAAAGCACGAGATTTATCTCTGATTAGCTTGATTTCTATCTGAATTTATACATTTTTTTTCAAAGAATAGAATTAAGCTATAATAAGCATCTCTAAGCTATAAATTAGATAAATAGCTACTCTCCAAAGAGATTACAACGTTTTTTTTCTGCAATTTGGCAAAACTTGAGGCTTGAGAATGAACACAATCCGTGTAGTTTTAATTGAAGATCACGAACTTACACGAATTGGTATACGTGTTGCTTTGCAGAAAGTGGATGGCTTTGAAGTTATCGGTGATGCAGCCGATGCTTCTTCGGGTCTGAAGCTATTAAACTCCACTCAACCAGATATTGCAATTGTGGATATAGGGCTGCCTGGTATGGACGGGATTGAGTTGACCCAACAGTTTAAAAACTCAATAGATACACAACAGAATTCTCAAACCAAGATTTTGATTATGACTATGCAGGATAATGAGGATACTGTTCTAGCTGCCTTTGCTGCTGGTGCAGACTCGTACTGTATGAAGGATGCCAGTATTGATAAATTGGTAGATGCCTTACAAAATACTTATAACGGAAATTCCTGGATTGATCCGGTAATTGCTCGCATTGTATTGCAACAGAATCAAAGAATTTTAATTGCTGATGAATTGAATACTAGACCAACTGAGGTTGCAATTCACGGTTTATCACCGGAGTTTAGTCAGATTGTTGATAGCTATCCTTTAACTAAACGAGAATTAGATGTGTTAAGGCTCATTGTAGATGGATGCAGTAACGCTACAATTGCAGAAAAACTCTACGTTTCAGTAGGCACAGTTAAAACTCATGTTTGTCATATTTTGAACAAGCTATGTGTTGCTGACCGAACTCAAATAGCAGTTTGTGCTTTACGTGCAGGATTAGTTTCTTAAAAACCATACAGTTAACTGCATAGCAATCTGAGGAAAAAATTCATTTACTGCTTTTATATTCTCACCGCGATATGTCTTGATTACTATTTCCTATCTTGTAACTAAATTGAATTGTTCAAATATAAATCGTAATTCGTAACTATTATTTCATGATTAAAGTTTGGGTATTCAAACATTGCCTTACACCCATTCTCACTTTTATAGCTAATAATTATCAGTTTCTACCTATAACTTTAAATTACGAATTACGACTTATTTATTATTTAATCGCAATTGTTAATCTTTGGCTATTTAACTTTTAACAAATGTCCACTCCAACATGCTGATAGGGGCTTTTTGAAGTGCTTGAGACAGTTCGGCACTGCTGTCAAATTTTACTTGCAATATCTCACACGCTTCGACATTGACCGTAAATTGGTCGTCTTGAAAGGGCCAGGGTTTGACAACAACTAATTTATCACTGCGCTGCATAATGTCATAGCGCTTACCATCAGGGCCTTTACTAATTTCTAAAAAACGCTCATCGGCTGGCAGTTCTTGCTGACAAAGGATAAGAGAAAGGCGGTCACACCATTGCATAAATGCATAACCTGCATCAACATCGTCTTTTTCTATACCCAGTTCTTGATGCCAACGTTGCTGATTTTCTATTTGCTCATCTAGAAACTCATCAAATGCTGGAGACTTACCCCGGCTTGACTCATTCAAACGACTGATATGCATAGAAATTAATAAAGCCACCCATCGTCCTCGGTAGCGAGCATTTTTTGCCAGCTCACTCAATGTCTTAAGACCAGCATTTGGATCGTTATTTGTGTCGAGAGTGAAGTCCTTCGGCGCACCTGCTTGCGTTAGGATGTCCTCTTCCCATTCTTTTTCTAAATCATCGTGATGGGAAATTGCAGCTACTGTTTCATATAACCTGACTGGCGCATCTTTACGTCTCCATTGTCCTGCCAGTTGAGCAGCTAACAAAGCATGAGCGCGGTGATAAATAATTTCCCAACCATTTGGTGTAGCGTTAACAATCACAGACTTGTCTCCTGAGCCAAAGTTTTAAGAAGTAATTTTCTCCAGCTTCTGGCAACTTTTACTCCATAAATAGCTTACTCATATTTTTACCAAACCTGAAGAAGAATTTTTTCTGGCATTTTTCAAATGCTTTTTTCCACTTACTTATAAAACCACTGGACACTCCTAAGACTGGCATTATCTGCTCATGCTTGTATCCACACAGTAACATCTTAACTGCTATCGCTCGTTGAACTTCACGCTTATCTTGGCTATTTTCGATAAACTCATCTAGCGATACCTTTGGTGAGCTTCGCTAACGCATCCACATTACTGCACCCTCACTTTAGTCATTCAAGCTACTTATATTCTTCTCCGTATTTTCTCACGAATGATTACGGATTGCTATATGTAAAGTTGCCTTGGCAGACTACTAGACTCGGTTTAGCACCATGAGGCTCACAATTGCGCTGACGAATTGTTCTGGCTCGATTTACAATCTTAATGACTAGGATCATCAAACTATACCAAGAACGGCTGATTGCAAACAAAACCCGCACCAAAACAGGAGAAGTAGCAATTGGCAAGTACATTGAAACTGAAACTGGACGAGTTTCAGTCCCCATTGAGAAAGAACGAGTTGTAATTGAGAGAGTAACTCCAGCAGATGCTGGAAAATCAGTTGCTCCTGGTAGTGTCAGCTTCAGTGAAGGTGAAGTAGCACGCATAGAAGTCCATGAAGAGACTGCTGACATTCACAAAGAAACATTTGTACGTGAAGAAGTCAGAATCACAAAAGTAGTAGACCACGAAAACGTTGAAACACAAGAAACACTTCGTCGAGAAGAGTTAGATATTGATACGTAAGGGCTTCCGGTTATCGAAAGCTCAGATAATATCTAACTCAACTGTGTTTATTTAAGCCACATTGAAAAGCGAGTGGATTTACAACCTACTTTTACTTGGATGCCTAAGTCAGGGAGGTAACTTCCTGCTTAGGGGAGAGCGCTTTCAAAGAATACTAGATGTGTTTTTAACTACTCGTTAGATGGAATCTTTTTTATAACGGTTAGATAATTATCATACCTTAAAGAAGGTTCAGTCATAGATTTTAAGAGTTAAGTCTGCTGAAATCGACCAGACAAACTTGCTACCATGACTACTAACTCATCTGGATCAAATGGCTTGGATAAGTACATTTGAAAGCCTGTCAGCAGCGCCCGCCTTCGGTCTTCTTCCTTAGCATAAGCACTCAAGGCGATCGCTGGCATTTTTCCCCCTTTTTCTACTGGTAAAGCCCTGATTTTACGAATAAAGCTGTAGCCATCCGACTCTGGCATACCAAGATCCGAAATCAGTATATGTGGGATTGCCGACTCTAACGCTGACAAGGCTTGGGCTACCGATGCTGCTTCACTCACCAAAGCACCATGTTGCTTCAAGATAAAAACAACAAGCTCACGTGCATCAGCTTCATCATCAACAACTAATACTCGTAAACCGTTGAGTGAAATTTGGCTATCATTGTTTACAGAGATCGATTCTGCACCCTCAGAAATACAAGAAATGCTCATCAGAGGCAACCGCACACCAAAGGTTGCTCCAAGCCCAAGCCCTAGACTATCGGCCTCTACTTTTCCCCCATGCATTTCCACTAAATGCCGGACTATTGCAAGCCCTAAGCCTAGCCCCCCATAGGTTCGGGTTGTACTTGCGTCTGCCTGACGAAAGCGCTCAAAAATATAGGGCAAGAAATCAGCTTTAATACCATTACCCGTATCTTTGACTTGGAGGAGCGCATCTGTACCCACAGCTTCTAGACAAACTTCTACCCGTCCCCTAGAAGGTGTAAATTTAATTGCATTACTCAACAGATTCCACACTACTTGTTGTAAACGGCTAGCATCTCCAGAAACAGAACTAGCGCACGGATCAAGCATACAGCTAATCGTAATATCTTTAGCTTCAGCTTGTGGTTTTACAGTTTCGATAGCTTCAGTAATCACTGAGATTAGAGAAACTGGAAGCTTTTCCAGGCGCAGTTGCCCTCGGATAATACATGAAACGTCGAGCAAATCGTCTACTAATCTCGCTTGAGCTAAGGCGTTGCGCTCAATAGTTTCTAGTGCCCTAGTAGTTTCAGATGAGTTTAATTTACCAAGGCGTAGCATTTTAACCCAGCCAAGCATTCCATTGAGCGGTGTGCGAATCTCATGGGAAAGTACTTGCAGGAACTCATCTTTGATCAGATTGGCTGCCTCCGCCTCAACCCGCGCTGCCTGTTCTCGAATTCGTTCGGCTTGTTGAGCTAAAGCATCTTTACGCAGTCGGGACAACTCTATGTTTGTTCGTACCCGTGCCAGCAGTTCTCGCGCCGAAAAAGGTTTGATCAGGTAATCGTCTGCACCCATCTCTAAGCCTTCAACGCGAGATTCTTCACCAGCGCGAGCAGATAGCAAGATAATAGGTACTTCACGAGTGGATGATTCAGAGCGCAATTTACACAACAATTGCAACCCGTCGATTCCGGGCATCATAATATCGCTCAGTATTAGATCCGGTGTTTGCCTGCGGGCTGCTGCTAAGGCTGCTACTCCATCTGGGACTGCCTCTACTTCGTAATGTGGCTGAAGTAAATGCTTTAAATAATCGCGCATATCTGCGTTGTCATCAGCTAACAGAATACGCGCTCTTGAAGTTGGGGCTGGAGGAAAGGAATCCTTTTTCCCTTTTCCCTTTTCCCTTTCCCCTTCTTCAGGTAGCCAACGCCATGCTTCCTCAACAAAAGCAGCCCTTACTGAAGCAGTGTTCGGCAAATCATGCCCAGATGCAATGCGTTCAACGGGCAGATGAGCAGTACCTGTAGGAAGCAAAACAATGAAAGAACTTCCTTGATTTACTTTACTGCTCACACGAATTGAGCCACCATGAAGTTGAATCAGATCCTGCACTAAAGATAATCCAATTCCAGAACCTTCATAGGTACGACCCTTTGACCCTTGTACACGGTAAAAACGCTCGAACAAATGGGGCAATTCTGCCGTTGGAATTCCTGTTCCTGTATCCTGGACTTCCAATTCCACATATTCCGTGTACCAACGCAAGCTTACGCTGATTTGTCCAATAAACGTGAATTTGAAAGCATTACTGAGCAAATTCAAAACAATCTTTTCCCACATTTGGCGGTCTACATACACCGCTTCTGGTAAAGGTGGGCAATCTACTATTAGACGTAAACCGGCGCGTTCGATAGTTGAGCGGAAGACGCTGGCCAGTTCAGTTGTAAATTCAGCAAGGTCAACAGGTTCATAAACTGCTTCAATCCGATTTGCTTCGATGCGCGAAAAGTCTAACAGTGTGTTAACTAACTTGAGCAAACGTAGACTGTTTCGGTGAACTAATTGCAATTGCTCACGTTCCTCAGTTGTCACCTTTGACCCATTTTTGCTACTTAAAACATCTTCTAACGGGCCCAGTATTAACGTCAAAGGTGTGCGAAACTCATGAGAGACATTATTGAAAAATGCTGTTTTCGCTCGGTCTAGTTCAACTAATGCTTGGGCTTTTTTGCGCTCTTCTTCGTATGCTTGAGCATTACGAAGCGAAACCGAAACTTGCCCTGTCAAAAGCTCGTAAAACGATTTATAGCTTTCATCTAACCTCCGATTGGGGCTGATTCCGGCAATGAGTACCCCAATCGGGGCTGTGATATTTGATGACGGAATCGGTAGCGCTATTGCTTGGTTGACAATTTCATTCCAAGGTCCGCCGACAATAGTTATATGGCGATTAAGACCTTCAATCAAAGTTGTATTTCCTAGCATTACCTCTGCAAGCGGCCATATACCTGTAAATTCTTCTAAAACCACCCTCAAAGGTGCAATAGATTCATTTATGTTTGCTCGAACGCTGCCACATAATCGCATTGTCTTGCCATCTGGCTCGCTCAGGTAAATTAGAGCAAATGGTACATCTTGAGAATATTCTGCAATTGTGGACAGAATATCCTTACAGGTAATTTCTACACCTCGTGTATCACTAGACCGGGCTGCCAAATCACGTTGCAAGCGTAAGCGTCGCTCCCCTAATACCTGTTGCGTCACTTCGCTACATACGCAAAGCATACCCTTAATTACACCTTCGTCATCTTCAACAGGGCTGTAAGACAGACTGAAGTGAGCTTCCTCATTATAATCTGCTCGGTTCACCACCATCATTTGGTCTTCTACCCAGTTGGGAACACCCGTTGTCATCACTTCAACAATCATCGGTCCAATTACATCCCAGGATTCCGATTGCGTTTCTTGGATAGACCTACCTAGCGCAAGAGGGTGTTTTGCCCCAATTAAACTAGTATACGCATCATTATAAATTTGAACTAGATCCTGCCCCCAAAGTAAAATCATTGGATACCGTGACCCCAGCAGAGTACGTATCGTTGCTCTCAAGCTTTGTGGCCATGTTTCTACACTGCCAACAGATGTACTTGCCCAATCCAAATGACGTATACGCTCCCTCATTTCACCAGAGCCAGAAAACATATTTAAGCGCTTATCGCTAACAGCGCTGTTAATTGTTGCACTCTCTTGTGAATTACCTTGCCTTTTAGGGTTTGAGCTTGATACCTGTTGTTGAAGTAGTCGCAGGGCTTGGCGAACGACCTCGCTTGCTGATTTATACTTTCCTGAGTTGACTAGCGAGCTAATAAATTCATTGAAATCAGGAGTTAGTGATACGTTTTGCGTTGTGCGTTGACGATCCACGTCACTTTCTCCTAACTGTGGCAAAAATTGACAATCATCTTTTAATCATATTATGCCATAAATCATCAGTCTGTTAAGAAGTTAAACTTAGTTAATTACCTAATTTATAGTGTCTGGGTAAGTTTTTCTTGATATTCTATATCTTTACGTTGGCACTATTTATCTACAGTTTCTTTGGCAGTCACAAGCATAGGTGCGATCGCTTTCGATAGAGTTGGCTTCACCTTTTCGCCTATGCTCCCATCAGCAGCTTATAGTTGAAAACTTTGAATTATTTTGGTTAAGTCAAGTTTGTCTGCCATTGCGATTGTCACTGTAGCCATAAGTTGAGCAAATTAGGTTCTTGTCAGATTGAGTTTTTTAAATACTCTAGTTATTCTCGTTTTACTTTATCAGGAGTGCTATCCGCAAGCGATTAAACTTATAATCGTTTGCACAAGCATCTCTGGCTCAATTGGTTTAGAAACATGCTTTTGAAATCCAGCTAGTAGAGCCTGATTTTGATCAGTTTCCCCAGCGTATGCAGTAAGGGCAACTGCTGGAATTGGCTTACCTTGTTCCATTGCGCGAATTTGCCGCATGAGCATATAACCATCCATCTCTGGCATTCCAATGTCACTGACCAGTACATCGAGTTTCGACTGGGCTAGGACTTCTAATGCTGCAATCGCCGATGGCACAGAGGTAACGATCGCTCCAGCCAGTTCTAGAACAAAGCCGATAAACTCACGAGTGTCTGTGTCATCATCAACGACAAGCACTCTCACATTTGAGAGCGGTAAGTCCTGAAGCGTCGGCAATACAGCAATCTGTTCATCTGTTGTCCCATAATTTTTATTTCTGGGCAATGGCAACTTGACAATAAATGTTGCTCCCTGTCCTTCACCTGAACTCTCGACTTGAATCGTGCCTCCATGCAGTTCGACAATTTGCCGCGCGATCGCCAATCCCAAGCCCAATCCGCCAAATTTGCGGGTCGTTGCCCCGTCTTCTTGCCGGAAATGTTCAAAGATATAAGGCAGAAAGTCAGGATTAATACCAATTCCTGTATCGCTTACTTGAATTTGGGCATGATTTTCAGCTATTGTTAATGCAACTGTAATCTGGCCTCCATTGGGCGTGAATTTAACAGCATTCGATAAAAGATTCCACAATACCTGCTGCAACCGCCCTGCATCTGCGTTAATTGTCACAACCTGTGGTGAAAGTTTCATCTGAATTTGCAGTGACTTAGCTTCTGCTGCTAATCGAACGGTTTCTAAGGCAGCTTTGATCGCTACACTTAGATCGACGGGCATGACATTTAAACTCAGTTTGCCGCGTAGAATGCGAGAGATATCGAGCAAATCCTCAATTAATTGCACCTGTAGCTTGGCGTTGCGCTCAATGGTTTCCAGTGCATAAGTAGTTTTTGCCGCATCCAATCTGCCATTGCGAAGTAAGCTTGTCCAACCCAAAATTGGGTTAAGGGGCGATCGCAACTCATGGGATAGCACTGCCAAGAACTCGTCTTTAATCCGGTTGGCGCTTTCAGCTTCTTCTCGTGCAGTTTGTTCTCGTTGCAGCAGCCGTTCGCGTTCCGCTTCAGCAAGCTTTTGCTTTGTGATGTCTCGTGAGATGGCAACCAATTGGACAACTTTTCCTGACTCATCCCGAATCGGCGAGATGACGCTATCCCACCATTTTGGCAAGCCTTTCATGGTCGGGAGGTAGCCTTGAAATTGTCCCATACTGCCGGCTTTAGCAGCCGCGATCGCAGCTAATGCATTGTCGTAGTCTTCACCTTGCCAAAAACTCACCCAATCCACGTTATTGACAGACGTTGGCTCATCAATTTCCAAAAGGCATCGCCCACCTTCACTTATGTAAAGGATTTCACCGTTCAACGTTAAAACTTTGATGCAGTCTTGACTGCTCTCCAAGATGCGTTGCTTCAACTCCTCACTCTCTCGCAGGGCTTGTTCTGCCTGTTTCCGTTCAATTAGTGCTGCGGCATGCCGAGCGTACAAATCGAGGAGGCGTAATTCGTGTTCAGAAGAACGATGCGGTTGCCGAAAATGGGTGGAGAGTATCCCAAGTGGTTCCCCCCTCTGCCCGAATAGAGGTGTTGACTGCACTGCCCGATATCCTGCTGTCTTGGTAATCGAGCGCAGCAACTTAAAGCGAGGGTCAGTTTCCACATCTTCAACAATGACTCGCACACGTTCCTGAATAGAAGTGCTGCAAGCTGTCTGTCCAACCGTTGCCGTGCCAAAAAAGTCTAGAAATTCTGAACTGAAGCCAGACTGGGCAACAAACTTCAGCGTTTGGGTTTGAGGATCGTAGATTTGCAGGTTGCCCATATCTGCGTGTAGCAGCGCGATCGCCGCTTCCAGAATCTCTTGCAGCAATGGCTCCAATTCCTGATCTGCTAATAGCTGAGTGCTGACCTCGTGCAGTTGCGTCATGTCAGCGAGGTCATGGGCCAGTTGCTCTCTTAAAGCGGCTAATTCGGCTTCTTTCTGCTTTTGCTCAGTGATATCTACAAGCGCACCCGGAAACGCAATCGGCTTTCGGGTCGTGTCATACTCAACTCGACCCCGTGCTGTTACCCATCGGATTTCACCTGTAGCCGTATGGACACGGTACTGGGCATTATACTCGTCCCCTGTCTCAATCGCCTGGTTGATGGCAGCTACAACTCGGAGGCGATCCTCCTTGTGCATGGCATTGATAAAAAACTCAATTGGTAGCCCAGTCGTGGTTGCGTCCACAGGGTCTACGGCAAACAGGTTAGCAAAGGCAGTGTTGACAATAACGCGATCGGCGGGAATGTTCCATCGCCAGGTATAAACGGCTCCAGCCACTAAAGCGGACTCTAATTGCACGTGCGCTTCCCTCAGCTTCATTTCAGCTTGCTGGCGAAGGGCTTCAATGCGTTTTACTTCGGTAATATCTCGTGAGATTGACAACAGTTGTGTGATTTGTCCTGATGCATCTCGAATCGGTGTAACAACGACATCCCACCATTTCGGCGTACCCTTTGCTGTGGGACAATAGCCTTGAAATCGACCAACATCACCGACTTTAGCTGCGGCGATCGCTGCCATTGCGTTCTTCTGGTCTTCTCCTTCCCAGAAACTTAGCCACTGGGCGTTTAGTAAAGATGTTGGATCATCCATTTCAAAAAGATGGGTTCCACCTGTATTCATAAACAGGAAACGCCCGTCTAGCGTTAGAACTTTGATGCAGTCATTGCTGCTCTCTAGAATGCGTTGCTTGAGTTCTTCACTCTCTCGCAGAGCAAGGTTTGAGCGATCGCGCTCGAACACGATACTGGCGATATGCGTACCGAATTCGGCTAGTTGATATTCCCAATCGGTCGGCATCCGTGCTTCGTCAAAGCAAAGCATCAGAGATCCCAGAGGCTGACCGTCCACACCCAGCACGGGTGTAGAATGGCACCCCAGAATCCCATGTGCTATGCATAAATCTCGCCATCCTTGCGACCAGCGCTCATCTTTGGCAATGTCTGAGCAGGTGACAGGCTGACCGCAATACACGGCTGTACCGCAGGTGCCGATCGCCAGATCATTAATGGGTGCGTCTTTGAGTCCTTCTGCAAACGATGGCTCAAAGTCCGGGGTAATAAAGCTCTCAAACGCCGAACGTTGAGCATTGGGCAGCAATATGCAGGCGCGAACACGAGGATTAAGCTTGGACATTGAGGCACACAGAGAAGAAAGGCATTCATCAAGTGGGTGTCCTGACGCAGCCAACTCCAGCAGTTTCTTCTGCTCAACCAGCAACAGTTCCGCCTGTTTGCGTTGGGTAATGTCAATTAGTAATCCATCCCAGACTGCTCCATCATCTGTTTGTACCGCACTCGACTTGCCCTGAATCCACTTAAGTTGCCCGGATGGGGTAATAATTCTGCCTTGCCAGTCCCACGGGAGAAAGTTTTCAACGGCTGCCGTAACCGATGCTTGAAATGAAAAGCGATCCTCGGCATGAATCAGGCTCCAAATTGAGCCTGCGTCCTGTAATGCTTCTTCTGGCTTGACTTCAAATAGGTCATGGCAACCTGAATTAACAAAGATAAAGCGCGATACACCATCAGCACAAGGGCTATAGCGATACACCATCCCTGGCATATTTGTAACCAATGTCTGCATCTGCGCTTGGCTTTGGCGTAGTGCCTGTTGCGCCTCAACAGCTGCTTGACGAAAGCGACTGCTATGTATTGCCGCAGAGGTAAAGTCTGCAAGGCTTGTCAGAATCCGCATATCTTCGCCATCAAACTGCCGCTGTCCGGAGTGTGATGCAATCCAAATTGTGCCTAGTGCTTGCCCCTCTAACAACAGAGGCACCACTAGCTCTTCGACAATGGCAGGGTCGGCTTGCTGTAAGCTGGGAAAATAGCGCTCTGGGCGATCATACAGTTGCGGACAACCTCGGCTCAAACAGACTCCACAAGGACTGTGTTCCCGATCGGTGATGCCGCCCTCATACGGTTCATAAACCCCTGCTAGGGCAACCCAACGGAATACTTCTTCTCCATTCGGCAAGATTTCTATTAAACTGACCCCGGCTGTTCCAGCTTGACACAAATCAACTGCTGCTGACACCAAATACTTAAGAATTGCTTGCGGAGGGCGGGTTAGCTGTTGCGCTAATGCCCGAAAAATTTGAACTTCGGCTTCCAGGTTGAGCGGTCTGCAAGGGCGCTGATACAGTTCATCGGTTATTAAAACACCAGATTCTGAAAGACTCCCAACAGACGTGTTTTCGCTCATAGGAAACCATTTTTTAAAGTAAAGGGACGTTACCGTAATCGCAGTGACGTGCTTCTAGTTAGAAACGGTGTCATCCACATGGCATTTGAACAGGAGTTAGGAAAATGTCTTTTCACTGGCAGACTGTAACTAAGCACAGGGCAGCAATGGTCAAGAAATTTTTCTATCGAGATTTTATCAAATTATCATTCTGACGGCATCTCTCTTATTGTAGACTCAAGGGGAATTTGCTCATCTTGCTGGTTATGGCTTCTGCACACGCTAGAGCGATCGCTAAAACTTTTCTCCCATGTTCAGGTGATATTGCTTTAATTTTGTTTTTATAAGTCAAAATACCTCGCACCAAAGCAAATGTATCTGATGACATGGTTTGTTGGAGATGTTGACTTATAACAGGAACAAAACTGGTGGTTGATGTTATTCCCTGTGAAGACGGTCATTCCCAAGAACGCTCCAAGTTTCATTTGGAATGACTAGCCATGCTTAACCCTATCTTATTCTTGGCATACTTCAGCACCTGTGTCTTAGTTGTGAAAATTCTGAGCCTTGTTAGATGATGGCCAGGAATTGTTGGGCGAATATCAGCAATACCAAAACGCTTTAAGCGTCTTGTCGTAGAGATAACTAGGGTAGAAGAAGCTGTTGCTGATGGAAATTTTTTATCGTCTAGGCAATGCTCATTCTCTGTACCATTATAGTCTAGGCAATGCTCATTCTCTGCACCATATGGATGCATCGCACAAGTTAAAAGTATCCCATTGTATCGAACGCCGTGGAAGTGACGACAGCCTATGCAAGAAGGGGAGATTTTTATTCGTTCTTGTTCAGTAAGTTCTTTCAAATCTAAATAATTTTCTGTAAGATATATTGCGCCAGCACTAAAAATACTCAAAAATAAACCCGTCATTGCAATCGGGAAACCGTAATATATCATTTTCTCAAAGCTAGGACGATTGGTATTGGAAGTGTTTCTTGATTCATTACCTATTAATCCAGCTATTACCAAAGACCCGGCTGCAACTATTAATACTGATGTTCCACCTATTGCAACAGATATCAGAAAATATTTGATTTTTGATGTGTTCATAATTGAATAGTCTAAATATCGACTATAAATTATCGACATTTTTTCTCTATAATCTTGGTTAGCATAGTAGACAGCTTTTTCTGTTGCCACAAGATTATCATGAGTAGACATCTTTGTCTAGTTTGAACTATTTATGACAGTAAAAATAAATAACACTTACGAACGAATTCTGACGACTGCTTTAAAGCTGTTCTACCAAAAAGGTATTCCACACGTCGGAATCAACGAAGTGATTGCAGCGTCATGTGTTGCTAAACAGACTTTCTATAACCATTTTCCCTCTAAAGAGCAACTGATTTTAGAGGTGATGCTTTATCAACAGAAACAATGGTTGCAATGGTTTGAGGAAGCTGTGGAAACAAGAGGAAAAACTGCAACAGAAAAACTCCTAGCAACGTTTGATGTCTTAGAGGAGTGGTATGCTAAACCAGACTTTCAAGGATGTCCTTTTATTAATGCAGTTGTACAACTAGCTAACGTACAGCATCCAGTCCACCAAATTGCAGTTAATTTACGTCATGGCATCCGCACTCAGATCATGAAGCTAGCAAAAGACGCAGGAGTGCGTGACCCGGAGGCGTTCTCCCAACAATATTTACTTTTAATTGGTGGTGCTAGCCTAATGGCAACAATAGAAAGAACTCCAACAGGAGCAGAGTATGCACGCCAAGTTTTATCTATCTTATTAGATGCCAATCTTAAGTAAATTTCAGTGTATATAATCAATGGTTTACATTCGCCAGTCTGCGGCATACCATCATCGCCCCGAATAACTCCACACAGGGACAATTATGTGCGATGGCGTACCCGCCCAGTATAGGCGATCGCGATTTGCTGGGTTGTACCAGTCACAATTGGGGGAGCCAAACCAATGCTATTAACAAGGTTATCTAATACTGGCTCGCTAGTAAGTAGGTAGGCACAATTAAACCGAACTGCATAAACTTATATAAAGCACCATAAACGCTTTGAATATAAGCTCTTAAGCGATTTATATCTATTAATATATTTATATTTTTTTAGCGTCTACCTACTTATTACGCCTTTAAGCTTGGATGTAAAATTTATAAATTTTGTCAAAGTAGATTTTAGAAATCAAAAATATCCTTCATACTTTAAAACAGTAATCCTACGTAAAATTTAAGGAAGGGATGGCAATGACATCTCTATTACAGCGACTAAGTGCAGAACGAAATCGCAGATTTGTAGGACGTGAGCGGGAAGTGGAGCTATTTCTTGATGCGATCGCATCAAGAGAATTACCTTTTCACATTTTGCACGTCTTTGGTCCTGGCGGTGTGGGCAAGACAACCCTCATGCAGCAGTTTTTGCGGTTTTGTGAACGGTCAAAAATCTCAACTATCCACGTAGAAGCACGTAATCTCGAAGCGTCACCAGAATCTTTTGTTAGCACGTTGCGTTCGTTGATGGGATTGAATAAATCAGATTCTCCTTTACATATGCTAGCCCAAAGACAAGAACGGAATGTAATTTTTATTGATACTTATGAAGCTATTACCCAGCTAGATGAATGGTTGAGAGAAGTATTCTTACCCCATTTATCTGTTAATACCTTAATTGTGATTGCTGGACGCAATCCCCCCTCATCTGGTTGGTGTAGCGATCCAGGTTGGCAAGCATTGATGCAGACTTTGCCCCTACGCAACCTTACCCCAGAAGAAAGTCAAACTTATCTCACCACACGAGATATTCCCACCACACAACACCAGGCGATTCTAGAATTTACCCACGGACATCCTCTAGCATTATCTTTGGTTGCTGAGGTGTTTGCTCAGGGAAAAGAAATCTCTTTTCAAGCAGAATCTGCTCCCAATGTTGTTAAAACACTGTTGTCAAGATTCATAAAAGAAGTACCAACGCCCCTACACCGTATGGCTTTAGAAGCTTGTGCGGTGATCCGACTGACTACCGAAGCCGCACTAAATCAAATATTGGCTATGCCTCAAAATACTTTGGCTGGTGAGGCTCACTCTTTAGGGGAAATACTTGATGTTCACGATTTATTTGAGTGGTTGCGCGGACTGTCGTTTATCGAATCAGGGCAATTGGGTTTATTTCCCCACGATTTAGCACGCGAAGTTTTAATTGCTGACTTGCGTTGGCGTAATTCGGAATCTTACACGGAATTACACCACCGAGCGCGTCAATATTATACTAAACGACTAGGACAAACCCAAGGGCAAGAAAAGCATCGAGTGCTACTTGATTATATTTTTTTGCATCGGGATAACTCGGCGATTCGATCCTGTTTCACCTGGGGTGAACAAAGTAGTTTATTGACGGACTCACTACGGGAAACTGACAAAACTGCACTGCTGGGGATGGTGGCAGAATACGAAGGCGAAGAATCAGCAAAAATAGCAGCTCACTGGTTGAAGCGCCAACCGCAGAATGTAGTAGTATTTCGTGACTTGCACTCCGAACCTGCGGGATTTGCCATGATGGTGGCATTGCAGACAGCAACTGTTGAAGATTTGAGTGCAGATCCGGGCGCTCTTGCATCTTGGCAATATCTCCAAACCCATGCACCGTTACGCCCTAACGAAGGCGCAACTATTTTCCGCTTCTGGATGGCGCGGGACACCTATCAAGCTGTTTCTCCCACCCAAAGTCTAATTTTCATTAATTTTGTGCAGTATTTTCAGAAAACACCGGGGTTAGCATATACCTTTTTACCTTGCGCTCAAGCAGATAGTTGGACAGCAATGTTGAACTACTTCGACTTAACACGACTTTCTGAAACTGATTTTACAGTTGAGGGAAGACATTATGGTGTTTATGGTCATGACTGGCGGATTGTGTCACCTGCTGCATGGAAGGAAATTTTGGCCCGAAAAGAGGTTACAACTGCGGGAGAATCTGTAGATAATACTCCAGTCGATGAACCTCTGTTAGTTCTTAGTCAGCCAGAATTTGTGGAGGCGGTGCAGAATGCGTTACGTAACTTTAGTAGTCCCGATGTATTACAGAATAATCCATTAGTGCGATCGCGAAGCGTACAAGAAGTGTTCTGGCGCTTAATGTCAGAACAAGTTGCCGCCAAAACAAATATGAGCGAGAATCCTTTGGACACGCAACTCTCCGAGCAGCCGGACTGTGGGCATCTACGCGATGCCTGGGTTGGACAAAGCCAATGCGTTAAGGTTTTACAAAATCTGGTGAAACAAGCAGTTGAATCCTTGCAATCATCTCCGCGTGATGAAAAACTTTACCGCGCTGTTTATCGAACTTATTTAAATCCCGCCCCCACGCAAGAACAAGCAGCTGAGTTACTAGATTTGCCTTTCAGTACTTATCGCCGTCATCTGAAAGCTGGGATAACGAGAGTTACAGATATTTTATGGCAAAGAGAAATTAGTTAATCAGCGAAAATTACTAGTGCGGAATGCGAAATAATTTTATGAGGGAGGATTTCAAAGACTCAAATTCAGCCAAAAAAGTTTTTCAGCCTGTGACAAGCTAATTTCAAAGTAGCCTATTATGCACAAGGCAGTTATTAAAGAAATGAAGATAAATCGTTTCATATTTTCCTCAAAATAAGATTTTATGACAAACTCATCACATACAACTTAATACGGTTCAGATTTTTTAACGAACCGCAAAGGGCGCGTTCGCGCAGCGTCTCGTTAGAGAAGGAAGAAAAGAAAGAAATGCTTAACTGAACTGTATTGACATATAAGACTCCTATTTGATTTTTGAAAAGATTCAGTACATTTTTATTCCTTCTTCCCTATTCCTACCTACGCAAGTAATTTTAGGAATTGGTATTAGTTGACAGATTTTAACTTTTTCAGTTTGCGCTTTAGTATTAAGGTGCTACCAATAATCCCAAAGACTACTGTGCTGGCGATTGAGGAAGGTTCGGGGACAAGTGTAATATTACCAGGGCCTATTATGGTATTGGTAAAAGTGCCAAAACTGTTATTGCTATTGTCAAATCCAGTAGTGACTAAAAAATATTCATTATTAGCAGTTAAACTCAAGCCGCTAAAACCAGATGTGCCTTCATCTGGGAAAGGATCGTTCCCACTAAGTAAATTAACTAATGGGGTAGTTGGGTTGAAGCTGTTTTGGTACAAAAACTGGATGCCCAGGAAATCTTGAGAACCTACAACATCATAAGAGCCAGTAGTATTAACTAAGAAAGGCTGGCTGTAATAAGGAACGGCGATACCATTACTAGAAAGTGATGTGGGTGGGTTTGTACCACCTTCAAACCCTTCCGTTTGCGGACGGTTAAAAGTTGGTGCGTTTGTTGTGTCACCAGAATATGATATGGTATACGCCTGAGATGGCAGGATAACACTTACAGATAGAGCGATAGCTACGCCCACCGTAGGCATCGCAGCACAGGCAATAGGAATTGAACGTAAGAGCAATTTTTGCCAAAAATTAAATGAACACTCACTCAAACTCTTAAGCTTGGCTATTTTGGAAAACTTGGTAGAGCGATGAGATAGATTGTTTTCTGAGACAATGAATTCTTTAATTGCTGGTGACATATAGTTGTGCTAGGTTATTTTTACAAAACTGAGTGCTTTTGTCTTTTATACTTTCATCTAATTCCAGGGATGAGCTAGCAAAGCCTGTGAAGTAATACCTAAGCCAATTAGGGTAATACATAAGGCACTTGCTACGGGTAACATCTTGATCCTGGGGATCTGGAGTGACAAATGCTCAAATCGATTTTTGGCGTAGACTAGCATTAAGCCGATTCCAGTTAGTACGGCTGCTAAACCTAAGCTAAAGGCAGATACTAGCGCTAGTCCAAAGCCAATTCGTCCCATTGCGATCGCACTCAGCAACACTACTAAGGCTGAAGGACAAGGTAACAAGCCGCCCGATATTCCCAGCGCTAGTAGGCTAGACCACTTCATGGAACTTATATCACCGTGAGGTGGTAAATGTGAATGCTCATGATTGTGGTCATGGTGATAGCGAAGCGGTAG
Source organism: Desmonostoc muscorum FACHB-395 (assembly GCF_014698035.1). Lineage (GTDB taxonomy): Bacteria > Cyanobacteriota > Cyanobacteriia > Cyanobacteriales > Nostocaceae > Nostoc > Nostoc muscorum_A. Next base: position 73,908 of record NZ_JACJSF010000033.1, read on the forward strand.
CGAGTCAGACGCTCCTAACGTCGCTAACGCTTCGCTATCGAACGTCTGGTGATGATGCAAGTTGTGGCTGTGTTGGTGACTATGTACATGATCATGTGAATGAGAAACTTGAGTCTCTTGCAATCGGCTGATAAACAAATTCAGACCAATTACAGTTACCAGTACGCCAGAGAGTACGCTTAACCAAGGATACAATTGCTCTGTCAAGATAAACTGGGATGTGCCAAGAGTGACCAGCCCTAGCGCAAATATCCCAGCAGTATGGGTAATCGTCATAATTAGCCCCAGGAATAAAGCATGTTGGGCATTACTGCGGGAACCAACCAAATAAGCACCGACTATCGTTTTTCCATGACCAGGGGAGAGGGCGTGTAAACCACCCCATAAAAAGGCGATCGCTAAAGCTATTACAATAGTCAGGAAATTATGATTTTCCTGGGTAATTAGGCTAGTAAAGAGATCGTTACTTCTTCCTGTCAAAGCATTATCTAAGCGGCTGGATGATTTAACAGACGGTGGAGGCGCTTGTTCACTCGATGTCAGAGACGGATTGAGTTTAAAGTCAATCCGTCGTAGGTTGAGAGGACTGCTGAGTAATTCAGTGGGGTAATCTCTCAAGCGGTTGGTAATACTTAGAGATGTGAAATCACCTTGAATGGGAACGCCATTTGCAGCCACAGTAATCTCACGCCAACCCAAGCGCTGGGGATAAAATTGATCTTCAAACTCGATTAACTGATTCGCGCCTACTAACTTCGTTGACCCCTGAAAATTACAACTCAGCCGCAGTGTAGATAATCCTCCGACACCTGGAGGAAATTCGACTGTTGATTTGATCAAAGACAGTGTTAAAGGCTGTTTATCGATCAACAGTTCCAGATGTGAGTTGACTTCCTGGCATTTTTGATTAGGGTATTGAACCGTCTCTACAGGTTCAGCTTTGCGATCGCGATTAGTATCTAAGTGATTAATTTCCTGAAAAGCCGGAATCTCTGCCATGTCTAGAACATAATCAATCCCCACACCATCGGTTGCTACCTGCACTCCTGCGTAGTGATTGATGGTAAAATTGCCTAAAGGATGGGCATCCGCCTCCGGCATCCAAAATAAACATATTACGATGATTGCAGTATTCCAAGCCAAGTAATGTAGTAGCTTTTTCATAAAGAACTCCCTATAGCGTTAGGGGTGGGAAAAGAGACAGAGGGTACTAAGTTAGCCAAGACTTGACGAGCTTGATCGGCATACTTGTGATGAAATTGAGGATTGAGGCTAACAGCTTGAGTTAGTCGCTTTATTGCTTCCTCACGCTTACCTAAGTGAAACGCAATCATGCCAGCATGAAATTGCAGCAAAGCATCCTCTGTTCCAAAACGAGTTGCCTGTTGTGCTGCCTGTTGCGCTTCTTCCCATTGCCCATTAGCCGCAGCGGCCCAAGCCAATGTATCCTCTGCATATACATCGTCTCGCACTGCTACTTCACTACGGGCAATTTGTAGCGCCTCTGTTAAATGAATTCCGTGTTCGGTGTAGTAGACGGCCATTGCGCGATCGTAGATTCCTTTAACCTTACTCAGATAAGCTACTACCCTGATTAAATCTTCAGTTTCAGCTGCGCCTTTTTGGTCGAGAAGAGCTACTTGAGCATCAGCCTTATACGAGAGTGTTTCTACCAACGGCATCAGTTCTATACCCTGGTTAGCGATATTTAGAACATCCTGCCATCGATGCTGTGCCGCATAGAGGCGGGCCAGCCCTGTAAACGCAGCTATATGCCGTGGGAAGAGGTCAAAAGCTTCCCGATATCGCTGCTCAGACAGGGCAAAATCCCCGACTGCAAAAGCCAGATCCCCAGTCCGCACATGAAACCAAGCACGGGTTTCTGCACTCGTCGTGTAGAAAGAATCCATTTCCTGCATAGCCTCATCTAACAACTGCCGTGCCGAGGCGAGATTGCCAGTTAACTCTAAGTAACGGGCGACAACTGCGTTATGACCAGAGTTCGATTCTTCCTGTGCAAGGTTTTGCAAGAGTTGATGAGTTGCTTTATAGTCGCCCAACTCCATTTGAATCGATGCCAAGAGCGAGATAATACTGGGATTATCAACAGATGAATTATTTAACGCTTCTAAAGCTGATCGAAACTGATGCTGAGATAGTAAAGCTGATGCTAGGAGCATGGAAGAAATATCATTATGGAGCGGCTGTAGTGCCAAGGATCTACGTGCCGCTTGTTCTGCTCGTAACACATCGTCTATATCTCCAATTTCTCGAAAGCGCCTCAAATATTGATCGGCTAACAAACGTAAAAATATTGAGGAATCTGGAGATTGGGCAACTTTCTCCTCATAGACGCTGATAATATGCGATCGCTCTAAATAATCAGGGAAGACTAAATCTGACTGCTGAACTGGTAATATCTGCTTTGAATTAACAGTCAGCAGTTGCACAGCAGACGAATATGTGCCTAACTTACCATTGGTGTAGCCTAAACTTAGCGCTTGTGTATCACAGGGTCTTAGTAAAACCAGTAGGCTAGTCAGAACTAACACCCATAGTATTTGTAGATGCATAAACCTTACAAAGGATTACCTAAATAAGGGAAGGTAGGAAGAAAGTTGGCATTATTAGGTCCAACATTATCGCTAGTTAGCCCCGGAATAATACCAGTAGAAATGCCTGTAACTGCATCACCAAAGACAACAGATGCTGTTACATCAATTACGTCATCTTTTGGTCTTCTACCACCAAAATTTTTGCCTAACTGAGTCCCAAAATAACTACCGCTAGGTTTAGAAAGGTCAGCTTGGATAACATCAGGAATCGCTACTGAGATAACTGCATCGGCTATGCCTTTAGGTCTGCCGATCGCTTTCACAAAGGCTTGAATGAATTGGGATTGATTGCTAGCGTCTTTTGTTGGTGTCTGAAGATTACTATTATTATGAGCTTTAAAGTCCATAAAAAGTTCATTCAGGGCTGGAACTGCTAACCGCTCAATCTGAGCAAAATGCCCATTTCTGAGTCTAGGGGTTTTAACACTAGTTGTCATCCAAGCACCAATCTTGCCTTTACCAAGCAGTTTCCTGGGTAGCTCGACAATAATTGAGTGGACATTGAATGGAGCTAATGTGTCTTTTGCTTGTCCCGGTGGTCTAAAGGTAAGAACTGTGAAAGGAGGACTGGGATTAGGCTGAAGGCTATAGTTCCGATCCGGGATGATTTTAAAGAACTGTTCCAAATCGAAAAAGAACGGGTCTTTGCGTGTCCCAACAAAGAACTTCATGCCGTTATATGCGGCGAATGTTTGGTTGAGTTGCCCTGTCCAAGTTACTGGAAGCAAAGCTGACTCTGTTCCTACTGTGGTTGGACGACATGGACCGCGGACTGTGACAGTTTGCTGTGAGCCTTTACCATTTACATTGAATTGGAGTACGACATCTTCAATACTGTCGCCAGTGTTATCAATCTTGAATTGATAAAGAACATTTGGATCGAATGGTCTTTTTTCACCAGAAACGATCAGAGGATCGAAATCCATCACTAAGACAACATTTTTGGGGTCTGTGGGACTCTCAAACACAAACAAATCTGTGAGATCCGCAGCAGTCAGCTTAGTGGCAAGGAAAGTTGTATCCTGGTGGTCTGAAGCCAAAGCTGTAGGGGTTGCATAGATTAGGACTACCAGCAAAATAGCCACAAATGCGACTACGGGACGAAAAAAATTAGTAGATTTAGTCCAATATAGCGATCGCTTGATCGGAAAAAATACCATATTTTTGACTGCTTTATGTATGAGTAACCTGCCTTTAGTTGGTATAAAAGAGGTAATACTCCGAGCTTTTATTCTCATAGTTGCCCTTCTTGAGGTGTTTAGCCTCTACTGTTGGTGTGGAAATAGCAAGTTTATTTGGATTTCAAAAAAGACTGCGGATATTACCGAAGCGCTTCACAGCTTATTTGCTCTTACTACTCACTTTCCAGACCAAAACCTGCTCATTTCTTGCTCACCCTTGTCTATAGAACCCATTTGGGATCTCAAGAGGAGGCTAATCTGCGTAGTAAGAGTCGGAGAAAGCAAAGATGAATTTTGGTAGTGGAATAAGCCAAAGTGCGCTCAAAATTTTTTCCCAAAGACTTGCATCGCTCCATCCAAGCGTTACTTCTTTCAATAGCTTCATAAATTAAACTGGCAATACTATAGTCTGGGATACGAACAATTAATTTAAGCACTATTACTTGCCTGAATATTGTTTTATAATGGATTTTGGCGGTTACTATAATAATTCCCAAAATTCAGGTCAAGTTAACTCTTCAAATTCTAGTGAAGCCAAGATCAGCAAAGCTACAGCTTGCTGCCAACAAACACACTGTTGCTCTAGTTCCAGCGTTAAAAGCTATTGTTATTTTTTGGTTGGGATTTTCCCGTAATATCATGTCCGGTTAAACAATTATTATTGCGAACGTTCCACTTTGTTGCACTCGCAATGACATATCAGAAATAATTTGCCGGACATGATATAAAGAATGAAGCAAGGATAATTGTTATGAAATCTTTACCAAATAATATGTTAGCCATTATATTTGTTTTAGGCTAACATCTATTTCCTAATAAATTAATGTTGGACGTGCAGTTTCAAAAAGTCAAATATAACGGGTTGAATACGGGGTTGATACGGTCAAAGGATTACTCAGTACGTTGACGAGTGATGAGCGGTTGGGTGTGATGCTGGAGTTTGAGGATGCTTACCCAAGCAAATTTGCTCAATTGGTGACAGATGCGCCGCAGTGGACTGAATGGATGGGGTGAGAAGCGTATAAAGTTTACGACAGCTGCTTACGTTTTTGACGTTTGACTGCATAACCATAAGGTACAGGCCAGTTCGGTGTTTCATCCAAGCTACACTGAGCATGAATAGACCAGTATGGATCGCGCAACAATTCCCGACCGATGAGAACTAAATCTGCACAGCCACGAGTAATGATTTGATTGGCATACTCAGCATTATTTATTAATCCTACAGCCGCTGTATTGATTTGAGCTGATTGCCTAATTTTGGCAGCAAAAGGCACTTGATAACCTTTCTCTACAGGAATTTTCGCTTGAGGCACTAACCCGCCTGTAGAAACATCGATCAAATCAACACCTAATACTTTTAGTTCACGAGATAGAATCACTGATTGCTCAATATCCCAACCGCCTTCTGCCCAATCAGTAGCAGAGATGCGAACAAAAAGTGGCATACCTTGAGGCAAAATCTCTCGTACCCGTCTTGCCACCTCTAGCAATAAACGTATTCTATTTTCTAACGAACCTCCGTAAATGTCTGTTCGCTGATTACTGAGCGGTGAAAGAAAAGAATGCAATAGGTAGCCATGAGCGGCGTGGATTTCGATAACTTGAAAACCCACTTGCAGCGCACGCTCTGCTGCTTGAACAAATGCGATAATGGTTTCTTCAATACCACGGTCATCAAGGGACATGGGAACAGGACTTTTATCATCAAACCCAATTGAGCTTGGTGCAACTATAGTCCAAGCCCCTTGTTCAGGTGTTAAAGGTGAACCGCCTAGCCAAGGAACATTACTACTTGCCTTTCGTCCAGCATGAGCCAACTGAATAGAACTCTTGCATAAATATTTTGTGGTATAATTAAGGGTTATTTTTATTTTCAATTTAGGGACATTAAAATAGTAAGAGATTATGATTTTCTTCTAACAAGTATTATCTGGCGATCGCTAGTCAAGAAGATGGCAGTAAACATCACTTCAGTTATTGATTAATACTGAAGTTATTGGATTAATTCGATTTTTTATCCAATTTATATCCGATTTATATGGCTAATTCGTGATTATAAATTCCCGCAATTAAATTCGATCTTAACCCAAAACGTCGATGACGATTTCGATATCTATCAGACAAAATTTTAAATATCTTTAAACGACGATTTACGTGTTCAACAACAATTCTTAATCGATTGAGTTCCCGATTGTATTTTTTCTGTTCTTTCGTCAACTTTTTTCCTTTCGGTTTTTTAATTGGTGTTTCACTTAATTGATGAATTTTAGCAATTCCTTGATAGCCTTTATCCGCTATTACCTTAACTAATTCTCCAAATTTTATTCCACTATTTTTAAATAAGCGAAAATCATGGATTTTTCCCTTATCATGCCCCAAACAGATGATTTGGCTGCTTTTTTGGTAGATTACTACCTGCGTTTTTAAAGTATGTTCTCCCTGTTTTCCGCTAAAAAATCCTTTTTGACCTTTCTGAGGTTTTTCAATTGGACTCTCGGTAACATCCATTACGACTAAACCTTCCTCAGATGATATTTTCCATAATTGTTTTTTCCCTGGTAGACTAAACTTTCTGGACTTAATTAAAATATTTTCGATTTTAAAAACTATTCGGCAAACCGCAGATTCTGAAAGCTCAAAATCTAATCCAATATGATAGTAAGTGCGGTACTCTCTCCAATATTGGATGACCATTAAAACTTGGTCTTCAATAATTAATTTAGGACGGCGACCAAGCTTCTTCTTCTTTTGAGCATCAGCTTTAACTACATCAACCATTAATTCAAAGATTAACTAACAACTCTAATAAGCTAAACTCCACACCTGTCAACCGAATGCGTTGCTCATTTTTATGGAATTGCCGTTTATTGATATCGATTTTGAGATTGCCCACATGGATTATCCTAGAATTAGGAATAGTATTGATACTGGTTTTGTGGGAGCGCCGCTTTAGTACGCAGGCAATTCGAGCTTCTAGTTCTTTGGGTGTATTGGTTTCGTCATGTAGTCATCAGCACCGAGTTCCAGCCCAGTGATTCGGTCTGCTACATCTGCCAAGGCTGTTAGCATGATAATTGGTACGTCTGACTCTTTTCGTAATTCTTGACAGACACCATAGCCATCTAGCTTTGGCATCATTACATCTAGAACTATCAAATCAGGGGTCAACAGGCGAAAAGCTGACAAAGCTTCTTCACCATCACTAGCTGTAACTACACTGTAGCCAATCATTTCTAGACGCGTCTGTAAAATTCGGCGAATGCTGGCTTCGTCATCTACTACTAAGATTGTGCCTTTCTCACCTGATAAGTTTCTCAACGCTGTTCCTAATGAGCGAGAACTCTTAACCCTTCATTATCTGCTTATTAGGAGTCAAAAGCGCAAAACAATCTTGACCTACAGTCATGATGAAGAAGCGATCGCTTAATGCTTGCATCTGTGCAACTAGTAGTTCGCTTTCCCCAATATTGCGCTTGTGGAGGTCGGCGCTTGTGCAGGGGAGCTCTTGAGAGATTTGTACAAGTTCTTTCCCCCCTGCCCCTCTTTCAAGGGCAGGTTTTTAGAAAAGGGTAGATGATAGGATAAAACATCGTGGCACAAAGCGGGTCATGAACGAGTATTCAGGCTTGGACAGTTGGATAGCGATCGTTTATGGCGATGCTTGATGCAGAGAGTGTGCGTAAGTCATAAAGGAGCCAAAAGCAAAAGTTAAGCTGGGAACGAGAGATGTACACTACGGCGGTACTCGCCTGGTGTAGTCCCTGTCCAACGTTTAAAGGCATGATAGAAGGCGCTAGTTTCTGAGAAGCCAAGGAGAAAGGCAACTTCACAGATGGCGATATGGCGTTCTTGGAGATAGTAAATGGACAACTGCTGCCGCATTTGGTCTAACAGTTCTTGATAAGAAGTTCCGGCTTTTTTAAGTTGGCGTTGCAGAGTGCGAGGAGTATATCCTAGACGATGAGCGATCGCTTCCAAGCTAGGGTTACTAGTACGCAGTCCTTCACTAATCAGCTGAAGTACTCTGTCTACAAGAGTTTCATTTCGTGGTAATCGAGCTAACAAATCCTCAGCATAGCGATCAAGGATGCTACATAGGCCAGGGTCTGATTTCAACACTGGTTGCCCAAGAAAAGCAACATCAAATAAAATTTCCGCTGTTGGTTGATTGAACTCTAACAGAGCGCGAAATAAACAGCGGTAAGCAGAAATATCTTCTGGTGTTGAGATCGGAAAGTTGACTTGGATTGGCACCCAATCTAGTCCAGTTATCCTGCGAACAGCAACGACGATACTTGCTAAACCCCACTGAATGCAAACCACAGGCGGTTGAGGTAGTCCGAAAATAATACTAGTCAGTTGGGTTACGTTGTCTTCGGTTTTCAGAAAGAACTTGATACCTGTGTGTAACAATTCCGAGTATCGAACTATCCTTGACAACGCTTCAGCCACGTCTGTGCAGCTATTAATCACATAGCCAAGTATATCCCAGGTGGCGGGGACATTAAATTCTGGTAGATGTAAACCAATATAGCGATCGCCAGACTGATGAACAATCTCTTGCCAGAGAGCATAATACTGTTCGCGGGAAATTCGGGCATCAGCATTTTCAAGGATGGATGCATCGAGTCCAATGGCAGCCAAGAGCGCCTCCGGCTGTAAGTTGACACCACGCGCTGCATTGAGAATGCCTTGCACAAACTTAATTGAGACAGTGTGGAACATACAACACGACTCGACGAAGATTGCTGTTAGTCATTTAATTGTAATTACCTGCTTGAGGTTTAAATATCAAACTTTTTGTCGCATTGAATCAATGCTTCCAGCTAAATAACAACAGTAACTTCATAGATAAAGGGGCTTGATTAGCAAGCTCCCAAAAATATACTCACTTGACCAACTTTGCCTAAAAATTGATCAAGCAACTAGGGAGGCTCTGCGATCGTGTCAGATAATTTTTTTGATTTGCATCTTGAAGATGATATAGATATCTTTAAAGGGTTGACAATTCTTGCGGTAGATGACACAAACGATATCTTGATTCTAATTAGCTATATTTTTGAAAGCTATGGAATTCATGTGATGACCGCATCATCAGCTGCGGCAGCATTTGAAATCATTAAACAATTCCCGGTGGATCTTTTAATAAGTGATATTGCTATGCCAGAAAAGTCTGGGTATTGGTTAATACAGAAAGTTAGAACACTTACGCATCCACAAAAAAGAGAAATTCCGGCAATTGCTTTTACTGGCAGTTTTGAAGATAATTCCTCTGAAAAGGCTCTGGAGTTTGGGTTTCATATCTATCTTCAAAAGTCTTCTACCCCGAAGCTGTTAATCACAGAAGTAGTAAAACTACTATTAGGGGTAGTGTTTCGCAAACCAACTTCATCGCTTGAAAATAGGGGATGAGGGAGCAGAGGGGCAGGGGAGCAGGGCTTTCAAGGGCAGGTTTTTTGTTTAAGCCGATGAGAAAGCTGTGGGACTAAACTCCACATTGCCAAAACTTTCGCTTGTGGCCGACTTAGGTGTGGTAGCTTTTGGTTAACGATCGCTATCCAACTGTTCAAGCCTGAATACTCGTTCATGACCTGCTTTGTGCCACGATGTTTTATCCTATCATCTACCCTTTTCTAAAAACCTGCACTTGAAAGCCCCTGCCCCTGGGCACCTCTGCCCAAGAGCTTGCCACCACGCAAAATTCCCTTGGCAGACTACTAGATTATGCTGGGACATCTGCACGAAAAAGAAATTTGTACTCAATTGGTAAATTCTTCAGCAAGGGACTCGTATTTCCCATCGATTTGGTGTACCTTGTTATTTCTGTGCAATTATTAATACCCATCTTCTCGCAACTTTACTCATCCAAATTTTAAGCCAATGCCTTCAAGGGAACAGCCAATGAAAACTTCTAATGATACAGATACGAAGAAGATCATCAAAAAATCCGACAAGCTTACCCTGAGACAGATGAAGCTAATCGAGGAGGCTGAAGACCAACTTCTTCAAGCTAATACTGTCAATTCTCCAGCCCCTGTGGTTGAGGTTGAGGAGAAACCAGTAGCGATTTCAGAGCCTAGAGTTCCTGACTATATTCCATTGCTTGACAATCCTCCAGTACAATCGGTGGGCAATTCCGGCTGGCAAGTGTCTGATGTCTGGCGGGATATCCGCGTTGATGATTTTTGTAATTAAAGCAGGCAATTTGTATTCCCAGACGGTTCTGCATCAAGGCGGTTGCAATTATCCACGATCCGAATCTTAGAGATTGAGGGACAGGCACCTGATCAGGGAGAAAAGTTTTCCCGAAGGCATACTTGTGCAGCAATACCTCAATACTTCGTTAAAACGATAATATGCAACCGCCTGAGCAATTTTTGTAAACTATCTTTGCACTCAGTCAAAGATATAGTTAATTGTGCCTATAATAAGTTACGGCTAACTATAACTAAAAGTTAGCACCCTGTAAATGGTTATCGCTTGGATTACGCATCAAAGGTGATACCAAAGAAAACAAAATTTATCGGCAGCGCAATAGTTTCTATTCTGTTGCCAACATGCTCCCTCCGCGATCGCATGTTGGTGAAAGTGTTGTATATCAAGGAAAGTGGTTTTTATCGTAGTTGATGTCGGATAAAAGATAAGGGTAGAATATATTTGCCACTGACGACCTATACCAGGGCGAACGCGCGGTATTTGTAAAACCCTTACTGGATAAGGATATTGATCATAAATGGTCTAAATCACAACAAGCTAAAACCCTTGCTATTAAAGGATTGTTATACTTTAGATACGTTTGCCGTACACCCAATACTTAGCAAATGTCACTGTAAGCATAAGATGAGCAACTTGCTCACTTTATGGTTTCAAACCGGGTTGCTCAATTTATGCGTCCCAAAGTGAAGACAGTGAACCTAAAGAGTGGAAAT
>NZ_JACJSF010000034.1 GCF_014698035.1 Desmonostoc muscorum FACHB-395
AATTGCTAAATAAACTGCTAAATAAAGGAGGTCTTATTATTAAATGGGAGCGTAGAATTAAAAATAAAGGTAATGCAGTTTATTAAATTTAACTGCGTAACAGCTTATCCGGCTATAGCTTCCTGATATCCAGCTACGGCTTCTTGATATTCGCCTACAGCTTGTGTAAATAGCTTTGTAGATTCTGCGTACCGTCCCAAAGCTTTGTTTTGTCTAACTAGCAACAGGAATGCAGTAAATAAAGCAATCGTGAGTAGAATTTCCATAGTGAATTGAGTTGGTAGAGCAACTCATTCCACCATCTACGGGTTCAACTGATGCAAGCATCGGAGGATACCCGTATTTTTGTTTAGTTTTGCTTATTTGTCCGGTCATAACATTTTTTACTCGTTTTACTAATTGGCACGATTGAATGAGCTAACCCTCTGCGTAGTAAGCGGTCGTTGAAATATAGGCATCGCCGTCTCTGATTTGTTGTGAGATTCTAGAAAATGAGCGGTGATATTGACCGCTCATGTTGTTTATGGAATTGGCGCTTTTCTCAACAGGTCTTAAAGACCGCTTGATTTGAGCGCCTGTTATGATATTATGACTGTAGAACAAAAAAGGCAACAACTGCCACCTAAATCAGTGTTAAAAGCGCTTAGAGAAAATGCAGGCTTGTCACAGGAGCAACTCGCTGTCTACCTTGGTATCGCCGTTTCCACTCTCAGAAGATGGGAGAACGAGGGGATGGAACCCTCAATGACTAGAAACCAATGGCGACTTTTTTGCCAAAGTGTTGGCGTGTCGTTTGATGAACTGCCTCAGAGTTTAGCTGCTCCTGCTGAAGCTACTGCCTAAGTAGAAGGAAGAGCGCTAACAGTAGACCGAACAAGGCTCGTCAGGGTACAACCCCTGAAATATTGTCGTGCGGATATTCCGCTTCCCAGTTCCAAACCAGGCAGAGATAGCAGCCTGCCAGCACTGAGCGAACACCAAAGACCTGCTAGGGGACAACAACTAATTACTGACAACTGCATTCACCCGTAAGTCGTAGCGTCGCTGGGTTAGCAGTACTTACCTTCCCTCCATGCTGAATGTATTAATTGAAAACTGTCCTTACCCGTAAGTCGTAGCGATCGCGGGGTTAGCGGTTCCCATTAAAAATCCAGAGCAAGAAGCCCTGGATATCCCAAAAACAATGGACGAATAAATAACGTTGAAAGAGTGGACGACATGAATGTAACAGAAACACCGCAAAACGGATATCACGGGAAGGGAAGCGTTGACCTTCTGTATCCGCAAGCAGGACAAATAAGACCGCGAATTGTCTTTGACGGTGGTAATCGGTTCATAAAATGGCTAGATCCGGACAATAAACTGCGGTGTATACCCAGTTGTGTCAAAGAGCTTTCAGAATCCCAGTGGAAGCGATTGAAGTACGATTACCAGTCAGTATTTCTTGAGGTTGATGGCAAGCGTTTTGTAATTGGGAAACTAGCCCAAGAACTTGGCGGTGAACCAACTTTTCAAAAAGATAAGTGTGAATTAGCAGAAATATTGGTACTGGTTGCCATCAAACCCAGTTCAGGATTTAGCCATCTTCGAGTTGAAAAGCTGTGTATAGCTTTGCCCAACTCACTTAACTCTGATGACGTGAAGGCGGTGCGACGGATAGCTAACCATCCATTAACTCGTGAATTTGTCCGCAATGGACATGAAATCAGCTACACAGTGGCAGAAGTAGAACCCATCGATGAGACTTACCCCGCCTTCCTTTACGCCCAAAAACAAGGCTTCTACCAATTCCCGGAAGCTAAAAACGCAGTTTGGGACATCGGCGGTGGCACTTCGATCGCAAGGCTTTACACCCCAAACGGAACACTGATCCACGATGCTGAGGTAATTTTACCGGGAACCAAGCAGTTAGCCCAGCAAATTGCTGCCGAACTCAAAGAAGCCTACAACCTCGACTACTCACCAGGTCTACCCGAAATCATGGATGCAATCGAACGCCGTGATTACCTCTACGGCATTGACTGCCTTAACTTTTGGGAAATTTACGATCGCAGTGCCTCCCACTGGGTAGAAGCTGCCCGCTCAGAAATTCGTTCTAAGTGGGCCAGCCACATGCCCCAACTCGGACACGTTTTAGTAGTTGGTGGCAGCGCCGAACTGTCCCGTCCGATTTGTGAAGCTACGGGCGATCGCTTTTTCATCCCAGACCAACCGCAATTCTTCAACATCATAGCGATGGCACACATGGACTAATGACACAAACCCGCATCGTGCTTGAGACAAAGCACAAACCCAAAGCTGACCGAATTATGGAAGAGACAGGAATTAGCACCTTATCTCAGCTGTTCTCAATATTGTTGGTTTGCTACGGCGACCACCTAGTTAGCTCTATGAAGTCACCCACTGTACAGCTACCCACCGCACAGGCTAGCTCCGACTTACCGAAACTTCAGTCTAAACCAGCACAAACCAAACAATTTGCACCGCTAAGTGGGATTTAGAAAGCGATAGCCATCCCGCACAGGTACACAATCGCTTCAATTCCACAGGGATGCACCTACACCGCAATGTAGACAACAAAAGGATCTTACCAAATGACTAACACCAACACAAACCCCACGGCTAAGTATTACGTCTGTGAGGGCAGCGCCAACGCGGGAATAACAAAAGTAACTCCCACCGACGATCCAGAAAAGGCACTCCAAGTCGCCCAGTCCAGCACCGAAAAAGTTCACTTTGTCAGCACCGTTAACCCGTTAGCTGGTGAGGTTGACGATGAAGTTTGACCCGATAACAGTACTGCTAACAGCAGGCACGAGTGTAAGTTTGCTTTTCGGCAGTGGCAACGTGACAAACACTTTCAATTCTCTTGGAAATGCCAGAGAGATGATGCAAACAGCCACAGCCAAGAATAACGAGCTACGAGCAACCCAGCAAGCGGCCAAGAACCAAGCCGCGATCGCAGATGAACGCTACAGGAGTGGGTGTTTAATCTTGCTGTACAAAGGGCAATTAGTTGCGATCGCTCAAGGTAAACCAGCCTACGACCCTGTGACAAAACAACCACTCCCCAAAGGCACAGTAGTCTGTGATGGGTACGGAACCACGGCAATTTTAGAGCCGCGAGATTTTGACGGTGATGGCAAGTTCCAGCCCGTCGTAGCATCGGAAGCTTTTACAGGGAATAGCCAGTTAATCAAGCAATCCCTTGAAACCAATAGGAGGGCAGCGTACCAATGACCACGTTTTTTAGACGCAAGAAAGTCAAATTCAATCCTTCCAAAACTGCTCTAAAAATCGCTTGGTGGGGTGCAGTTGGCTTGGGTTTATGGATTTGTTACCTGAACATTGGGCCTTACGCCTATGTAGTCAAAGTTCTTTCCAGTCGGGTAATTGATACCACACTTATTCAAGGTTTCTACGCGATTCCTCTATTAGGTAAATTATTTCAGGCTATCGGTTTAGTTAGCCATTGGGGAATAGGCTTGCTGATTTGGGCAGTAATTCAAGTGTGTCAAATTCTTCCCATACTCCTGAAACACAACAGGAGATACATGAAAAATGTCCTGGACGAAGTTACCAGTGGGGGAGTTTACCAAGTCGGTGAGAAAGACGATCCGGTAGTCAAGCAACTGAAGCGCCTGTATAACTTGCTGCCACTGCAATCAATGCGGAAAGCGAGAATCTACGCCAAGGTTTCCTATGGTGTTGATGCTGTGTTCTGTGCCATTGCTTATCCCCCAGTCCCTGGCGGTGATATTGGACAATTATTTTTTGTTCTGCTCACAGGGCAGTGGCACTTAATTGATTGGGGTTCTGTTGCACTGATGGTAACTACCATGTTTGCAATTGAAATTTTAGTGAATGTAGCGCTTTGGTGGGCAGAAACCACCAAATACCTGAAGTAGAGGCGGGGAGGGGTACATCGCCCTCCCATTATTTTTGGATGTTTTATGACCAATTTCAAACCGGAAAAATCTCGCAGTCCTGAAGACTGGCAAGAATTAGCTGTTGAGCGGGTTGATTCCCAAGACAGCAACCTTGGTGTTGGCGGTGCAATTATCGCTGGCTTGGTGCTGGGTGCTGTTGCTTCTCCTCTAACCGGGGTGCTAGCAGGAGCGCTCATTTTGTACCATTCTTTCCGCAAAACTCATAGAGTTAATTCGGCTGAGGAGGCAATCAGAGATTATGGCTGTGTCGCTGCATTCCTTGAGGGTAACGACCTTAAGGATTACGTCCAACAAGTTGGTTTACCAGAGTGTGTAAACCAAATTAGCTGGGCCATCGACCGGGGACATAACCCAAGTGCTGATGCCCAATCTCTGATGCCGAAGCAATCGCCGACTGCCATCCCTGCGACCCAACAAAGAGTTACCGCACTAGTGGGAAGTGCAACCAGTGCAGTAAGCCGGCTGCGCGGGGCAATTACCTCTCCCATTCCCCATTCCCCAATCCCCAATGATTTAATCGGTGCAATGAGCGATCGCATTCGCAACCATCTAATAATTGGGGCCCAAGGAAGCGGGAAGGGGCTGACTATTAGCAACGCCCTGGACGCAATTAAAACTAAACATCCAGACACGACTATTTTCTACATTGACCCTAAAGGTGATGAAAAAGAAACTGGTTATTTTACTGGTAGAGTAGACATTCTCAAACGCACCAAGGCACTAGAGCAGAAACCATCTGCGGTGGTTGAATGGTTTAAGGCAGCCATTAAAGAATTTCAGAGTACGGCTGGACAGAAGCTGCTAATTTTGGACGAAGCGACGTATCTATCTAGTTTGATGAAGAGTGCTGGTGAAGGTAGCTGGTTTAAATCAGTGATTATTAGCTTGGTTAGCGTTGGCGATTCCCAAGGGTGGAATATTTGGATTGTGGCCTTAAATCCAAATACTGATGATATTGGCGTTAGCGGTGGAGTGCGATCGCAATTCATGCCACTAACACTAGTCACTGCTGAGAGCTTAACCACCTACACCGCTTTAATTGCAACTAAATGGTTGCCAGTAGATCGCAAATTGCCATCAGAAGATATCCACAATTTATGCAAAGAATCTCCTGTTGGCAGATGCTACTACTACGGTCAATTTAATGACTGGTTTCCACTGCCAACGCTTCTCAACTTCTCTGGTTACGACCGCGACGCTAGAGCGAAGTTAGAAGGGTGCTTAGAGATAGTTCAAGCTGAACCACCTGAACCGGGTTCTGAACCACTGAACCAACCATCTGACAGTGAATACAGCGATTCTGGCAACGGTTCAGAACCACGGTTCACGCCTCTGAACCTAACCCGTTCACAGGTTCTAGCCATGATTAACGCCCTGAACTCTGAACTGAACCAAACCGAGATTATAGAGCGTCTCTGGCAGTGCAAGAAGGGCGGTTCAGCCGCTTGGAAGGAAGCTTACGCCCAGTTCAAACAGATTTTAGAGACATGATTACTTTTGACTCTGCAATGAAAGATTGTCCAATTGGTTTAATTTGTAGCGATTTCGAGTGCGATCGCAGCTACTGCCAAAATTTAGCCAATCCCTGTCCATTGCCTTACTACATCAATCCTGTATGGTTGCCAGGGGTTAATTTATGGGTGGAAATTCCCGGATTTGATTACAACGTACCTAATGTGGAATATCTGATTATTCAAGCTGAAGAAGAGAATCGTTGGGCGGAAAGCGTCCGTCAAGAGCTTTGGCGCGGTGGCTGGTGGAAAGCTGAAGACCTGCCGTATCAACCGCATCCAGAAGGTGGATTACTAGTAATTCACCATTTAATACTTGATGAAGAGATAACTTTCTCTAGTCCCTGGCTTTACAACCCCAATAAGCCATACAACTGTTCACCCACCCACTGGGAAGAATTTATGCCACCTGTCCCGTTAGACGGGGGCAGACATCCGTTTACGGATGACTACATCGAGGACGACGGATTTTACCGTGACTTCCTGTTGCGCTGGCCTAGCGATTTCGTTGAGCAATATGAATATGACGACTGAAGACAAGTGGATTAGCTCCGACCCTCGGTCAGACAAACTCTTACTGCGGTTTCGGGTCAAAGGCTTTCCTAAGCAATTTCAAATATCTACGGGGTTAAAAGACCTTAAACGCAATCGCGATATTGTGCGTTTACGTCGGGACGCAATAGCAACCGATATTTTATTGGGGCACTTTGACTCCACCCTAGAGAGATACCAGTTTAGACCTAGCGAAATTGCAACTCCCCTAATTTCCCTTCTGCCAAAAGGTGAAGGCGACTTGGGGGAATTGTGGGAGATGTTTACAGAATTTCAGTCCAGGCAGATAGAAGCAACCACAATCTACTCTACTTACAGAGTAGTAAGCAGAACTATCGATCGGCTGCCATCGCGCTCACTTTTAGACGCACCAAAAATCAGAAATTGGCTAATGGAGAACACAAGCCAGTTTATGGCTTCAAAATATTTACTCCGATTTGACCAATGCTGTCGTTGGGCTTTAGAGGAAGGAATCATCAGAGCCAATCCGTTTGAGAGCCTCAAAAAAATTAAGAAAACCAAGAATAACACCGATGATTGTAGGGCTTTCACCATTGAACAGCGAGATGCGATCGTCGGAGCTTTTGAGTCTGATGACCGATGCAGTCATTACAGCAATCTCATAAAGTTTCTCTTTTGGACTGGTTGCCGACATGGTGAAGCATTTGCTCTTACCTGGAAAGATATTTCGAGAGATTGCTTACAGATAAGCATCTCCAGATCAAAAAACCTTTTGGGGATAGAGAAAGGCACAAAGAACGGTAAAAGCAGAATATTTCAGTGCAGCGCCGGAGCCAAATTGCATGAACTATTGCTATCGATGAAGCCAACAGCATCAGGCGATTCCCGTATCTTCTCAACAAAAAGAGGCTGTCCAATGACTAGTTCGGCGTTGAGCCATGCTTGGAACCGAGACGGGAAAAACCAGACCGGAGTAGTGAGGAAGTTATCAAATCAAGAAATAACTCCCTACTTAAACCCTTATGCTACCAGGCACACTTTTGCAACTTGGGCGATCGCGTCTGGTAACTCCCCCGACAGAGTTGCCTACTGGATCGGAGACGATGTAAATACGGTACTTCGCTATTACGTTCACCCAGAAGCTACTAAGGGCGAATGCCCAGATTTTTGATGATTAGCCGCGACTCATCCGCTACTCAAAAATATTTAATGAGATACGAGAAACACGGGCTGTCAATGCCATTGTTGCATTTCTACCAATTCCATACACAACTTATTAATTTCCTCTAAATCAGGTTTATGAGGGAGTGTAGATTGTTCGTAGACAACCTCCATTTCAGCGACTAAATCTTCTGCCATTTTCATCACTTGCTCATAAGAATACTCACCCTTCAAAATAGCTCTTAAATCTTCAACATCACCAGCTATTCTTCTATCTACAATCACTTCACCTTGACGCAATATTTCTACTCCACTGCGTAATAATCTAATGCAGTGCATCCCATGTTTGAGGTCAAAACCCGACTTTCTTTCCATTTCTGCTCTAGCCGGATTTCTATTTTCCTGCCAAGATAAATAAGCCTTCCATTCTCTTAAAGCTATTTGATAATTTTGGCTTTTTTGAAGCAGGCGGATAAAATCTTTACGGCTATTGGTTAAATTTTGAGTATATTCTAAATTTTCATCGGGTAAAGTATATTGTTTTAACACTCCTTTAAAATCAATATCTGCCGTCAGCAATTTGTATAACTGTTCCGCTTCTTCCAAAAACTCAATTCGTCCTCTGATTAAGTTATAAAGATACTCCAGAAAAGCATTTAGCTCATCTTTGCTGAGGGGGGCTTCGTCTTCTATGGCGAAGTCAGATGGTATTGGCTTTTTTTGTGGTGGCTTTAACAACCATTTACGATGAGTTTCCATCTTTTTGATTTGAGCAAAGGCATAACCAGTGTAAGTATGTTTTACCTTCTTACTCAAAAATAGCTGCTTATGATTAATTAAATGCTGTCCGACTGCGCTTACAAAAGGATAGTTATTTAACCAGAGCAATTCTAAAACATTGGGGTTTGCGCCCGCTAATAACAGGAGGATTTTTCTTAATTCATATATAACTGTGTCTTTGTTGCCATCCAGGAATGAAAATATTCCTGGTTCATCCCAACCAGTATCTTTTTGTTCTATACGATCAAATCCCAAGTAGTACCTTTTGGGCGCTATAAATACTCCCCGATAATCAAAGTCTGAATCAGGACGATTTAAACCATAGCCGTGGCTACCTGCCAAACCAATTAAAATAGTTCTTTGCTCAACTTCTATTCTTTCCATATCACCTGATTAAAATATAGCCATCCTAACTCACGAGTTAGGCAGGTGGGGAGATGGGAAGCAGAGTTGCTTAATTTAACAGAAATGCCCCTAAAGGAGATAATGCAACGGTATCCCCTTTAGGAACAAAACTTGTCAATTCAGTTTTTCCTATACTTTCAGTTTCCTAGAATAGAAATTATCTAGGATTAAGGTGCCGTCTAGTTCCCCATCCTGGATTGACAATGGCGGCTAAATCTTCTTCTGATAACTTGTTGATTTCATTTTCCAGTTCATCAGTTGTGAAGTCATAACCACGCTCTTTAGCAATCTTGATGAAAGCTTGTGGATCAGCTGTTGCTTTAAGCTTTTGCTGCAATGCTTGATCTTTTTTTACGGCTTGAAAAAGTCGGGTAGCATTTTGCTGTGTCATGACAAATCCATCTCCTGTTTTAAATATCAGGTTTGAATGTATGAATTTAATTTTTTTATTCACTAAATTCTGTAAAGAACTATTAGATTAAGCGTGTAAGTTTAATTTTAAAACAAATAAGATAAATGTGTGAATTTTGACAAGAAACTATAAGTTTGAGTCTAAAATATTTCTACTAGTTTATAAAAATCATTCCTAAGATAGAAGCAGTTTTTAAATAAAAAGCATCAATTCTGATTTTTGGGTAAGCGATCGCTCGCCATCACGAATTTTGGCAAATGAAAGCTTGACTTAGCACCTGTAGATAAAATAGTATGTTAGATTGTCTGTCTAATTCCTGCTCGGATCAGGTAGACATATTACAAAGGCTGGCAAAAACCTCTCTACAGGAGATAAAAACCAGCTACCTGTACGGCAACCTCAAGGACAATTCCATGACCTACGCAATTATTGAAACTGGCGGCAAACAAATACGAGTAGAGCCAGGGCGGTTTTATGACATTGAACTGCTTCCTACCGAACCAGATGAAAAAGTTACAATAGACTCCGTATTACTCGTGCAGCACGATGGCGCAGTCAGCATTGGACAGCCACTAGTGACAGGTGCAACTGTAGAAGGGACTGTAATGCGACATTACAGAGGTCGTAAAGTCTTGGTATACAAGATGAAGCCGAAAAAGAAAACTCGCAAAAAACGGGGGCATCGTCAGGAAATTACCAGACTTATGATTGACTCCATCACCCTTAACGGTGAAGTATTTGTTGCCCAAGGAGAAGCGGAGAAGGAAACCCCCATTTTAGATGAGACTCCTGCCGAAGAAGTTGAAACCGCTGCTGAATAATAAGAAGAAGTAGATACAGATACCATAAGAGGAAATCATGGCTCATAAGAAAGGAACGGGTAGTACACGCAACGGTCGCGATTCTAACGCCCAACGTCTGGGTGTGAAGCGTTATGGCGGTCAAGTTGTGCGTGCAGGAAACATTCTCGTGCGTCAGCGCGGTACCAAATTTCACCCTGGTAACAACGTCGGTATTGGTAGCGATGACACTCTGTTCGCCTTAATCGACGGTGTTGTAATGTTTGAGAGAAAGGGCAAAACCCGTAAAAAAGTTAGTGTTTATTTACCTATAACTGCTGTTGAAACAGCCCCTGCTGAAGCAGTAGCAAGTTAGAGTTTTAGGGTGGGTAATAGTGCCCACCCTAATTGCTAGTTAGCGCTGGCATAATGGTCAGATTTGCAATAAATATTATAAAAGTCGCTTTTTTCATCTGTTGTCCATAGATTAGTATCAGGATTATCAAAGCGCAGATATTCTTCACTAACAAAATATTAGGCATCGTATATTAAGTCTTAAGCACCAATTTTTTAGGATGTTCCAAAGTTCAGGATAGCCAGCCAGAGATAGGTTTGTTCTGAAACTCTTAGGATTAAACATCTCCATAAATTAAACGTGCGTTATCCAGAACCCTTGTATAGACGTAGCAGTGCAAAATCTCTACATTCTTCACTATGAGATTTTGCTGAAATAATACCTAAATTAGATTCTGGCTTTGAGTTACCATGAATACCTGAGAAAATGCTGAGAATTAACTAAATTTTCTCAAGGGATAAATTTATGAAAATTATGGCTTAGTTTCAATAAGCTCTCAGCCGTTATAGAGATACTTTAGATGTTCGGGATAAATCAAACATCAGTAACAAGTGTCTGATGAAATCCTCTACAAGAAGGCATCTTCTTTATCTCAATAGCGTTTATGAATCTGCTCGGAGCTTAATTTTCTCTGAGTCAATCAATACAAAAAGAACTATCCAAAGGACGAAAGAAGACTATGAACTGGAAAATACTTTGTTTAATTGCTGGTTTAAGCTTAACGACCAGTCTCACTGCTTGCTCTAGCAGTCCTGCAAGCAACAATCAAATTTCCCCTGAAGCCTCTCCTGCAATGAGTAAAGATAAAGCTGGCGATGCAATGGGTAAGGATAAAGCTGGCGATGCAATGGGTAAGGATAAAGCTGGCGATGCAATGGGTAAGGATAAAGCTGGCGATGCAATGAGTAAGGATAAAGCTGGCGATGCAATGAGTAAAGATAAAGCTGGCGATGCAATGAGTAAGGATAAAGCTGGCGGTGCAATGAGTAAGGATAAAGCTGGCGGTGCAATGGGCAAAGATGCAATGAGTAAGGATAAAGCTGGCGATGCAATGGGTAAAGATGCAATGGGTAAAGACAAAGCTGGCGATGCTATGAAGCAATCTCCGGCTTCCACCAAGCCTTAGCCACAGCCTTTGCATCTCACTTTTCTTTTACTAACATTAGGGGCTGCTTACCAAGACGATCTTGAGCTAATCCCTATACTTTGGCGCTTTGACCTCAACAGGAGAAATTCTGATGAATCACAACCTGCTCCGCCGCCGTCAGTTACTTTTTTATCTTGGGTTAGGGGTTGTCGGAATCGGTGCAGCTACAACATTCTCCAACTTCAGAAAAGTGAATGCCCCTTCCATATCTCCTGCAAAAAGTAACAAGACGCAAGACTCAGAAACCATTACAGTGAAAACTCCAGCAGGTAATAATTTACCAGAGTTTCAGGGTATCAGTCAGTGGCTTAATTCTACTCCTTTGTCGATCGCTGACCTCAAAGGCAGTGTTATTCTGATCCAGTTTTGGACTTTTGCTTGTATTAACTGCCAGCGTACCCTGCCTTACATCACTAGATGGCATAAACAGTATGAGTCGCAGGGACTCAAGGTGATTGGTATCCACACACCAGAGTTTGCTTTTGAGCGAGATCCGAATAATATAAAAAAGGCGTTACGACAACACCAAATTACTTATCCGGTTCCGGTTGATAACGAATATAAAACTTGGAACGCTTACAAAAATCAGTATTGGCCCCATATATTTATAGCCGATCGCCAGGGTTTACTACAATATGACCATATTGGTGAAGGGGCATACGAAAAAATAGAGCAAACTATCCGCCAGCTATTGGGGTAGAAGCAATTATGACGACTTCTACTTTATCAATTAGTCTGGCTTTATTGGGGGGAGTTTTGAATGTCCTTTCACCCTGTGTTTTACCGATTTTACCTGTGCTATTAGGGCGCTCGCTCCAATCGCATACTTACGGCCCAGTCGCACTGGTAGGGGGATTAATCGCTGGTTTTGCGCTGGCAGGTAGCTTACTCGGTGTAACATCAGTCTGGTTTACAGGTTTGGCTAATTTATTACGGAGTGGCGCGATCGCACTTCTTTTATTTTTGGGATTAATTGCAATTTTCCCCACATGGAGTTACCGAATATTTACTTATATTCCAGTCGGTAATTTGGCTAAAAAACCTCCACGAATTGGACTTGTGGGTGAGTTTTGGCTAGGAACTCAGTTAGGGCTTTTGTGGACTCCCTGTGCTGGGCCGGTTTTGGGAGGAATTTTAGTCCTAGCGGCAGTTAATCATCAAGTCGCAGGTGCATTTTGGCTACTGGTTGTTTATGGAATCGGAGCAGGTTTACCTTTATTAGCGATCGCTTACGGTGGACGAGTATTCAGCCAACGAATCCTCAATCTCCGCGCCCATAGTACAGTTTTACAGCGCGTAGGTGGCGTAGCGATCGCAGCAACAGCAATTGCTATTCTTCTCGGTTGGGATGTCCAGATACAACTTTGGCTGGCTCCGTTTTTTCCTACTCAACCTCTATGAGACAGCCATAAGCGTGCCAATTTTAGATTTTGGATTAGAAGACCCAATCCAAAAGTCTGGCTGGGAACAATCTAAAAATCTAAGATCCAAAATTCAAAATCCAAAATTGGTATGATCTCATCTAAACGCAAAGTCCGCTCAACACCAAGTCAGACTTTTCTATCAAAGACCTTTCACTGGATTAATATCATCAGTCTCATGTTGATGATTACTAGCGGACTGCAAATCTATAATGCTAATCCGGTATTTGGCGGGCGTGCAGGTTGGCATTTTCCTGACTTTATCTTGCTGGGAGGTTGGCTTGGGGGTGGCAGACACTGGCATTTTGCTGCTATGTGGCTATTTTCGCTGAACTTACTTTGGTATGGGCTTTATATCTTTGTAACTCGTCGTTGGCAGCGTCGCTTTGCCGATGGTGGTGACTTAAAAGCATTGCAAGTCAGTCAGAACCCAAAGCGCAAAAATTACGCATGGCATCGGCTAGTTTATACTGCTATCATTCCAGTGCTACTGCTGGCAATCTTGAGTGGTCTGGCGATGTACAAACCTGCCCAACTGCATTGGCTTTCGGGGCTGTTTGGTAGTTGGCAAACTCTACGCACTGTTCACTTTATCACTGTTCCCACAGTCATACTGTTTACAATTGCTCATTCCTTACTTGCCCTGAAGGTAGGAAGCATCCGTCTAGTTAAGTCTATGTTCCTGTAGAGGTAATATGAGTCTGATTCTTCCCAAACGCACCTTATCCCGTCGCCAATTATTGCAACTATCTGGACTTTCAGGGGTAGGCTTTCTTTTAGGTGGCTGTGGGACAAATTTGTTCTCAGATAATCTGCGGCAAATATCTGAGCCACTAAACCAACGTCTAGAAGCACTCCTGTTAAGTCAGAAACCAGTTCCAGAATTTCCTGTTAGTGCCATAGAAGCAGACAAATTGTTAATCAATTCCTTTGACTTCACGCCGCAAATTGATCCGGCGCAGTTTCGCCTGAAGATTGATGGCGAGGTTAGTAACCCGATGCAATTAAGTATGGGGGATATTGAAAAACTTCCCTTGACTTCAATGGTAATTCGCCATGTCTGTGTTGAAGGCTGGGCTGCGATAGTTCAATGGGGAGGCGTGCGACTGCGAGACTTAGTAGCGCTGGTACAGCCGAAGTCAAACGTCCGTTATGTCTACTTTAAATCTGCTGATGGCTACTATGAAAGCTGGGATCTTTCCTCTGCTGTACATCCCCAAACCTTGATGGCTTATCAAAAGAATGGACAACCATTATCAGTTGATAATGGTGCGCCTATGCGCCTAGCATCCCCAATTAAACTAGGCTATAAGCAAAGCAAGTGGGTGACTCAAATTACATTCGTCAGCAATTTGTTACCTCTTAAAGGCTATTGGGAGGATCAGGGCTATGAGTGGTTTGCAGGGCTATAGTCAGCGAAACAATGCCGAGTAAAGAAGTGGGAAGAGTTTGAGATTGCTACGGTGCGATAACCGCTTTCATCCTCACTTTCCGAATTTGATAGTGAGTTTTCCCTGTAGGAACTAGCATCATTGATTATGTGCTTTTAAAATAGCACCAAGACAAATCGGCTCAATCCCAATAAGAAACCCCCTCTGCTTGCGTCATAGTAAAGTGATTACAAGCAAGAGGGGTTTCATTTTTTATTTATTGTATAGGCAGATTTTAAAGATAATGCTGGCAAAAAACCAGTTTATCTAATGTTGTGTTTATTTTCACCTGCCTACTCAGTTCAGCTTATTTCCAATCGGGAATTTCGGCATCTTCTCCACCAATCCCGATTCCAGTGTTAAATATTTCGGCATCAGTAAGATTTAAATCATTCATTGATGCTTTATACACATTAGAATCGTGAATCGTAGCGCGGGTAAAATTTACTCCGTTAAGATTGGTTTGCTTCAAATTAACATTGCTTACATAAGCTGATGTTAGGTTAGCACCTGCCAAATTAGCACCTGTTAAGTCAGCACCTTCGAGGTTAGCCCCTACAAGGTTTGCTCCTTCGAGCTTCGAGCCTCTCAAGTCAGCACCAATTAAATGAGCACCACTGAGGTTAGCTCCCGACAAATTGCACTGGATACATTCCCCAGTTGAAAGCAGCTTTTGTAAATCCTGCGGATTTTCGGCTCTAACCGAGCTAGCGAAAAATAGGGGAGTTGCTAAGGCCATGGCCGCTAATAGCTGGAGTTTCATATATTTTCCCCCTTAATAATCAAGTTGCGTCCGTTCTGTCCCTCACAACTCTATTATCTCACTAAACTTCGTGAGGTCAATGTATCCTATGCGTTAACAAGTTGGTTATGATATGAACTTGCTATAATATCGAGATAAAAAATTCCATATATCCTGTTTCTGGTCGATTTTTACCCGATAAACCCTAAAAAGCTGCCAGTGTTAAATCTCTGTTAAATATTTTTAAAGGCTGGCATAATTTGGACTTTTGATAAGTATTTATACTTTGTCAATTGATTTGATCGTAAATTCGCAAATTAGGTTAGGTCTATTAGAAATTCTTGCATATACTGATTGACCAATTCCGGCTGTTCTTGCTGCACCCAATGACCACAATCAGGAATATACTTGATTTGAAAGTTTCGGACATAAGCTGCGGTGTCATAGGTTAGTTCCTTGCCGAGTGCAGTGTCATTTTCTCCCCAAATCATCAGTGTTGGTACTTCCAGAACGCCCCAACTTGGATTTAGCATTCTCTGCTGAAAAATATTGCGGTAATAATTCAACATTGCTGTCAAGGCACCGCGTTTTGCCGCAGCATTTTTATATGCGTCAATATCCGCTTTGGTGAAAGCACTTTTGTTAACTGCTGTACCTTTAAAAGCTGTTTCAATAGCTTGGTAGTCGGAAGATTGTAAAAGTAATTCTGGTATCCACGGTAGTTGAAAGAGGAATATATAGTTGCTACGTAGCAACTGTTGGGGAGTGCGTAACCCTTGGGCAAATTTGGTAGGATGAGGCAGGTTAAGAATAATTAATTGTTCTAACATTTCGGGGTGAGTGTATGCAAAATTCCAAGCGATCGCACCACCCCAATCATGTCCAACTAAAACACATTTCTGGTATCCTAATCCTTTAATTACTCCCTCAATATCTTTGATAAATTCATCCATGACATAAGCTGATTGCTCATTTGGTTTATCACTATCGTTATAACCACGCAAGTCAAGGGCGACAACTTTAAAATTTTGGGCAAATTCTGGTATTTGATGCCGCCAAGAGTACCAAAACTCAGGAAACCCATGCAACATCAACATTAATGGCCCTTCACCTTGGGTAACATAGTGTAGTTTTACCCCATTGGTAGTTATATATTCGTGTTTCCAAGAAGTTTCGATTAGAGACATAATTAATCCAAATTCAGCATTAAAAAATACAAAATAATAATACCGTACTTTATAAATGTAATATTATTTTGAGAAGCCTCACATCTATTAAAAGACAGTATTACGATGATAATTTTTTGCAAAAATATTAGACAATTTGCCCTGGGGTAGATATGAATTGTGGCTAAATTTTGGTAAATAAAAGATAGATATAATTCTTCCCAAATACCATGACACAACAGTTGACAAACCATGCTTCATTGTGGGTTGAGCGACTGGGACGATTTGGCTATGTTTCTAAGGGAGTAGTTTACGGTATAGTTGGACTACTGGCAGCACAGGCGGCTTTTGGCACAGGTGGTAAAACAACTGATACCCAAGGCGCTCTCCAAACAATCGTCAACCAGCCATTTGGTAAATTTTTACTGGCTTTAGTTGCAATTGGCTTGATCGGATATGTAATCTGGCGTTTTGTACAGGCAATTAAAGACCCAGAAAAGAAAGGTAATGATGCCAAAGGTTTGGCAGTGCGAATTGGTTACGCAGTTAATGGCTTGATTTATGCAAGTTTAGCCTTAAGTGCTGTGAAAATCGTTATGGGTACAGGCAGCGCTAAAAACAGTAGTGATTCTACTGAAGATTCGACAGCACGTTTGCTTTCTCAACCCTTTGGTGAATGGTTAGTTGGAACTGTAGGGGTGTTTGTAATTGCTCTAGGTTTCTATCAGTTTTATCAAGCTTTTAGTGGCAAATTTCGTAAAGAACTCAATTTAACTCAATTAAGCAACACACAAGCCCAATGGGTAATGAGGATTTCCAGATTTGGTTTGGCGGCACGGGGTATAGTATTTTGTATTATCGGTTGGTTTTTAATTGAAGCTGCAAGGCAATCTAACGCCGCTACCGCAGAAGGTTTGGATGAAGTATTACAGACGCTAGCGCAACAGCCTAACGGAGCATGGCTTTTGGGTATTGTGGCGTTAGGTTTGGTTGCTTATGGAATTTACACAATAGTACAGGCGCGGTATCGTCGGCTAGTCAATGTTTAGATGGTGCGGTGCTGAGAATTTCAATTTATCAAACAGAATTCAGGAGTCAGGAGTCAGAATTCAGTTGGGTATTCTGTACGATTGGTGGACGAATAATCGGGTTTAAAACCCCCACAAAATAAGAAAATTTGGCCTACTAATTGCTTCTGACTCCTGAATTCTGACCCCTGAATTCTTCTTCAAAGAAATGGCAATAATAGAAACCCGTGGTATCTGGCTGACTACTACTGATAGTAAAGTTCTCAGGTCAAAGGAACGTATTGCTGAGGCGATGAATTTTCTGGCTGAGACAGGATTTAATGTGGTGTTTCCCGTTGTTTGGAACAAGGCAGTAACTCTGTATCCTAGTCAAACAATGCGGGAGACATTTGGAGTCGAAATTGACCCTATGTCTGTAGGCCGTGACCCTTTAGAAGAGGTGGTGGTTGAGGCGCGACGAGTTGGGTTAAAAGTAATTCCTTGGTTTGAATACGGTTTTGCTAGTTCTTACAATTTGAATGGCGGTGTACTTTTACAGAAAAAACCGGAATGGGCTGCGCGTGATTATAACGGTAATTTACTGAAGAAAAACGGCTTTGAGTGGTTGAATGCACTCGACTCACAGGTAGAGGAATTCTTCTTGAACTTGGTGCTGGAAGTTGCGAATAATTACGATGTGGATGGTATTCAAGGTGATGATCGCTTCCCAGCATTCCCCTGTGAAGGTGGCTATGATGAGGGAACTGTCAGCCGCTATCGCCAAGAATTCGATCGCAATCCGCCGCAGAATCTCAAGGATAGGCAATGGTTACAGTGGCGTGCAGATATTCTTACTAACTTTTTGGCGCGTCTCTACAGGGAGGTGAAAGCAGTTAATCCTAATTTGCTAGTAGCGATCGCACCTAATATCCATGATTGGGCATTCCAGGAATATCTGCAAGACTCACCCACATGGCTGAAGCGGGGAATTGTTGATATGATTCAGCCGCAGATTTATCGCCGTGACTTTAGGAGTTACGCTGCGATCGCTGATAAACTAGTAAACCAGCAGTTCACAGATGCGACGTTGCCGAAGTTAGCACCGGGAATACTGATGAAACTTGGTAGTTATTGTATTAGTCCAGAATATCTGGTGCAGGCAATTGAATACAATCGCCAACTTGGGATTCAAGGAGAGGTATTCTTTTTTTACGAAGGTTTGCGCGAAAATAACAATACCCTAGCTAAAGTTTTGCGAAATGGCCCCTATGCTAAGTCTGCATCATTTCCTACTCTGTCAGATTTGAGTGCGGGTGGTGTGAGTAATAGGAAGTCATCTTCAATTTGGCAAAGGTTGTTAAAAAAGATTTTTTAAGGGAAAAGGCGCGTGGAATCTCAATTATCATTAGAACAAGTAATTAAAACTTTAAAAGAGGATTTACCAACACTTTTTGAAAAAGATATTTCTTATGATATTTATACACAGGATATCTATTTTAAAGACCCGGTAAATACATTCAAATACAAATTTAACTATCGCATTATATTTTGGACATTGCGATTTCACGCTCGGCTATTTTTTACCCAAATTTACTTTGATGTACATGAAGTATCTCAGTCAGCCGAAGATACGATTTTAGCAAAGTGGACGGTGCGGGGAGTGTTACGCGTTCCTTGGAAAGCTGGTTTGCTTTTTAATGGCTATTCAACGTATAAATTAAACCAAGATAATTTGATCTACGAACATATTGACACTTGGGATAGAAAGCCAGGGGAGATTCTACGGCAGTTTTGGCAAAGGGGAGAAACAACTAATTAGATACATGGTGAATTATAATGATAAAAGAAAGTTAACATAATAAAACACAATAACTATTTCTTTATACTAAGTGCAGTTTCATCTACTCAAGCTATGATATTGCTTCTACTGTAAGTTCTTCTTCAAGAATAGTGAATTTTTGTAATTTACCTTTAATTTTACTAGCACTTTTAGTATTGAATTGATATATATTAACAGTAATAATAAAATATGTTTTTCCATTAAAAAAGATTCTGACTGGAAAATTAGAGTTTCCAGAATTTGTAACTATATCTATTTCAGCACTATCAAAATTGAATAAGAATAAATAGCCTATAGATTTATTGTAATCATTTGCATATTTAACTATTTGTTTGAAGCCATCTATTATTCTATTCTTACCATAATTATTATTATTTCTATCAAAAATTTTGACTTCTAGTACTAATGGATCTTTGGTATTTAAAAGACTTACTATATCTGCTTCACCCGATGGCGATGGAGGTTGTGATAATGGATAATCAATACCTTGGTCAAATAGAAACTTTCTTAAATCTTTATCTAAAACTTTTTCTTGTTTACCTTGTTTATCTGGATTACCTTGATTATCCTCATAAAGTTTGCGAAGTTCCTCTTTAAAAAACCATTCACATCGTTGCTTGTATTTTTCTAACAAATATAAAACTGTACTACTCTCATCAAGTTTATCTTGGATGTAATATACTAATGGATCAATATATTGAGATACAAACAATCTTGGTCTTTCTGATGGCTGCGTAGTGCCATCAATCACAGAGGAATTTAAATATAAAGGTGTATCATCTTCTTGTAAGATTTTTAATAAATTATAGTGATATATCACACGCTCAGTTTCATCTAGAAACTTTTTATTTTCAAATATAGAAAAAAGCATCCCACCTCTTAATGCATCTCTACATTTTTCTCTAGGATTAATTCCAAAACTATTAGTTACTATTTGTAACTCTAATAATATAGAGTTGAGAAGGGATGTATTTTCTAATTTTCCTAAAAAATAATCTAGTTGTCTATGTAGTTGATTATAATGTGCATTAGCAACTCTGTTTCTCCATTCTTCAATATTATTATATAGAGATTTATTAATATACATTTTGAGATTTCTAGAAAAGAATTAGATTCAATTATAAGGTGCATTAAAGTGAAGCCAAAGACACCATTTTCAAATTACTGTATCAGGTGTGTTAGGTTTCACTAAAGCACCGTACTATTTTTTTACCGCAGGATACTGTTTCAACACCTGCTTTAAATATTGCCCAGTATAAGACCTGGGATTTTTTGCAACTTCCTCCGGTGTACCCACAGCAATCAATTCTCCTCCTTTGTCGCCACCTTCTGGCCCCAAATCTATTACCCAGTCAGAACAACGAATTACATCTAAGTTGTGTTCAATTACTAAAATTGAATTACCTTTATCTACCAATCTTTGCAACACATCTAATAATTTGTGAACATCGTAAAAAGATAACCCTGTTGTCGGTTCATCGATTAAATAAAGTGTCTTTCCTGTGGCGCGTCGAGATAGTTCTGTTGCTAATTTTACCCGTTGCGCTTCACCACCAGATAAGGTAGTCGCAGGTTGTCCTAATTGGACATAACCCAAGCCGACATCAAATAAAGTTTGCAAACGCGCGATCGCTTTGGGTATATTCTGGAAAAAGTCTAAACTTTCCTCAACTGTCATTCTCAGTACATCAGAAATTGACTTATCTTTGTACTTCACTTGCAAAGTTTCGCGGTTGTATCTTGCACCTTTACAAATTTCGCATTGCACGTAAACATCAGGGAGAAAGTTCATTTCAATAACATTTACACCCTGTCCGCTACAAGCTTCGCAACGTCCACCTTTAACGTTGAAGGAAAATTGTCCAGGTTTGTAACCCCTAGCTTTGGCTTCTACTGTTTGGGAAAATACATCTCGAATGGCATCGAAAATTCCTGTGTAAGTTGCAGGGTTAGAACGTGGTGTGCGTCCAATGGGAGATTGATCGATAACGATCGCTTTATCAATCGCGTTTAATCCCTGAATTTTATCCAAATGTCGGGGTAAGGGAACTTTCTTAGTTAAATGGTGTTGCAGAGATGGGTACAGTAATTCGTTAATCAGGGTAGATTTGCCAGAACCAGACACACCAGTGATGGAGACGAGTTTACCTAATGGAATGTCTACATCTATATTCTGTAAATTGTTGCGATGGGCATTTTTAATTCCCAAACTGCGCCCATTTCCTTCTCGGCGTTCTGCTGGTGTGGTAATTACTCGCCTTCCTGATAAATATGCACCCGTCAAGGAATCTTCTGCTGCTAATAATGCCTCAAAATCACCTTGGGCGATAATATTTCCGCCGTGAATTCCTGCACCGGGGCCGATATCAACAATGTGGTTAGCTGCGCGAATTGTTTCTTCATCGTGTTCAACGACAATCAATGTATTACCTAAATCGCGCAATTTAGTTAAGGTTTTGAGCAACCTGCCATTATCTCGTTGATGCAAACCAATACTCGGTTCATCTAAAACGTAGAGAACTCCTGTTAATCCAGAACCAATTTGCGTTGCTAGACGAATCCGTTGGGCTTCGCCACCGGAAAGGGTCATGGCGGGACGGTCAAGGGTGAGATAATCTAAACCTACATCCAACAAGAATTGCAATCTGGCTTTGATTTCTCTCAGGACTAAATCAGCAATTTGTAACTGGCGATCGCTCAACTTAAATTGCTCAATTCTCTCCCGACAATCCCGAATTGATACGGTAGTCAATTCTAAAATTCCATATTGTCCCAACTTCACCGCCAAGGCTTCCGGTTTTAACCGTTTACCCTTACAAACTTCACACGGCTGATCGATTAAATACTGCTCTAATTTTTGTTTAATTAATTCCGAACCACCTTCATATTGGCGTTGCAAAATTGGAATAGCACCTTTAAAACTCTGCTTCCTTTGAGCTTCTGCGGCTCGTTCATCTTTCTCGCCAAACAAAATAATTTGCTGCTGCTCTTCTGTCAGCTTGCTCCAATTTGTCTGTAACTCAAATCCATAAATCTGCCCCACGCTATAAAGTAATTCCAAGTAATAAGAATTATCTTTTTCTGACCAAGGCGCGATCGCAGCATAAACTGGCGCTTCCCAGTCGGGTACAATCAAGTCTGGCGCAAATCTTCTTAAAGTCCCGATGCCATGACAGTGTGGACAAGCACCATAAGGCGAGTTAAAGGAGAACAATCGCGGTGATAGTTCCTCCATTACCGCGCCATGTTCTGGACAGGCAAAATTTTCCGAAAATACTAACTCTTCTTCTTTTTCTTGTCCGTCGTCACCAAGTAGACTCACCAGAATGGCTGCAATCCCACCCGATTGCTTGAGACATGTAGACAGGGAATCAACCAAACGCTCTTGGATATCAGCCTTTTTCACCAAGCGGTCAATTACCACTTCGATGGTGTGGGTAAAATTTTTATCCAATTCAATAGAATCTGACAGTTCGCGGATCTCGCCATTGATCCGCACGCGGACAAAACCTTGAGAAGCCAGACTTGACAAAAGCTTACGATGTGTGCCTTTTTTCCCCCTGACAACGGGTGCAAGAATTTGGAAGCGGGTGCGATCTGGTAATTCCATGATGCGATCGCACATCTCATCGATTGTCTGGGGTGCAATACAGCGATCGCATATCGGACAATGGGGTTCACCAGCCCGACCAAATAACAGCCGCAAATAGTCGTAAATCTCTGTAACTGTACCCACAGTGGAACGGGGGTTATGAGACGTTGACTTTTGGTCAATAGAAATTGCTGGACTTAAGCCTTCAATGGCTTCTACATCCGGCTTATCCAGTTGTCCTAAAAATTGCCGTGCGTAGGCGCTGAGGGATTCGACATAGCGACGTTGCCCTTCAGCGAAAATGGTATCAAAGGCTAGGGAAGACTTACCAGAACCAGAAACGCCAGTGAATACGATTAAGCGATCGCGTGGCAATTCCAAGTCAATATTTTTCAGATTATGCTGCCTAGCACCCCGAATCCGAATGGTATTCTGGCTGTTGTGGCTGGGGTACGGAAGATGTCCATTCAAGGATGCTGCTAGCTGTTTGTCTGACATATTGGGCGGCGAAGAAGGAGTTTCTTATGAAACAGTCCTTAATAATACTATCTTTAATTAGTTTATAGTAGAACAATCGTACTGTTTTAGTTAGTTATCCTTCCAGATTCATAGCGCAGACATCCTTAAGAGTCAGCTAATTTGGAAGCATCCCGATTAAATATCCTTCTTAGGGCATGGTATCGCAAATCCAACCGCCGACCCAGCCAGAGGTCATCTACCTAGATAGTGACGGACAATTAGTTGCTAATAATACCATACAGATTCGCTGGATTGTAGAAATTAAGCCAAATATAGAGCGGCTATTTGCTGACTTAACTGGGAACTTCAAGCTTTGAACTCGGAACTTCGACCTTTTTACTCGGCTCTTGGTGTTTGGAACTCGGAACTTCGACCTTTTTGCTCGGTCATTCGTGTTCGGAACTCGGAAGTTCGACCTTTTTGCTCGGTCATTCGTGTTCGGAACTCGGAAGTTCGACCTTTTTGCTCGGTCATTCGTGTTCGGAACTCGGAATTTCAACCTTTTTGCTCGATCATTCGTGTTCGGAACTCGAAACACCGAGTTCAGAACTGCGATATCTTCTCTGCGAGACGTTACGCGAACGATGGGCTTCGCCTACGCATTTCTTTTTTAGCGAGCGATCGCTCCACCTCTATATTTAAACTTTGCGAGGTGGTTGAAGTACAATGACTTAGAAGCTTACTGTGTAATCTCTTCAGCTTTATTCGTCAGGACTTACGCATTGAAAACCTGAAACCTCGTTCCCCTTTGGCGCAATCAAGTAAAAATTAAAAATTATAAAATACAAATTTGGTAGGGTATGTTAGCACGGAGACTACGAATTACGGACTAAATAAGCTAGACGTTTTAACACTTTTACCACAGTATCTAGGTCATCTCCACGATTGAGCGACAGTGTATAAGATAATGCATATCTTGGTGTATCCTGTTTCGTCAACTTAATAAATTGAAATTCTCGACCATTGGTTACAAAACCAAACGTAGGTTTATCATTACCAGGATTAGCCAACATATAAGCTAATGCTTGAGAAATTGCTACCTCTAAAGAATATTCTGCTCGTTTTGCCTCAACAACGAGAACCCAAAATGGAGGATGAAACACCAAGATATCAATACGTCCTCTAATAATTGTGCCTTCATCTTCAGAAGAAATTCTGACCTCTTCTTCTGACGCAATGTAAAAAGGCGGTTGATAAAAACCTGCTAGACGCAATAGTGGAGATAGCACCACCATTTTGACTACAGGTTCTAAAATTTGGTAGCGTGATAAATGCAAATATTCTGCCTTGACTTCGTTGAGAGATTGCTTTTCTAAATCACTCAACTCAGGTAAATCTTGCTGCCACTCTGAAAAAAACTGTTCGTTGTCTGCACGTTGTAGCCCAAATTGATCGATGAGTTGGGCTAAGGTTATATCTCTTCCTTGAATAAATTGAACCATTGTTGATCCTTTTAGTTATAGCAATTCAAAAAATGTTTGCGATAGATTACCCCACCCTAACCCTCCCTTTAGAAAGGTACTCGTGTAGTCTATTCAATTGGAAACGACTGTAATCCTTAGCCAGATGCAACCTAATTAATCTTAATGTCCGGTTTTTTCTTGGCAACTTGCGTTTAAATCCCAGCTTTGACATTCTCTAGCTTCCAGCAATTGTCTAACCGCACTACCAGGCTGACAACTCATCAAAGTTGCCCCCATTGCAGCCAGTGTAATAACAGTGGCTAGTCCCAGCACTGTAGCTCGTTTTATAGGTTTGATTGTACTGATTAAATTATCTATTCCAGTGGCAGTACCAATAACCTCAATTTGCTCAAGTGCTTTTAAAGCAATAGCCGCATTAGCATAGCGACGGTTTCGGTTACGTTCCACCATTGTCATTAACCACCACCGAAAACGCGGACTGATTTGAGGAACTAATTGCTGGAAATTAAAGCGGTAGTTATCATCAATTAATTTTCCAATATCAACAGAACGGGTATTAGTGAGTAAGCAAATTAGTGTTGCTCCCAAACTATATAAATCTGATGCCTCAGTCAAGGAATGACCAAACTGTTCTTCTGGTGGCATAAAACCTGGGGTTCCTGCTACAAAGCTGCTAAGAGCTATTTTTGCACCCTGTATCCTAGCTAATCCAAAATCAACTAAATAAGCATTTAGTTGCTCATCAACCAAAATATTTTCTGGTTTGATATCCCTATGAATAATTGGCGGAGCTTGTTTTTGTAGATAAACTAAAAGCTCTAAAATTGACAGAGCAATTTGCTTAATTTCTTCTGGATGAAAGCTATTTTTTAAGCCTAAAGATGGGGCATTTTTATGTTCCTGTACCAGATAAAAAGCCCCTGGTATTTCAAAAGAATCTATATAGCGAGGGATGCGAGAATGATTGAGTTGCTGCAAAATTTCAATTTCGCGCTGATATGCTTTCACACCTGACAAATCAGCATCGGCCCGAGCAAAACAAAACTCTTTAATCACTACCTGTTGCTTAGAGTTGAGGACATTAGCTAAATAAGTAATTCGTCCTCCTTCTCGGTTGCGTCCTAGTTCGCTGAGAACTTGATAGCCTTGTTGAGAAAAATCTGGATGGTGATTTGAGGGAATTACCTCTTTATGTCCATTACGCACATCAAGCTCCATTACACACCATACGAGTTTGATTCTGTCAATCCTTTTGGGAGAGGGAATAGGGAATAGGCAACAGGCAACAGTGAAATTTGTGCTTGTAGATGCCGTTTGGTTGCCTGTTCAATCTAAAATCTAAAATCTAGAATCTAAAATTGAGTGACCCAGATTGTTAGCCCCATTTCTACTCTGCATAGGCCAAGACGCGTGGACAGAAAATATCTTTGCATTTGCGTCTTGGCATGAAATTACTAATTTTGCGTTAGCCAATCGATAATCTGGGCATTGACAACATCTGGAACTTCATCGTGCGGACAATGACCAGCATTAGGAATGGGGACTATTTTGATTTCTTTGCCATTCTCACGCGCCTCTTCGTAAATCTTTGCCCCGGTAATTGGGGTCCAAGGATCATCAGCACCCCAAATTACTAATAGAGGACGTTCTACTTTGGGCAAAAGTTCCTCTGGACTTGGGCCAGGAGGGGCTGTGAGAATGGAAGCGAAGACTTGTTGCGCTCCTGGGTCGCAAGAGGGTGTATAAAGTAAATCGACTAATTCATCGGTGACGGCTTGGCGATCGCGGTAAACTTGGTAGAGAGTACGGCGAATTTGGGCTTTTTGGCGGATGCGGTTATAGACAAATTTACCTGTGATTGGCGATCGCACAAACCGATTAAAAGCTGCCATCACCATCCGTAGCGGCGGGTTCAATTCGTGAGGACGATGACTCAAACCACCCGCAGAGTTTATTAAAATACCACCAGCAGCAATTTCTGGATGTTCTACCAGTACAATCAAGCTCAAAAGTGCGCCGATAGAGTTGCCAATAAATACAGCAGGTTCTTGGATGTGTGTTGTGCAAAAATCTTTCAGCAGTTTCACCCAAACTTCCACACTGTAATCAATAGGCGCTTTATCGGAACCGCCAAAACCTAAAAGGTCTATGGCAAATACCTGGTAGCCAGCATCAGCTAAAATTGGGATATTTTTGCGCCAATGTCCAATAGAAGCACCGAAGCCATGAACCAGTACCAGAGGTCGTCCAGTACCCATGACAGTGTACTGAATTTTGTAGCCCTGCCAAGTCCAAAAGAATTTTTCAAAAGCGTCTTGAGTTGCAAGCTGCTGTGTACTTACAGTCATTATTAAGATTAATAAAGTGTTTCTTTAATATAGTAATGTTCTCTGACCTTATAACGCGATTAACCGCGTCTCTTTCCACTCTCCACTGATTTAGATGTTAGTTCTATATACTCCAAGGGATTAATAGGTCAAGAGGTACTTAGTATGCCTTGACTTATTAGACGAATGGTAGTGTGAGATGAAATACATGAATCAAAGTTACTTTGCTCAAATGAGCAAATTTGTTCTAGCTGTAACCTCTGTGGCAATATTTTCGCCAATAGCTTCCGCATCGGCAGCTTTAGGGTTCTCTACTACCGTTGCCCAAATATCTGATAATTCCACAAATCAACAACTTTTAGCTGATAAAAAAGTAGAAACAACGAATCGCACTCAGGTAAATAGTAATAAAGTTTCGGCAAAAGGGAAAAAAACAGGTTTTAGCCTTGCGATTTGGCAACCAGCAAATACTTTTTCAGAGGTAATTGCCCGCGTTTCTGTCAAGAGTAAAAGTGATAATAATTATTTACAAGAGCGGTTTTTGGGCGATTATAAATACAAGATTAAGCAAAAAGCAAAATTTGTTAAGGGGTTAAAAGCTAGCGATCGCATCGTCGTGCGATTATATGATATTCAAAACCGCTTTATTGGCTACAGCGAATTTGAATGTTTGCCGGCAAATACCACAGTTAACCTGATTTTGTCAGCCAAACCTAATGAATACCAAGTCGTTCGTACTGTTTATGGTCTTGATGCTGACCAAGACGGCATTATTGACACAAATGCCACCACTTACGACTACTTTACCCAAATCAGAAACCAAGGTGTTATTTTCCTGAGCAGTTCCCAAACCTTTCAAGGTAGTCAGTTCCAAGTAGAAGGTTTGTCAACAATT
The DNA here is from genome assembly GCF_014698035.1 of Desmonostoc muscorum FACHB-395. Classification (GTDB taxonomy): domain Bacteria; phylum Cyanobacteriota; class Cyanobacteriia; order Cyanobacteriales; family Nostocaceae; genus Nostoc; species Nostoc muscorum_A. The sequence goes on from NZ_JACJSF010000034.1 coordinate 27,377, forward strand.
GCCAAAACTAGTGTTTATCCCCTCTCTTTCACTCAGGGAGATTATGCTTTAGTCCGTCAGTCGTTCGTTAAGGCTTTTAGTTCCGACTTGGCAGATGTTTTGCAAGCTAATCCAGGTAGTTTGGTGCAGGTGATGGAAGTCAGCGATAACTCTAGCTACGACATTAGCCAAATGCTGATGAATTATCGCCAAATCAGTATGTCTCGAACTCTGCAAGTTGGTTTTTCTGATGTTTCCGTAAACTACTGGGCTAAAAATTTTATTACCAAATTGGCAGCAATGGAAATTCTCGAAGGTTTTCCTGATGGGACTTTCCGCCCAGATGCACCGGTAACTCGTGCCCAGTTTGCAGCAATGCTGCGGAAAGCCTTTGCCAAGGGGAAAATTCGCCAAGCGATCGCATTTAAAGATGTCTCAACTCAATATTGGGCTTACAATGCCATCAGCGAAGTTTATCAAATGGGCTTTTTAAACGCTGTTATTGGTAAGGATTTCAACCCCAGCCAAAAGCTTTCTCGCCTTGATGTTTTGGTAGCATTAGCGCAGAGATTAAATTATCAAACTACTGGCTCCACAGATACAATCTTATCTGTTTACAGCGATGCAAATACTATCCGTCCTGAATATCGGAGTCTGATTGCTGCTTTGACACAACGCGGTATAGTCGTCAACTATCCCAATGTGAACTTGCTAAATGCTGAACAGGTAGCAACCAGGTCTGAAGTCTCTGCTTTAATATACCAAGCGCTGTCTAGTACTGGAAGGGTTGCAAACATCTCTTCGCAGTATGTCGTTAGACAACAACAAGTTGCAGCTGAGGATTCGATGGAGCGTGTCAAACCACGTCGCCATTGTAACCAAGGAATTGGTAATGGTGCTGAGGGATGTGATCCAGGCAATTCCCATCCTCACGGTGGTAGTAACGATGAAGGTGGGCGTACTCCTGGTAACAAGTAACACTATTTTTTTAAGAGACGCGATTAATCGCGTCTCTAGCTTGCTCAACTGTAAAACTAATTTCCTGACCATAGGAAATTTCCAGTGTATGACCATCAGGGTCTCGAATATAAGCCCAGTAACCAACCGGAAAGCCCCAGTCATTTGGCCCATCTAGCAGTATTCCCTCAGCGCGTGCCTCATTGCACAGGCGATCAATTTCCTCACGATTCTGATAAGCTACCCCAAGATGGGATTGTGGTGACAGTGCGCCTTCTACTTTAGCTGCTTTAATTAGGACAATTACAAAAGGTCTAGTCAGGTCGCTAATCCAAGCAACATCTGATTGAGTTGCTTGATCAATGCGATGATGCACAACTGTCATCTGAGCATACTTTGCATAAAATGAGATACTTGCATCAACATCACTGACTGCTAGTGCAATGTGAGTAAAACCAAGATCAGACATAAACAAACCCCGTGTGTAGACTTAACCGGACGAATTTAGGTATTGGTCTGAGTGCTTACTAAGAAAGCTGACACGATTGATAATGAAGGTAGGCGTTATCTTCACAAAATTTATGTTTTTAACTTGGTTCGACAGCAACTCTTGGTTACTGGAAATTGGTGGGAAAAGAATACTGATTGACCCTTGGCTGGTTGGTTCGTTAATTTTCAGCAATTTGGATTGGTTATTTAAAGGTTCGCGATCGCAAAATCGCCCAATACCAGATAATATTGACCTGATCCTGCTGTCTCAAGGTTTAGAAGACCACGCTCACCCACCAACGCTTCAGGTACTCGACCACAGCATCAAGGTTGTAGCCTCTCCCAATGCTGCCAAGGTAGTACAGCAGTTAGGTTACACCCAAGTTACTACTCTCGCTCATGGTGAAACTTTCACTTTAAATAATCAAATTGAAATCAAGGCTTTCCCCGGCTCCCCCATTGGCCCCACTTTGGTAGAAAATAGTTATCTCCTCAAAGAATTGGAGAGTGGTCTAACTGTATACTACGAGCCTCACGGTTATCATTCTCCACAACTTCAGCAATCTGCACCCATTGATGTAGTGATTACACCGTTTATTGATATGACATTGCCTTTGCTGGGGCCGATTATTAAAGGTAAAAATAGCGCTTTGGAAGTAGTAAAATCGTTACAACCTCAAGTAATAATACCTACTGCGGCTGGTGGTGATGTGGCGTTTGAAGGGTTGCTGATGAAATTGATTCAGACTAAAGGAACTGCTGAGGAATTTCGTTCGTTAGTAGAGAAAAACAATCTTTCAACACGGGTACTTGAACCGAAACCAGGCGATCGCTTTGAACTACCATTAGAAAAACGAGCATTAGCAATTTAATTTGCACCCAGCCTTAGCGATTAGTTTTGTAGGTTGGGTGCAGCGTTAGCGTAACCCAACATAAAATTTGGTGGTAATGTTGGGTTGCGTTTCACTCCACCCAACCTACATAAATATATCGTTTAAAAAACTCTAGGTTTCAACATAGATGAGGTTTAACGTGGCAAATACTAATTTTTTCCTATAGCTGAATTATCTTGCATATATACTTTTCTAATCGGAAAAGGAATTTGAATCCCTGCTTGCTGATAGCGTTTGTGTAATTTTTTCACAAATAAATGTTTTCCAATCCGTTGATCAAAGTATTCACTTACCCGCATATAAAGCGTAAAATCTATACTAAAATCATTAAAAGTATGAAATCTGATATATGGTTCACTTTCTTTTAATTCCGGTGCAATTTCTTGCATAACTTCTTTAGCAACTTCTACAGTCACTTTTTCAACTTGCTCCAAATCGCTATCATAACTTACACCCACATCCATTGTTAAAGTAATTTCTTTTGCGGGTAAATGATAGTTTGTGAAAATTGCCGAAGACAATTTAGAATTGGGAACAATGACGACATTATTGGAAATTTCTTTAATTGTCGTATTGCGCCAAGAAATATCTATGACATATCCTTCATGCCCAGCATCTAATTTTACATAGTCTCCGGTTCTTACTTGCTTAGAAATAATTAAGTAAAACCCAGAAAACAAATTTGCGAGTGTGTCTTGAAGTGCTAAACCAACTGCTAGACCACCAATACCTAAAGTTGTGATAATCGGGGTAATTTGAACACCCACCGTTTGCAGTATGATTAATGTTCCCAAAGCTAAAACAGTAATTTTAGCAAGGTTAGAAATTAGCGATGTGGGAACACCTTCTGCTCTGCGAATAAATAAATTCACAAAACCAGCAGTCAATCTGGCTAAAACTAGGGTTACTGAATACAGCAGTGCGATCGTCAGAATTTTTTGCAGTACTAATGCAATATCTGGTTTGAGGGGTGCGCTCAGAACTGCCCAAAAAAAACCGGCAATGACAAACCAAATAAAAGTCATGCGGTGGAGAGAGTGAAATATAATATTCCCACCCGCAATTCGTTTATTATTAACGAATATTTCCAGTTTTTTGAAGATAACTTTTTCACCAATTATTCCAGCCAGTAAGCCAGCTAGAATAAATGCTATGGGCGGAATCCATTCCATCATATTAATTTAAATTTGGAATTTTAGATTTACAAGAACAGCATTTTTACTGTGATTATGGCTAAATTTTACCTTGTTGTCGGATTAGCTGCTTGAGATTGTCTTTCCTTATGGACTTGCCAATTATTTACCACCCAGATTATATTGCTCCATTACCTGAAGGACATCGTTTCCCGATGTCTAAGTTCCGACAACTCTACGAATTGCTGTTAGCTGATGGTGTAGCGAATCAAGAACAATTTCACACACCCGAACGTCCACCGCTAGAATTAATAGAGTTAGTCCACATCCCAAGCTACGTTCAAGCTTATTGCGAAGGAACTCTAGACCCCAAAGCACAGCGACGCATTGGTTTGCCTTGGAGTCCAGCATTAGCGAATCGTACCTGTGTGGCGGTAGGTGGTACGATACTCACTGCAAAACTGGCATTAAGTCATGGTTTAGCCTGTAATACGGCTGGTGGAACTCATCACGCCTTTCCAAGTTATGGGTCTGGTTTTTGTATTTTCAACGATTTAGCGATCGCTTGTCGCGTTTTACAAAAATTCGGACTCGTCCAAAAAATCCTGATTGTCGATTTGGATGTTCATCAAGGAGACGGCACCGCTTTTATCTTCCAAGACGACGACAGCGTTTTTACTTTCTCCATGCACTGCGAAGTCAATTTCCCCGGTACAAAACAAAACAGTGATTTGGATGTTCCTTTGCCGGTGGGAATGGAAGATGACGCTTATTTACAAACCTTGGCGAATTATCTAGCAGATTTATTGTCTAAAGTCAAGCCAGACTTAGTATTTTATGATGCTGGTGTTGACCCTCATATAGGCGATCGCTTGGGCAAATTAGCCTTAACCGATACGGGCATTTTTCGCCGTGAAATGCAGGTTTTAAGTACTTGTGTGAGTAGCGGTTATCCCGTCGCCTGCGTCATTGGCGGTGGTTATGCTGATGATATGAAATCTTTAGTTTGGCGACATTCCCTACTGCATCGCGCCGCTAGTGAAGTTTATCAACAGTATAAACTTTGATACAGCCTCTATTCTTTAGAAGTCCCTTAGATGAGAAAATTGGGAAAAGCAATAACAGTAATAATATTAAGTACATTGTTAGGAATTCCGTTAACTATTTTATCGCTGTGGTATCAGAATCCTCCTGGCTGTAACCGATTTTGCTCAAGAGAACCCTGTCCTTCAAGTGCGTGTATAGGTGGTGATTCGTTAACTGCTGGTTTCCCATTCGCAATCTTGCATGATGATAATGCTGGCTCACCAGTACATGGCTGGGGGAGAATTGGGGTTGAAGATATCCAGAATCTAAATCTTGGGGCATTTTTATTAAATGCCTTTTTTTACGGTGTCATAATAGTTATGCTTTTTGCGATTACAAAAAGTATTTTTAAATCCGTAAAACGTTCAATAGGGTTGGGCTAATACGGACAAAGGTAATAGTTGATGAATAACAGTAAACTCAGAGTCTACGAACTAGCAAAAGAATTAAATTTAGATAGCAAGAAGCTATTATTAATTTGTGAAAAACTCAAAATTGTAGTCAAAGGTCATACCAGTACAATCTCAGAACCCGAAGTAGAACGCATTCGTTTAGCGGTAAATAAACTAACAGCAAAATCCTCGAAAACTACTAAAACAACCTCTGAAGATTGGGGCTATACGTTTATAGCTTCAGCAATTGATAGTTTTATCCGCCATCTTGAAGGTGAGGCTGCCTTGAAATCATATTCCGATTTTAGGGAGCGGCGCGATCGCGCCAATGAGTTAATGTATGAATGTGTCGGAAAAAAGCCTTCTTTATTTTATGTGCGTCGCAAAGGTGCAGGGAAAGAAGCAAGAGAGGAAATTTGGGATTTAACAATAGCGACAGACTCCGATGATTTTCCATTGCCTGCAAGACTTGACAAGCTCAGAAAAACATTAGGATTTAGAGCAGCTGTACAAAAAGATGGACGCGACGGTATAAAAATACTTTCGGCTCAGTTGTTACAACCCTCACGCGGACACGCCGACAGCTACGCTGTACCTTGTCGCTTGCGTTTACTGGCTAATCATCAGCATCATCTCGACATTCCGCCAGCGACATTGAAGCGCATCGCCACCGCGCCAGTTTGTGGCGAAAATGTACCTACAGAAGATCAGCTGAAAGCTTGGAAAGCGTTTTTGCAAATTGAGGAAAAAATTGCGAAAGCACGTCAATTTTGTGTGCGTTACGTAAGTCATAACTATAACTTCAAAAGGCGAATTAGTTTTGAAATTGATGTAAACTCAGCCACCCTTGATGGCTTTTATCAAAATTCCCTCGAAGTAGATAATTTTTGGGAACGAGCAAGACGCACAAAAAACGAAGATTTAAAACTTTTTGAAACTGCTCCCGTCGGAAAAAATTGGATTAGCGGTCGTCAATTAGGAACTGTTGAAGAAGTTGATATCAACCGTTCTATTATCAGTCTCAGACTAGAACGCGATTTAGCTGAATTCATGGCAACAGAGCGCTATAAATTACCAGCTACCGGATTCTTATGTTTCGAGGCAATTGGTGATATTCAGCAGATTCAGCGTAAGAAAAAAGCCTTAGATGATTTGAATAATGGTTACACCCAAAATCCTTATTTGGGTAACTTTTTATTCGATGCTTCTCAGGCTAGACAAATCAAAAGTACTATTGAACTTCAGCCACAAGATTTATTATTGTCTTCCGCTAATCCTGGGCAAAAAGCAGCAGTAGAAAAGGTACTTGCTGCCAAGGATCTTGTTCTCATCCAAGGGCCACCGGGTACTGGTAAAACTACTGTAATTGCTGAAATTTGCTATCAAATTGCACTTCGAGGCGGACGAACTCTAATTGCTTCACAAGCGAATTTAGCAGTAGATAACGCCCTGAGTCGATTAGTTCACAACCCAGTAATTCGGGCAGTACGCAAGGGTAGAGCCGAAAAAGTTGGGGAAGAAGGACAGCCCTTTTTAGAAGACCAAGTGATTGGCAGATGGCTAGAAAATACAGCTTATGACTGCGAAAATAATATTACACAGCGTCTCGAAAATATTCAAATCTTCAGTCAATTACTGGCATCATCACAAAGATTTACACCTTACTTCCAAGCAGAGGAAGAATTTAGCCAGCAGCAAACAAAATTCAATAAAAATAAGTTAAAAGTAGAGACAAACTTTAAAAATCAAGAAAAATCTTACAACGAAACCGTAGAAAAACAGAACAACGTTGAATCTCTAATTGCAGGTCTAGAAAACATACTAAACACTGCACCAAATATAAATTGGGAAGCTCCAGAAGTTACAGATTTTTTGCCACTTCTGAAGCCATACACAGAAGGTAATAGTTTAGTAGAAGAATTTTTAGCAAATATTCGTCAAACCATCAAATATACTGATGAACTTGGCTTGGTGCGTCCGGCGCTTGGTGCTTTTGGTTTAGCGGTTTGGTTGCGTGAAACTGTAGCAACAGAAATTTCTGGATTTAAATCTGCTTTTACTCATGCTCAAGAGGCTAGTCAAGCCATCTTAGAAGTTGCAGCATCAGTGCAGGTTGTAAAACAGAATTTTGCATTGTTAAATCAAGTACAACCAGATTATCAAAAATATCTTGCTAAACTGCAAAACCTACAGCAAACAATCCAGATTTGGGAAAATCGGCAACGTGAAATTGATTATATTATCTCAGCAGTAAAAGAATGGAAGTCTACAGCACCTTCTCATCTTTATCAAACTTTAAAAGATTGTCAGCAATCAGGTTTACCACTAACAGAAAATTTAGTGGACTTACCACTAGGTTTATTGATGTTTGCTAATACATTAAAATTAGCAATAGTACCAAAAATTTACAAAATTAATTTGCCAGAATGGGAGCTATTGACAAAAGCGATCGCTTATGAAATAGACGGAGGTTTTACTGATAGACGGGGTAAACAGCATAATTTTAGCTATTTTTTACAAGAAAACTTTAGTCAGATTCCAATGGTGCTATCAAAGAGCGATCGCATCCAATGGCAAGAAACCTATCAGCAGTTTAGCAATTATCAGCTACTAAATCCCAAACAGCGAAAATTACTGGTCGAAAATACCCAAGTTTTCTTAATTAGAATGCAACGGACTTATGGCGCATCATGGGAATGGAATAACATCGATTCTACTCTCACCAAACTTACCCAAGAATTGTTAGATACTATTCTTGTAAATGCACGTCAATGCGTTTTAAAAGTAAAAACCGAAACTGAACAACAGCTTCAGTATTTACAAAGACAATTAAATGAACTTCAGAAAAATGAAATTAGCCAACAGCAAATATCCATTACTCAAGCTGAGGTAGAAAAAGCACAACAAGATGCTAATCTGCAACTTGGCAGAGTTATTAATATTTTGCAAGAACTTAATCAACAAAATATACCTGCTCAATTACGCACTTTAACTGATAAATATCTTGCAACCCAATCAAATATTTGGGAAAATCCACAAGAATTTTCAAATCAAGTGAATTATTGGGTAACTTCCATTAGTCAGCTTGAAACCTTGATTTCATCCTTAGAACCTTTTGCTGTGTTGGAGATGATTAAAAATTCTCTACATGAGCATTTATCAAAACTACAAGCAGAAACTAAAACTTCTCTACAGCAACTTCAAAAATTACAAATTAGCTTACGTGAAATAGAAGAAAAATTACAACCACAGCCATCAGATAGTTTAATAGAAGAAAGAAACTGGTGGTTGGCAGAATGGCAAAGCATCCCGGATAAGTTTAAACCAGAAAATTTTGCTGCTAACTTGTTTAATATAGAGTTATTGCGCGGTATCAATATTCAGTTTGAATTTTGGCAGAAGGAACTCGAAAAAGAAGAAAATTATCTCAAAAAATATCAGAATTTTGTCCAAGATTGGATTGAAAAATTAAGACAGCCAAATGAGCGCGATCGCGATGATTTAAGGCGCATATATTTAGATAATGCCAACGTCGTTGGTATCACCTGCGTTCAAGCTGCAAGTAGAGGTTTTTCGGAAGAATTCAAATCCTTTGATGTTGTCATCATTGATGAGGTTAGCAAGTGTACTCCACCAGAGTTACTAATTCCAGCTTTGAAAGGTAAAAAATTAGTCATGGTAGGCGATCATCGGCAATTACCACCTATGCTTGACACTAGCACTTTAGAAGAAGTTGCTCAAACAATTGGTAATACACGAGACGAACTACAATTTTTAGAAGAATCACTATTTAAAAGTCAGTTTGAATCGGCTGATGAAAGCATTAAACAAATGCTAACTACACAATATCGAATGCACCCATTTATTATGGGTGCAATCAATCAGTTTTATGATGGTAAACTAGAATCTGGTATTTTGGAGCCGGACACAAAACGCGCACATCATTTAGCAGGCGAAATTATCCAAGAATCTCAGCATCTTATTTGGGTAAAAACGCCTATCGAAAATCAGTTTTTAGAGCAAAGAAACGGAACTTCTTACTTTAATACACCAGAAATTGATGCGATTGAGCGTCTATGTCAACAATTTGAGACTACTTGGGCTTCTAAAGTTGCTAATGGAGAACCAAAAAAAGAAATTGCCGTAATTACGTTTTATGGCGCTCAATTAAGAAAAATTGATGAACGTCTACAATCTGAACTTTTCCCTTCATTAGAGATTCGTACTGGTACCGTAGACAGATTTCAAGGTATGGAGCGACCTGTTGTAATTGTAAGTATGGTTCGCAATAATAGCAAAGGAGATGTGGGTTTTGCTAAAAAGCCAGAACGGGTAAATGTTGCATTTTCTCGCGCCCAAGAACTGCTGATAATTGTGGGTTGTCATAAATTGTTTACCCATCAATCAGGTAAAGTCGGAAGTATGTATTCAGAAGTGTCAAATATTGTCGGTACACATGAAGGTTTCGTTGATGTCTCTCGCCTTTTCAGTTAAACCTATTAATGACAATCTCAAGAAGGATATCTACTGGACAAATTAGCCTGTATAGGTAGAACTTATCCATTCACCTGTATCATGTTTAGCAGTTATGCTGATAAGATGAAGTTTTTTATTTGGTGTTACTTCTTCTCAAAATTAAAGCGATAAATAATATTTTCTTTCCTGTTTCCCTTACCCACAATCCTTTTTCCCCTTTCCCCTTCAACTAGGAATTATTAAGATACCAGACATTTCTGGAAAAGAGATTATGGCTTGTGTAGTAAGAAAGCAAATATCACTTGATGCTTAATTTAGCTCAAGGGGGTCTAATGATTGATCGCTTTGTAAATCTAATTTTTATCGATTCTTTTGCCCTTGCAATTAACCTGACATTTGGTAAATTGCTTCACACAAAAATCTGCAATTATTCATGGGATGGAATGGTAAGCGATGAGCTTTCAACACCAGAAACTGGCGCTAGTTCTTCTGAATTGCCAGCATCCTTGGAGGAAGACATAACCACTCCTATTTCATAAAGCCTGCTTAGAGACTGTTTATAAAGGAAATCTTATTAAGGTGGATTAAGGCTTTGCTATTACGCACCGTGTTACATAGCGGTGCGTTAGCACTTTGATGAAAATTTTTGTTACAAATCATCTAGAAATATGTGCCTAATACATCCGTATAATAATTTTATTTTTACTTTATAAATAACCTCTAAGGTTTTGCGATCGCAACTTTAACCCGATTAGGAGAAAAAAGCGTTACGGTAATTACAGTAGAAGTAGGAATTCAAAATGGGACACTGGCGATCGCCATCGCTTTTACCCCTACGCTGCTCAATACTCCCACAATGGTCATTCCTAGGAAAATTTATAATGTGCTAATATTTGTCACTGGTGCTGGATTTGCTTGGTAGGCTAGTCGTCACCAAAGCTTATTGAAACCATAAAGATACTTTGCCTCATGGGTTACAAGTATTTGTACAAATTCAATTATCCAATCTTATTCCCTTGATGTTTCTCGCCTCTTCTGCTAAACCTATTGATGACAATCTCAAAAATTTTGTAGACGAAATAGAAGCGCAAAGTCCTAGTTTATCAGTTTTAGCAGCGCGTCAATTTCGTTATAGTTTGCGTCAAACTACTATAGAAGTAAATATCAAAGAACCCCGCCAGTTTAACGTACTCGAAGAATTTATTATCCGCGCTGCGATTGAATTTCAACCTCCGCCAACAGAGGATGAATTAGCCTCTGTACTTGGACTGGATTCTGTATTTATCAAAACTACCACTGCAACTCTTCGCTCATTACAAACTCTATCACCAACATCACCAATTACAGTTACTTCTGAAGGTCGCTCATTTTATGAAAAAGGATCTGTACCACAGCCCCCATATCCTGTACAGCTTAATGCTATTACAGATCCTTTAAGCGACAAAATAACCTTTCAAGCTGAATCACTAAGCGAGACAGTGATAAAGTTGCCAGACTTGGCAGATTTTTTAACTATTGATCATGTAATTGCTGATATCTCTTCTTTACAACTTGAGGAAATCCAAAAAAGTATTCAGGCTTCAGATTTAGCACTTCATGTCCCAGAAGAGGGAAAAATCGTTACTTCTTATAAGGTATTAAATCCAACTCAAAAATTTTGGAGAAAGATATCGCTTTTCGTTATATTCGATGTACTTGAAGATAAATTAACCATTCAAATAAGAAATGGAAAACAAATCTTAGAGTCAGCATCAAATTGGTTAGAAGCTCTACACGCTCAAGGTAAGATATCCTTGCAAGCATTATGTAAGTTATCAACCGAAACCATCAATTTTGAACGTGAAGCCATTCTCAAACATAAAAATACTGAAATAGAAGCTAGACTTGAAAATATTCGCCAAAAAGCGCTAAAACCTGCGATAAAGGCTGGTAAAAAAGTAGATAAATCTCCAGTGGTAGGTGAAGTTGTACAGTTACGCGACGGACAAATTAGCCAAGCTTTCTCAGAAGTTTTGAATTCTGCTAAAAGTCAGGTTATTATTTATTCTCCTTGGGTGAATCACGCAGTTGTCGATGAAAAAGTTCTAACTTTGTTACAAAAATTAGCTAATCGTGGAGTTTGGATTTTAATTGGACATGGAATTGCGCGGCGACAAGAAGATGAAGAGAAACCAATTTCGCCAGAAGTAGAGAAAAAACTGCGAGCAATAAAAACACCTGATGGTTTATCATCTGTACAGGTTTTATGGCTGGGAGACTCCCATATAAAAGAAGTAATAGTTGATCAAGAAATCCATCTTTGTGGATCTCAGAACTGGCTATCTTATCGTGGTGATTACCTACCATTGGGTGAATCAGTTTATAAAGTCACAATTTTGCATCAAGTCCAGGAAGCTTATGAATTTCTTGCTGATCGCTTACAAAATCAAGCTCAAAAATTATGGCAAAATGCTCTAAACAACGGCGATTCTAAACTGGCTGTGGAGTCTTTATATGTATGGGGTGCGCTGGGTATGGAAGACATTGCACTCAAAAACATACAGCAAAGCAATTGGCTGGAAATTCTGCCTATGTGGCTAAATGTGGCACTTCAAGGGTTAAGAACGAAGAATATACAAGCTGATTCAGAAAGTTTTGAAACCGCCCTTTCGTTGTTGAGTCAAGTTTCTATTGAAGAGGCTTTTCTTGAGTCATTGCAGCAAGGATGGCGTAAAGTTATCGGTGCGATCGCAATTAACAATCCTAAAACTGCTTTAAAGTTACTTAGCGATGAAGTCTGGGCGCAGTTTCTACGTCTCAATATTGCCCAAAAGAGTGATTCACGTGAGAATTTTATCTCGCAACATATCTTTATCAAAGAAAATAAATAGATAACTATAGCAGTCAGCTTTGATTTTTGTTCGCGCAGTGCAAAAGCGATGGCAGCCAACAGGCAACAAGGCTTTTCAAGTGGTACTAAGTTTTTTCAAAAATTAAATATGATTTCTATATCGATATAAAATGCAAAAGCGATAGTCAAATTCTATGCAAGGCAAACGTAGCCAAAACTCGCTATATTGTTCACCTATCTAAATAAATACAAATGTTCTAGTTTTTTACTTATTAGCCGTACTATCCATAACCAACAGCATTCTATAAAATTCCTCCCTAAGAATCACATGATCCCCCTTACCTGTGGTGGCAGACAGTCCTAAACTGAAGATGAGAGTTGAAAGGCAGTCGGGAGAAATTTTGTGAAAAAAGTATTATCAATCATCCTTGGCGGTGGCGCGGGTACTCGGCTTTACCCATTAACCAAACTCCGCGCTAAACCAGCAGTACCAGTAGCGGGGAAGTACCGCTTAATCGATATCCCTGTTAGTAACTGCATAAATTCCGAAATATTCAAAATCTACGTCCTGACACAATTCAACTCAGCTTCCCTGAATCGTCACATCGCCCGTACCTATAACTTTACTGGTTTCAACGAAGGTTTTGTGGAAGTGCTAGCTGCACAACAAACACCAGAAAATCCCAACTGGTTCCAAGGTACAGCCGATGCTGTGCGTCAGTATCTATGGTTGATGGAAGAATGGGATGTAGAAGAATATCTAATCCTTTCAGGCGATCACCTCTACCGGATGGATTATCGCCAGTTTATCCAACGCCATAGGGACACGGGGGCTGATATTACTCTCTCAGTCATCCCCATAGATGAGCGCCGCGCCTCAGATTTTGGCTTGATGAAAATTGACGATTCTGGTAGGGTAATTGACTTTAGCGAAAAACCTAAAGGCGAAGCGTTAACCCAAATGCAAGTTGATACAAGTGTACTGGGATTAACAAAAGAACAAGCCCTGAAACAGCCTTACATCGCCTCAATGGGGATTTATGTCTTTAAAAAAGAGGTTTTGTTCAAGTTGTTGAGAGAAGGTATAGAAAGAACTGATTTCGGTAAAGAAATTATTCCTGATGCCTCTAAAGATTACAACGTTCAAGCTTACCTTTTTGATGATTACTGGGAAGATATTGGAACAATCGAAGCCTTTTATCAAGCAAATTTAGCCCTGACTCAGCAGCCCCAGCCACCTTTTAGTTTCTACGATGAAAAAGCACCAATTTATACCCGCCCTCGTTACTTACCTCCGACTAAACTTTTAGATTGCCATATCACAGAATCAATTATTGGCGAAGGTTGTATTTTGAAAAATTGCCGCATTCAACATTCAGTTTTAGGAGTGCGATCGCGGATTGAATCTGGCTGCGTCATCGAAGAATCTTTACTCATGGGTGCAGATTTTTACCAAGCTTCTGTAGAACGGCAATGTAGCTTGATAGATAATGACATTCCCGTAGGCATCGGTACAGACACGATCATTCGCGGTGCCATCATTGATAAAAATGCCCGCATCGGTCATGATGTCAAAATTATCAATAAAGATAATGTGCAAGAAGCTGAACGCGAAAACCAAGGTTTTTACATCCGCAGTGGTATCGTCGTCGTGCTGAAAAATGCTGTAATTGCTGATGGGACAATCATTTAGTCATTGGTCATTAGTCATTAGTCATTAGTCATTAGTCATTGGTTAATAGTTACAAGTAACAAAGGACAACGGACAAATGACTAAACTGTTTTTGCTGATTGGTCTTCCAGGTAGCGGTAAGTCAACTTTTGCAAAACAATTAATGACAGAATGCCCCCAGATGCCGCTGATTTCTACGGATGGCATCAGGGGGCAATTGTTCGGTTCTCAAGCCCTTCAGGGGCCGTGGCTACTGATTTGGCAGGAAGTAGAAAGGCAATTTCGACAAGCTACTTGTACAGCAAATACAGCCATTTTCGACGCTACCAATGCCCAGCGCCGTCATCGCCGTGAAGTCATTGCTTTAGCCCGTGAATTGGGCTTTACCCAAATTATGGGAATTTGGGTGGATACACCAGTCTGGCTGTGTTTGGCACGTAATAAAAGGCGATCGCGCCAGGTTCCTGAAGAAATTATTTTGCGGATGCACCGTCAACTGCGGGATGCCCCCCCAAGCCTGGAAGAGGGGCTAGACGGGCTGATCCGCTTATCAGAAAAATCGGAGTACGGAAATTGCGATCGCAGGTTGAGCAAGAACCACACTTGATTTTCTATATTCTTTGTTAATTTAAAATCAGATTCTTTTGCTTGGCACTCTACCTAGCAATCAAATATCTGTGTTCTTAAAAAAAAACATAACAGTAATTTCTATAGGAGGCTAGTAGATGGCTGCAACCGACTTCAAGGACTATTACGCAATTTTGGGAGTTAATAAGACTGCCACTCAAGATGAGATTAAACAAGCCTTTCGTAAACTAGCCCGCAAATATCACCCCGATGTCAACCCAAATAACAAACAGGCAGAGGCACGCTTTAAAGAAGTTAGCGAAGCCTACGAGGTTGTTTCAGATGTAGATAAACGCAAAAAATATGACCAATTCGGTCAATATTGGAAGCAAGGTGGCGAAGGTTTCCCCGGCGGCGGCGTTGGTGCCGATATGGGTGGCTTTGACTTCAGCCAATACGGCAATTTTGATGAGTTCATTAATGAGTTGCTAGGGCGCTTTGGCGGTGCTGCCCCTCGTGGTGGAGGCGGGCGACAAAGTTACTCTTACCGCCCTCCTACAGGTGCGCCAAGTGGTTTTGGTGGCTTTAACGATTATGGGTTTCAAGATCCAGGTGCGGGTAGTTCCCAGGATAGTGAAGCTATAATCACTCTAACTTTTGCTGAAGCATTTAACGGCGTGCAAAAGCGCTTCAGCTTAGGTAACGAAACAATTGATGTTCGTATCCCATCTGGGGCTAAACCTGGTACTCGTCTGCGTGTGCGGGGTAAAGGTCAAATCAACCCGATGACTCAACAACGAGGGGATTTATACTTAAAAGTTGAACTTCAGCCGCACTCGTTCTTTCAAATGGAAGGCGATAACTTGGTGTGCGAAGTGGCAATCACACCAGATGAAGCTACTCTGGGAGCGTCTATTGATGTACCCACTCCCGATGGTTCAGTTAATGTCAAGCTACCAGCCGGAGTACGTTCTGGGCAATCGCTGCGTTTACGTGGCAAAGGTTGGCCCCTCGCCAAGGGTGGACGTGGCGATCAGTTGGTGAAGGTGGCGATCGCACCACCAAAAGACCTCAGCCAACAAGAACGAGAATATTATGAAAAAATCCGGGCTATACGTACTTATAATCCCCGCAGTCATTTGCAGCAAGTCAAGCTGTGAAAATTTCCGATTGTAGAAACGGTAAAATTTACCGTTTCTACATTGATTAGGTTTGATGCCGCGTATTTCTCGCTACAATGACAGACTTAAACGCTTCCATTGCCTCTGGTGTAGACTCGGTAGCTTGCCACGATGGACGTACAATTAAGCGATCGTGCCAAGCATTCAGTTTTGGATAATCTTTTAAAGAAATGCCTACTTCCGGCAGCCATATTACTACAGTTCCAGCCACAACCTCAGCCAGAGTTAGGTTTTGACTACCAAAGTAAGGGCGATCGTCAAGTAAATTCTCGAATAATTTGAGTACTGTTGAAATTTTCTGCTTCGCCTGCTCGATCTTTTCGGGATTTTCTCCAGGTAAGCCTAATATCTGAGGTAAAAATGTGGTGGTTGCTGGCAAAAGCTCATTCACCGTTACCAGTTGTACCATCCGTGCGATCGCTAAATCCTTGGCATCTTTAGGCAACATCGCAGGTGTGGGATATTTTGCCTCTAAATAGTCCAGGATTGCCAAAGATTCCACGACATTAAAGCCGTCATCCACCAAAGCTGGAATGTGGTGGAAGGGGCTAATCGCCAAAAACTCTGGTTTAAACTGCTCCCCATCCAGCTTTATTTCTACTAATTCAAACTCAAGTCCTTTTTCCAGCAGAGTAATCCAGACACGGCGGGAGTTAGGAGAAATAGATGAATGATAAAGGGTCAGCACCATAAAACCTCACAGTTTTATCAGTAGAGTGGGTATTGCCAATTTTACACCTTATACTCAATTAAATTGTTCTAACAAAGTATCAACACTAGCATTGTGATCCAGAAAAGAAAATAAATGCCAGTAGCTGAGTTTCCCTTCTTTATCTAATACAAATTGGGCTGGTAAAGGCGCTCCTAGTGCTTGTCCTACTTGATAGGTACGAAAAACTCGACAACTAGGATCGCTCAATAACGGCATTTTTAAGCTTAAATCTTTCACAACAATTTGACTCTGCCGTTCATCGGTACTAGTAATCATTAAAACTTCTATACCGCGATTTTTAAATTGCTCATAGTTCTCATTCAAGGCTTTGATATGAGGAAAACAAAATGGGCAATATTGTTTTTCAGTAAAGATGCGAGTAAAGGCGATTAAGACTGGTTGCTTGCCTTTATAATCAGACAATTTTACTAAAGTTCCGTTGGTAATATCTGGCAGTTGAAAATCAGGCGTTCCTACTCCAAACCTGAGTTGATTTCTAGCTGGAACTGGTAAAAAGTTGCGAAAGAATCGCTCATTTAATAAGCCACTAAAATCAGTTGAAGTCAACATATTTTTAACCCTAATTATTTAACTGACTTTTCACAGCATCTGGAAAACCTATCTCTAAATCTCTCTCCTAAAAGGAGAAAGACTTTGAATTTCCCCCTTCCCGCGTCGGGAAGGGGGTTAGGTTTTTGTTAGACTTTTCCACATAACATAAAAAATCAGAATTATTTAAATACTATTTTATGAAAAAACCACAGATAGATACAGAAGTTGACACTGTTTCATGTGTATCTCTGTTTATCTGTGGTTTTCATTGATTTTGCTCTCAACTCCAACAACTTGGATTAGAGTTTGCTAACGGAATTTAGACAGCAGAGAAGTAAACTTTAGACTTCACTGGGTCAGGATTCATTGTCTTGTCACCAGGTTGCCAACCAGCTGGGCAAACTTCATCGGGGTGAGATTGAACATACTGAATTGCTTGTAATGTCCGCAGAGTTTCATCAACGCTGCGACCAAAAGCTAGGTTGTTGATGGTAGCGTGCTGTATGATACCATCTTTATCGATGATGAACAGACCACGCAAGGCAATGCCGGCTGCTGGGTCAAGAACGTTGTAAGCGGCGCTAATCTCTTTCTTGATGTCTGAGACTAGAGGATAATTCAGGTCGCCGACACCACCAGACTTACGATCTGTTTGAATCCAAGCGAGGTGGGAGAATTCACTGTCAACGGAAGCCCCAAGGACTTCGGTATTGATTTTCTTGAATTCTTCGTAGCGATCGCTAAATGCTGTGATTTCAGTAGGACAAACAAAGGTAAAGTCTAGTGGGTAGAAAAACAGGACGACATACTTACCGCGATAATCGGAAAGTTTAATTGTCTTAAATTCCTGATCTACCACAGCCGTTGCTGTGAAATCGGGAGCTTGTTGGCCAACGCGGAGGCTTCCTTCGGTTCCGTAAGTAAGGGACATTAACCTAATTCTCCTTTATCGGTTTATTAGCGTTGGAATACGGGTCAAGTAAAACTCGCCCATCCACGCTCTCACAGTTTAATTACGATCTGTTACGACTATATCATACTCATAACGATTTTGAGTAGCCAATGCCAGATTTAGATACAAGAGAATGGTTACTTACCAATGGCTTAGGAAGTTTTGCCAGTGGTACGATTTCTGATGTTCGCACACGCACCTATCACGGTTGGCTGTTTACCGCTACAAACCCACCTTCTGGGCGGACTCTGCTGTTTTCACACTTAGACGCAAGCTTAGAAGTATCGGGGAACGTTGTAGCACTGGGGACAAATGTTTGGGGTAACGGTCAGATTGAACTGACAGGCTACGAACTGTTGCGCTGTTTTGATATTAACCCAGTTCCAAAATGGATTTGGGGTCGAGATAACTGGCAATTAACCAGACAATTGGTGATGCCTTATGGGTTAGTGGAGGCTGAAAACTTTGGAACTGACAGGAAAGAGGTAATTTCTCATTCTCCTCCTTGCCTCCAGCAAAGTGCCCCTCTGCCTCTTCCCAATGCCCCTGTCCAATTTTGCGATCGAATTCTGATCCAATATCGCTATGACGGAAGTGATACAGCAATTTTACGGCTGCGACTGCTGATCGCAGAACGTGATTTTCACCACCCACAAATTGCTAGTTCAGGATTACAGTTCTCAGAATTGCTTGGGCAACAGCAAATCTGCCTGCAAGCAAAAAAATTGGGTAATTTCGGTATACCTTGGCACTTGCGTTGGACAAAAGGAAAATATCAACCAGATGCAGTTTGGTATTGGAATTATGGATTGTCTGAGGAGACAAAACGGGGATTAAGTGACAAAGAAGACCTCTACAGCCCTGGTTACTTGATAGTCAGACTGCAACCAGGAGATGTGGTAACACTAGAAGCAAGAGTAGGTTTTCCAAACTTGATGGCAGGTGTTCTCACTTCCGAAACCTTTGCAGAAGCCGTGGAGGTAGAGCAAGACCGACTCTCTCAGATTTTTGGATGGAGTGAGGGGGGTAGGGGAGTAGGGGAGCAGGGGGCAGGAGAGCAGGGGGCAGGGGGAGCAGGGGGAGCAGGGGAGACAAGGGGACAAGGGGACAAGGGGACAAGAGGTGAGAACTTGAAACAAGTCTTTCCCCTTGTGCCTAATTCTCCTTGTCCCCAAGTCCTCTTGCCCATACCCAATGCCCCATGCCCAATGCCCCATGCCCAATCCCCAATCTGGCAACAACTACTTAAAGCAAGCGATCAGTTTATCGTCTATCGAGCCTCAATAGCTTGTCCCACAATCATTGCTGGTTATCATTGGTTTAATGAGCGAGGGCGCGACATATTAATCGCCTTACCTGGATTGGCACTAGTTCCACAGCGCTTTGATCTGGCAAAAGGAGTATTACGGGCTTTTAGGCATTACTATCGTCACGGTTTAATGCCTAATGTATTTCCTGATGCCGATGGCGAACCACTTTATAACAGTATTGATGCGGCGCTGTGGTGGGTTGAAACTTTAGGGCTTTATTTAGAAGCTACCCAAGACTGGGAATTTTTGGCAGAGCAATTCTCTGTAGTCCAACAAATCCACAAAGCCTTTGTTGGTGGTACACACTACAATATCCAGGTTGATGCTATTGATGGGCTAATTAGTTGGGATGCTCGTGGTGTAGCTCTCACATGGATGGATGTCGTAATTGGAGCAAATCCTGTTACTCCACGTCACGGTAAGCCGGTGGAAATCAATGCGCTGTGGTATTCAGCTTTATGTTGGCTAAGTCGGTGGGCAGAACGCTTAAGTTCGCTTGAACTTGGCGATCCAGTGCGTCTCACTAAACAAGCACAGCGTTATGCTCTGCAAGCAGAAAAGGTTAAAACCTCGCTGCAAAAGTTCTGGAATCCTCAGTTGGGTTATTTATACGATACTATCGAGCCAGACGATCGCCGGAATTTTCAAATTCGTCCCAATGCGGTTTTGGCGCTGTCACTGCACCACTGTGGATTTTCTGCCCAACAAGGGAGTCAGATACTAGATTTGGCAACTATCAGCTTGCTGACTCCTTATGGTCTTCGCAGTCTCGATCCAGGAGATCCCGAATATGAAGGGAGATATGAGGGTAATCAAGAGCAACGCGATCGCGCCTATCACCAAGGCACTGTTTGGGGTTGGCTAATTGGGCCATATATTCGGGCTTGGCAACGTTTTTATCCACAACAATCGCTGCCTTTTGATTGGCAACCTCTGCTAGATCATTTCTTATCTGGCGCTTGTCTTGGTTCTATTTCTGAGATATTTGATGGCGATGCACCTCATACACCCAGAGGTGCGATCGCTCAAGCTTGGTCAGTTGCCGAAGTCATTCGCCACATTAAATAGTGCTGAGTTTTGAGTTCTGAGTATTAGAAATGCCTATAGATCAATACTCACTATTTATAACTTTTAAAGTGGCTCAGGTTGGAATTGAACCAACGACCTCAGGCTTATGAGTCCCGCGCTCTAACCAACTGAGCTACTGAGCCATATATCTTCAAATCATAAACTAGTATAGCATACAAATTTGCTCAATACTAAGATTTTTGCAATTTTCTTACAGCTTTCATCCCTGTTGAGTTTATAAAAAGCAAAAGAGGGAGGTAAACTCCCTCAACAAAACAAGGCAATGATTTAGTTACAGATAGCCAAGAAATTATATGCGATCCGGTAACATGGCGATTGGGTTAACAGCACCCTTACCTGATGGATGGATTTCAAAGTGGGTGTGTGGGCCAGTACTGTGACCAGTGCTACCCATCAAAGCAATTGTTTCTCCTTGATGTACTGGCTGACCAGCTTGCACTAGAATCTTACTGTTATGAGCATAACGAGTCGTGCTGCCATCTGGATGGCGGATTTCGACAAGGTTGCCGTAGCCACCATTGTTCCAGCCTGCTTTTTCTATCGTCCCCTCAGCTGAGGCGACAACTGGCGTGCCAGTGGAGTTAGCAACGTCAATTCCTTTGTGCATTCTACCCCAGCGCCAGCCATAACCAGAGGTAAGGGTACCTTTTGCCGGCCATGTGTAAGCTACGGTTGAGGAAGATGGAGGAGGTGTCAGTTCGTCAATGGGCCTGGGCAGGTATTGATCCACTGCTGCCAAAGGCGGTAGTATCTGTGGAGTAACTGTGGTTCCCCGCATCTTTCCTAAGGAGTCAGAGGCATTTACTCTTCCAGGAGGAGTTGCAATTCTTGTAGGAGATTTAGTGCGAGTGGGAGTCCACTGACTAGCAGAACCGAGATTGGGCAAGAATTCTGGGTTTACTGGTTCGGTAGGACGTACACTAGTACGGAATTGGGGCTTGATTGGTTGAGCGCTATAGGTAGCTCTAATAGGTGTAGGAACTGGAATTGGTATCGCTACACTATTTGGTCGAACAGCAGAATTAGGTACGATGAAATTATTGGGAGTAGAAATAGGAGTGAGCATTGCAGCGTTAGTAGTATCGCTAGCTGCTGGCACAACTAAATTACCAGACTGTTGAGCGCGGTATTTCTGCTGTAATCTCTGAATTTCCGCTTGCAAGCCCCGCAAACGGTCATTATTATTTCCCCGTGCTACCCTATTTGCCGATGTTTTAGGCTGTTGTATTTCAGCAAAAGCTGTTGGCACTGGATCTTCACCACCAACACCATAAGACCTAGCAGGAGTGGTAGGGCGTACTTCTAAGTCAGTGGCACTATTTGCCTGAACCTGATTGTTCGCAATTACCGGTGTAGGGACGGCAACGCTGCTGTTGTCGGCAATAGATGGTGATTGTGAAGGAGTTGGTAGATAGGAGTTGGCACTACCAATGTTCATAGGAGAGGTAGCTACTTTTGGAGTTTTGCTGGACTCCACAAAAGTAGGTTGACTCGCTACAGCAGGTTGGCTGACTACAGTAGGTTGATTCGCTACTGTTACCTCAACTTGACTAGCAGGAATAATTAGTTTTTGACTAATTTTCAGTTCATTGGGATTGTTGAGGTTATTTACCTTAACTAGTTCTGATACTGAAGTATTGTATTTGCTGGCGATCGCTGCTAGTGTATCTCCAGGCTTAACTTCGTAGGCGGTTCGAGTCGAGGACGCAATAAGTGTTGGTGTAGCTGTTACTGGTGCAATTGCACTTGTCTGATTCTTCTGTTTTAACTTCGATATCAAGTTCGCTTTGCTTGCATCGTCAGAAGTATTCGGCTTGACTAATGCAGTTTTTTCAACTCCAGTCGTCGGTTGTGCCAAACCAATATCAGCTGGTGATAAGTTTTCAGTTTCCCCAGACTGTAACTGTGCGAGACTTTTTCTTAACCGATTAGATTTTTCTTGTAAGCGATTCAGTGCAAACTCTTGTTGTGCCTTAAGTTGTGCATTTATCTCACCGTTGACTGCACCAGATGTTGCTACTGTTTGTGGCTGGGCATTCAATAAAACATTTGTACTGCTAACACCATCAGCACTATAGTCAGACAAATTATTGACTGTTGGGAAACTAGTCTCAGCTAATGTGTTGTTCAAACCCTGTGCCACTTGTGGCTTCAGGTTAGTGGAATTTTTATAACCAGATGTTGCCTGGGAAAATGTTTCTGATGCAGGAATTTGCAAAGACATTCCATTTGCCGCGACTTGCCATTTAGCTTCAAGCCCAGGCACTTGTGAGACTGCCGTTGGTTCCACGATCACAGGATTTTCCGGCACGCTCGCTGATGAGACTGCTTGGGACTCCAGCTTTGTGGAGGCGAATTTCACTTCAGTGTCAGGAGCAGCAGGAATCGAAGAGGAAGCCTTTTGGCTGCCTACTGGCACCGCTGCTTGGGCTTGATCGCTTTGCCGAGTCACCAAAAGGCTGGTTGCTCCCATAGAGATTGCCAAGCCAATCATGGCGGCTTTTGTCCGCACCCGGCGGTTAACTTTTGGATTCATCACATTTTGCAGTTCTACCGGGGCATCATCGCTGTTGGGGTTATTGTTCAACACAGCTTTTACTCTCTTTTTTAATGCTCGTTTCAAAGACGACCTCCTATGATCACTAGCGCTTAACTGACCTCGATTTTTCAGTTGGATACTAGTCAATGATTTAGATCACAACAAATGATAGATCAAGATCACATTCACCAGAGATGCTTACGCAAGATTAACCTGCTTCTCTGATTTAGACAAGTTTACATGTATTAGCAAAACTTAAAGTTTGCTGTGTTTACTTGTCCGAACCACTCCTAACACCACTTAGGACGTTTATAACTCTTTACCATTATCCGCGCTTGTCTTGCGTCAATCACGGGGACTAAACAAATGATTTGCCTAGTCTATAGTCGCTGCCGAAAAATAAATTGCTTGCGACTTCTGGAAAAGTGATGCCCCCTGCTGTAGATATCTTCAAGATATTTCTAGCCCATCAGTCTTCTCAACACGAGACTTTACGTTGATTATTCCCTAAAAAACAACCGTATTAACTATCGTCTAATTTTAGGCTGCTTTTGGGAGTTCAACGAGCAAAAACAGCTCAAATACATGACATGACTGGATTTTAGCGCTTTTGTTCCCAATTTAGGATGCTTCAAATTCATCAAAATCTATCATTCAAATTTGGCATTATCTCAAGTTTTATATATAAATTTCTTATAATAACCTTCCTCTCTTTGTAAGTATCTTCCACTACAATTGGCGAATAAACCCAGAATTTGGTATATTCTTTTACATATTTTGCCGTAAACAAAAAAATCTTGCTGCCAAAATTCTCCAGTTTAGATAGATATTTGTAGAGACAACAAGTAAATATACTTAGCTTGTGAAGGTAAACAACTATTGTAGATAGCCTAACTGACGACGGGTTTCAAATAAGCCAATTGCCACACTGACTGACAAGTTCAAGCTGCGAACCCCTGGTTGGCTCATGGGAATATACAGAGTAGCATCGCAATCTGACAAAATTGTTGGTGGTAAGCCCGTAGTTTCACTACCAAACAGTAGCCAATCATCGGCTTGATATTGAAAGCTGACGTAACTAAAATTCCCACCAACGGTATAACCTAACCATCTGCCTCCACGCTCTTGATGTACAGTTTTAAAGGCTTCTAGGGATTCGTGATAGTGGAGTTTGACATAAGGCCAGTAATCTAAGCCGGCTCTTTTGAGGTAGCGATCGCTAATTTCAAACCCTAAGGGCCCTACCAAATGCAACTCTGTACCTGTTGCTGCACAAGTACGAGCAATATTACCTGTATTAGGAGGAATTTGTGGGTTAACTAAAACGACCTGGGGCATTGTCCGTATAATCTACGTATTGTATAAAACAATTTATTGTCAATGTTAAATCTACCAAAGGGTAGAGGCTATTCATAGGTTTTGTTAATAATAATCAAGCATCATCCATCGATTAGATTTTTAAAACAATAGCACAAAGCCTCCCAGAGCAATCCCTGAGAGGATATTTGGCTAAAATTGGCAAATATTAAGTTTTATGTAGAAAGATTAATCACTTGTGTATTTTAGGGCTGGTAGTATCTCCCAAGATATCTACCATTGGGTATGGGGCATCCAGAAGAGACATAGGAGACGAGGAGGAGGGGGGAGACAAGGGAGAAACTTGAATAATTCTCCCCTTTTCTTCCCTGTCCCCCTGCTCCCTTGCCCCCTGCTCCTCTGCCTCTTCAATTAAGCTAGTAGGGACGAACACAATTTGTCTTCGAGTTCGATTTCGCGTTCTTGGGTGGCGAGAATAGCCTGAGTGATGACGCGCTGGCTGTCAAAACCGACTGTGTGTAACTGCAACCACTGTTGAGCTTCATTACCTTCGCGGAGAATTTTGTGCAATGGGGAAAGAAAACAGCTAAAGCCTCGTTGTTTAGCGATCGCCCAAACATCTTGGTACATTTGGGTAATCCAATCTCTGGCTAGGATGCTTCTACCATCCTGCCAATGCCTCAAATGAGCATCGAGACTACCAGCAGCCGCCGCAGCTTCGTTTTCAGCAGTCAGGGTGACGAGTTCTTCGTTAGAGAAAATACTTTGAGTTAAAGGATCAATGTTGGGATTTTCGATTACTTGCAATAAACGCGCTTCTAATAAGGCGGTAATGGCTAGCAAGGCAATGGGATCTGTGACTAAATCGCAAATTCGTAGTTCTAGGCGATTTAGATCATAAGGGCGGCGATCGCCATTTGGTCGCACCGATGTCCACAAATGCCGAACATTTTGCATGGTTCCGGCTACGAGTTGATCTTCCACCCACTGGATATGATCGGCGTGGCTGGCAAATAACGGTACATGGCTAGGCGTTTGCGGAAATAGGCCCCAGCGCGTGGAGTGATAGCCAGTAGTTTTGCCATCTAGGAAGGGAGATGAGGCGCTGAGGGCGAGAAATAGAGGTGCTTCCATACGGATCACTCGACACGCCCGCATTAATACTTCTGGATCGCTGATGCCTATGTTAATGTGTACGCTGGCGGTGACTACTTTTGTTCCGTAGGTGTTCTCAATGTAGTCATGATAGGGATTTGCTGGATCGGAACGCAGAAAGCGATCGCCGCCACCCAACGATAAAGTACTTCCCGGTATCAAGGTGTAATCGCCCAAGTGATTGAGGTAGTTTCGCAACTCCCGCCGAGGACGCAGCAAGGCACACAATAAATTTTCGTAATTATGGGATGGTTGGGTTATGTATTCGACATTGCGGCTATCTGGCTCCCGCATAAATCCATCCAAGGCTGCAATAATTTTGTCGGAGAGACCGACGATTTCACCTTGAGGCGTGCCAGTATACATCTCGATCTCAAAGCCTTTTAATAAGACCACCTTGTTCTCCTCGGCTCTCTCTGCCTATAAATTGTATCGAATTAGACGCATCTTTTAGGATCTATCTTTCAGTCAATCAAAGGTTAAGAATCATGTAATTAATGATTCATGCCAAGTTATGATGACAGATTTCTTGGCTGTTCTTCAAAAAATTATTACTACTGAAATTACTGAAGGCTCTGCTGTAAGTAATCTGGAAATTGAGGTGAAGTGTAACTTTCCAGAAAAAAACAACCTAATTTCACAGTAAATGCAAAAAATTATCTGCGTAGTATAGGGTTAGAAAATGGTCATTAAACACCCAACTTGCCTGTATTTATTCTCCTATTAACCAGACGCAATTGCTGCGATCGCTTCAAATATTTTACCCAAGGTTCCTCGGACAAGTGGGAAATTGCATTTAGTGACAGTGTTGCCGTAAATATATCTCTTCCACTAGTAACACCACTGATGCCTAAATTTTCTAAAACAGCAGTTGCAGCAGAGTCTAAAATTGGTTCAGTATGGATGAAAACTTCTAAACTCGGTTCCTCTGGGTTTTGAACATCATTGAGCGCTGTAGCAAGGGCAGCATCTAGCTTTTGAAAATCCATAGAGCATTAAGTGGGTAAAAAGCAGGCAATTCTTAACCTATCGTATAGCTAAGGTATCAAACTTGCGAGTTTTTATTGCCTATCTCTGTATAGATTTAATGGGCGATTTCCTATGTCCAATTACAGATTAATTGCTGTTCTCTCTGGCTTTGAGGTTTATTGAGAGCCTAAATGCAGATTAGGCTTGTATATTAATATTCCCTTTCTCAATGAAAGTACCACTCAAAATTGCTCCTTAAAAATCAGCATCCAAAGCAGTTATTCCGATTTAAATTGCCTCTGTTAAGTCAGCATTTTTAAATTAGCGCTGTTTAATTTAGTAGCCGTAGAATCTTCAAGAGAAGCGATATATTTATCGTGTTAAAGGTGTTAAATATATCGCATCTCTGAGGACAATTACAGATTTAAAGCGTTAATCACTCCATAACCCCATTTCTCATCAAATGTCCCTGCGGGTTTTCCAGGAATTGCACTATTTTTACGTAGCAAGTCTTTCACAGCAGCCGGATCGAGATTGGGATCTCGCTGCAATAGTAATGCTACTAACCCACTAACAAATGGTGTTGCCATACTCGTACCAGCCTGCACCACAAACTTGGAATTAATCATTGATGAGCGGTCAAAATTTGCATCGGCAGAAAGTGTGGAAATAATCATTGCTCCTGGTGCTGCTACATCCGGCTTGTGTCCATCATTTCGGAGTGGGCCTTCACTACTGAATTCCGAAATAGTGTGCAATTCTAATCCCATTTCTCGCACTTGGTTATCAATATCTGTGTACTTGGTTTTAGTAGTATAGGCGGCAACTGTAATTGCACTGCTGGCGGCTCCTGGCGAACCAATTTTTAGCGCATCTTTCACACTTTTACCTGTAAAAAACACTGATGAAGTGTCATCTAATGTCCATACATCTAAACGTGTGTCAGTTGCAGAACTGTTGCGAACTCGCAGTTGCCAAACACCTCCCATAACTGGCGAGGAGCCAATACCCCGGATTTGCACAAAGAAATTATGGTCGCCATTGGCTTTATCTGGCGCTGGTGTGGCTAATTGCACCCTTGCATCTGGTAATTGGTAATCTTGTGCGGCATTACCGTCAGTAATTATTTTTTGGAAGGGGGTGACAAAACCGTTAGGACTCCGCACAGACACTTCTAATTCGCTGTCTTTGGAATACCAAGCATTTAACCAAACTATGCCTATTTGATTCAAAGGAACATTAAAGCGCATACCACGAGTGCGTCCACTGGGTATTATCGCTTGTCCATGAATGTTATCGTTTCCTTCGTTACCCGCAGCACAGCAAACTATTCTTCCAGGGCCAGTTTCCGCGTCAATAACTTTGGATAAGGAATCACTACCATCATGAGCATCAGCGTGTCCACCCAAGCTGAGATTCACCACGGCTGCGCGTCCTAACTCTCTAGCGATTCGGAAAATATAACGCACACCATCAGCAATATGGGCATCTTGTAAATCTGACCTGACGACAATTAATTCTGCTTCTGGTGCGACACCACCATAGCTAGCATCGGCACCGGCGGCAATTCCAGCAACATGAGTACCATGACCGCCAGTATCCTGAGAAATTGTCAGTTGCGCTCCCGTAAATTCCGCCCCATAGCCGCCTTCGGTTACTCCTGGCCCTGGCAGTGTTTGATCCCAAATGTGTAAAATTCGTCCAGCAAAGGCGGGGTGTTTCGGATCAATGCCACTGTCTATAATGCCGATGATTACTCCTTTACCAGTCAGTCCAGTTTTGTTCTGGAACTCCGGGAGTTTGACTGCTTCCATTGCAGTGTCCATCCTCAAATGAAGTTTGCGTGATGGTTTGATGCGTTGGATAACGTCTTCTTCAGACAATACATCTAAACTTTCTATCGGTAAAAAAGCCGTCCGCACACTCCCAGAGTTTTGATTGACTTCAATGTTATATTGTGATAAATAACTCAAGTCTGCATCAGGATCGCAATAGATAAAAACGACGCTCTTTGTTGGCTTGACTGGGCTTTTGTGGGCAATGATGCCAAGCGATCGCTTGTGTGTAACTAAAGCTTTATCTCCCTCATTTTGATAGTCTTGAAATGCCAACAGTAGTCCGGGAGAAAGTTTTTCGTGTCTCATTTTTACCTCAAATTCAATTTATTGAGTGAAAGCAAAGTAGTTTATTAGCATAAGTCGCTCTGGCATTAATGCAGACTATGCAGTTTTTTCGCCTTGATTATTTGATGCGACTATAGTTATCTATTTTTTATAGATAACATCAAATAAGCTTAGGAGGCGGTAATTAATTCCTAAGACAATTGCTAATTCATAACTCATATTCCTGAATTATGTCTCCTAATAGTGAGTGATTTTCTGTACTTGTAAGACATTTTTGAGCAGACGCATCTCAGAATTACCTAAGACTGAGCTAAGAGGTAATTTTTATGGAGCTATTAAACTAATCCACTATCTGCCTAAATCATTACGGACAAAGTTAAAAAAATAAAATTAAGAATAATTAAGTAATAAATAAAAAAGATAAATTTAAGAAATTTTAAATACTAAAAAGTTGTATACTAATTTTTTTTGATTTCTGTGCGCGAAGCGCGATAGGCAATAAGCAAAAAGGCTCTTTGAATTGTACCTAGCTTCGCAAAAATCAAAGATGAGTCCTGTAGCTAAAATTGCTCAATTGGTATAAATTGTTAATGAATACTGACAAATTACAGATTCTCTATCATAAGTAAGAGCCATAAAGAAGCTAATATTTGCAACGATCGCTTCTGAACGTACAAAAAGTTATTCATGCAAATTCAAACACCAGATTGGGTAAAGCACGCTGTTTTCTACCAAATTTTCCCAGATCGCTTTGCCAGAAGCAAACAGCCGCGTAAACGACTGTTGCACGAAGCCCGTTGGGAAGATTGGGACGCTGTACCTACACTCCAAGGTTATAAAGGCGGGGATTTATGGGGCATCATGGAGGATTTAGACTACATCCAGAATTTGGGGATTAACGCGATTTATTTTACACCCATCTTTCAATCCGCCAGTAATCACCGCTATCATACCCACGATTATTATCAAGTTGACCCGATGCTGGGGGGCAACGAGGCTTTTAAAGAATTGCTAGATGCAGCCCATCAACGGAATATCAAAGTTGTTCTGGATGGGGTATTTAACCATTCCAGCCGTGGCTTTTTCTTTTTCCACGACGTTTTAGAAAATGGCCCGCATTCGCCTTGGGTGAATTGGTTCAAAATAGAAGGCTGGCCCCTTTCACCTTATAACGGTGAATTCCCTGCAAACTATGTGGGTTGGGCGGGAAATCGCGCCTTGCCAGAATTTAACCACGACAATCCAGAAGTACGAGAATACATTATGGAAATTGCCGAATATTGGATTAAATTCGGCATCGATGGTTGGCGATTGGATGTACCATTTGAAATAAAAACTCCTGGTTTTTGGCAGGAATTCCGCGATCGCACTAAAGCCATAAATCCCGAAGCCTATATTGTGGGCGAAGTGTGGGGAGATTCCCGCCAGTGGTTGGATGGAACGCAATTTGACGGCGTGATGAATTATCTCTTTGCTGGGCCGACAATTGCCTTTGCAGCTGGCGATCGCGTAGTCTTAGAACAAGTCCAAAGCCGCGACTATCAACCCTACCCACCCTTATTTGCTGCCGAGTACGCCACCAAAATCCAAGAAGTACTGCAACTTTACCCTTGGGAAATTCAGCTAACTCAACTCAATTTGTTAGCAAGTCACGATACAGCACGATTGATGACCATTGCAGGCGGTGATATAGCGAGTGTAGAATTATCAACTCTACTTTTACTCACCTTTCCCGGTGCCCCCAGTATTTACTATGGTGATGAAGTTGGCTTACCTGGTGGCATAGATCCCGACTCACGGCGTGGCTTTCCTTTAGAAGCTAACTGGAATCAAGAAATCTTCAATACTCATCATCAATTGATTGCCATCCGCCAAACATACCCAGCCTTGCGTACAGGTGATTACCGAGTCCTCTATGCTCAAGGACAACTTTATATCTTTGCACGAACTTTAGGCACAGAAGAATTGATAATTGCTATAAACGCTGGCACAAGTTCGGCAACTGCAAATGTAGATGTGGCTAGTTTGCATACTCAACCCAACAAGCTGTTATATGGTACTGCTGAAGTTGAGTGGAATGGTGAAGAAGAAACTCAGCAATTATCATTAACTCTTCCCGCACGCAGTGGCTGCATTCTGGGAGTGGGGAGTAGGGAGTAGGAGGATAAGGGAGCAGGGGAGGCAGGGGGAGAAAGAATAACTAATGCCCCATGCCCAATGCCCTTATTTTCCGGCAACCATTGCAGGCATCAAAACCTCATCAATAATATGGATCACGCCATTGTCTGTCAAAATGTCTGTTTTGATAACATTGGCGTTATTCACTTTAATTTTGCCATCAGCAGATTCAATGGCTACAATTGACCCTTCAAGCGTCTGTGCCTCATTAATCTGTACCAAGTCATCAGACCGAACATCCCCACTAGCGACATGATATGCCACAATTTTCTGGAGCTTGGGAATGTCTTTTAGTAAGGAATCTAATGTTCCTTCTGGCAGCTTGGCAAAAGCTTCGTCAGTTGGTGCAAATAGTGTTAAAGAACCAGGACTCTTTAGAGTTTCTATGAGATTTGCAGCTTGAGCAGCTTTCACCAGGGTATTGAAGTTTCCCGCATTGATAGCAGTTTCCACAAGGTCAGCCATAAGGATGTGTGACTTTAGTCAGATAGTATTATAAGTAACTTATAAAATGACTAGAAGGCTCTTAGCCTCTATCAACAGAAAGGTTGCTGGCGATTAAATACAAGACAACAGATTTATCAGTACTGCTACACTGGGGAATGACCCCAAGAACCACTGATTATGCTAAAGCGTTCTAAGTTCGAGACAACTCAGTCTCAGATTATGCACCGAGCTGAGGAACTGATTAGTGCAGCCTCAAATCGTTACCGCATTACGGTTCAGGTGGCCAATCGTGCTAAACGTCGGCGTTATGAAGATTTTGAAAATAACGAAGATGCGATGATGAAGCCAGTGCTAAGAGCAATTATCGAAATGTCCGATGAATTGACTCAACCAGAGATTATTGGCGAACTATAAAAAAAGGCTTTAGAGAAGGCAGGATGAGCAAAAATCAATCGTTCATTCAACCCCGAATCAAGCCCTGGCAAACACTCACTGCCTTAATGGTAGTGGGTGTAATTGCTTTGAGTTCAGGGGCGGGAAAATCAATATACACAAGTTTGTTTAGTATCCAACCTGCTTATGCTCAGAGAATAACACCTAGTGATGTTTGGCAGTTGGTGTACCAGCAACTACCAGATTTACCACGAGAAAACAAGTATATCAGCAAAGAAAATGGGAAAGTTGCCGAAAACAGCACCTTGGCAAATCGCCTGATTAGATATCACATTTATACCAAAGGGCGGGCCCCAGTTTATCGCTTAGATTGGAAGCTGACTTTAGCTGATTACCTGGGGGCGAATGAAATTATGTATGATACTACCTATCCAGGCTATGATTCACTACGGGAAAACCCTATGGAAGGCGATCGCAAAGCCATAACCCGTCTCACCCGCAGCCAGCGAGATGCCCTAGTGCAAGTCTTAGTCAACATATTTAATCCTACTTCCCAAAATACCCGATCTCCTAAACCGAATACCGCACCTAATCCTAGTAGATCAACTACCCCACAGCCACCCCAACGAGGAGGTGCTGAACTACTTAGATAGTGGGAAATTTAGGAGTTATAAGTTGTAAATTCATAGCTCCTAACTTATAACTCCTCAGTTTTAACTAAAATATGGAACGCGTTGTAAAAACCGGATTTGGTTGGCGTATTGGCTGGAATCCCCATGCACCTGAATTTAAAGGTTTAGTCGGTACAGATGATTGGGCAATTGAGTTAACCGAAGCCGAGTTGAATGATTTTTGCCGTCTACTAGCACAGTTAGCTGACACCATGAAGCAACTCGCAACGGAATTAATGGAAGAGGAAAAAATTGCTTGTGAAGCCGAAAGCGATTTATTATGGATGGAAGTAGAAGGCTATCCTCATGATTACAGTCTGTGCTTTATTTTAAATACAGGACGATGTGTAGAGGGTAAATGGAGCGCTTCTGCTGTTCCAGATTTACTGCAAGCTGCTGGAATGCTTAAAGTTTTTTAAATGAACCTCTTGATTATCTAAGAGTTTTGCTATATGATGGTAATTCTGACCGGGGCGTAGCGCAGCTTGGTAGCGCGCCACTTTGGGGTAGTGGAGGTCGTGGGTTCGAATCCCGCCGCTCCGATTGATGATAAGCCATGCCTGCTAGTCTTTTAAAAGATTGGCAGGTTTTTCAATAAAGTCTGCAAGGCGATCGAAAAATCTCCAACTACAACTCATTGGTTGGTTAAGCGTCAGCATTCTATGGACTTGGTGAAAGAATCCTGTACAGACGCGATTAATCGCGTCTGTATTGCTAACTCAGCACTATCCTATTCCCAAACGCCCAGCCAAGCCGGGAGTTAGAGGTAAGAGTGTAGTTATCATTAAGAATAGAGCCAAAAGCCCCAAAGCGGCTCTAGCATCATCAGGTTCAGTGATTTCATTCAAACTGGGGCGTTCTTGATCTCGTTGCAAGAAGAAAATCACGATCGCCCAGTACATGGCAAGAGTATTACCGAGAGATACTAGTGCCAGTAAAATTAAAGTTGCGATCGTTGCGCGTCCTGCGGTTTTGCGTCCATAAATCGCCTGAACAATGCGCCCACCATCTAGTTGTCCTGCGGGCATTAAGTTCAAAGCGGTGATAATTAACCCCAACCAACCAATTATCACTAGGGGATGAACACTTACCAAAGATGACTGCAACGCCGAACCCAAGACAACTCGCGCCAAACTTCCTACCAAAATCGACCCTTGGAAAAACTGATTGGGCAATTGAAATAAACTACCTGGGTGAGAAAGTAGTAAGCCTGTCACCAGCATTAACAAGGAAACGATACCACCTGCGGCTGGCCCTGCCAAGGCAATATCAAATAATACCTTGCGGTTGGGTAACAAAGATTCAAAGCGGGTAATTGCCCCAAAGGAACCAATTTGCACTGCGGGTAGAAAGAAAGGCAAGCTAAGACGGATTTGGTGGCGTTTAGCAAGTAACCAATGACCAATTTCGTGAGCTACTAAAATCGCAAATATCCCAGCACCTATGGGCAAAGCTTCTTGAAATCGCCCTGGATTGCCAAAGAAATCAAAATTCAGCAGTAATCCCGCAGCTTCTAGATTTGTGGCAATGGTTGCTATTAACAAAATACCTGCAAAAGCTTTTTGCGATCGCAACATCGGCTTGGGATCATTGCGACTGGGTAAAACAATTACCACTGGTTTGCCGTCTGTATTTTCTACTAAAAACAGGCGATATTGCTCACCAAGGCGTTGCTGCAAACTTGCAGTTAGACGGTTGTGAGTTTCTTCTGGTTCTCCCCGTAAATTGCCTTTGAAAATAGCTCCATCTTGATAGGCAATGGTTTCTGTGGCAAAAAACGTATCGATACCAAAGATACCTTTAATTGCATTCAAGTCCTCTTCTGGTATCGGCGGAATCTCTGGTTTCAGTTCTGCTAGTGTTGGTTGTGGGGAATTGGCTTCAAGTAAGGAATTAGCAGCGAGTCTTTCTGTGGCGCGTTGTTTGAGGATGGCATCTTGTCCAGCTGCGCGTAACTGTCTGCCCAAGTAGACGTACAATCCGGCGGATGTCACCACTAAGAACAATATACCCGCTATATTGATGTAAATCCCTGCGGCAAACAATCCAAAAAACAGGAGCCAGGGAGTCATCAACACCACCGACTGTAACCAGGCTAAGATTCCCAGTTTACCAAAAGGTCTGGCGCGATAAAAGCCCCAGCCCAAAATGCCTAAAGCTACCAGTAGGATTGCCGCTAGGATAGAAGTTTCTGATAAAGTAAACATCTCCAAACCTTTGCTATTGAGACTAAGCCAGAACAAGTCCGGTATTGCAGATACACTTATTAATGTATAACGCCGCCTGTCGTCTGCCAAAATTATGCGGTTTTGCGTAGGCGTAGCTCAACCCAGGCGAGGGGTAAAAAAGTTCGTAGTCAGGACTTTAGTCCTAGATTTTTAAGCACTAAAGTGCTTACTACAAACCTATCAAAATTTTTGGGACAGACCACTAGGTTTTAACAAATCGCACTCCCACCTTCAATGTACTCATAAGGTGGGGATAGGGAGCGGGCGGTGAGGATTGCATCTGGAATTGATTTAAAACTCAAGTAAAAACTTTCTTCAAGATGTATGACGAATCCCCAATTTTTCGGGTTATTATAGTGCGTATCTTGACCATCAATGCCACAAGCGAAAACCAAGCTAATAGGTATATGTCGCAAGAGAAAGATTTGGGTCTTGGGAACCAGGACTCCTGCCCTTGGAGGGAATGTCAGACTTTCTAGTACTACGAAGTCCTGGAGGCTATTCCCGACGAATTGGGAAGCTCAGACTTCAGCCCTAGGCAAGTCTGACTAGTTCACAAAGTAATTCTTTTGTAGGATGGGTTACAGCTTTAGCCTAATGCACCTGATCAACCGGAAAAGAGAGCGATCGCATCATATATCAATCGCTCTATTGCCCAATAATTAATTTGCCTAAACTCTATATGAGCGAAGTAGTATTCTAAGTCCAATAAAGAACTTCAGCATTTGGAAAGCGCCTACTAATCTCACTCTCAAAAAAGCAACGCAACGCCTTCATTGTGTCTTTCTCATAAACATACTTCGTCCCACCAAACTTATTACGCTTGGCACTGCGTTTCGCCTCATCCATCTCTAATTTTGATTGCGGATACCAAGTTTGTAACACTTCTTTTGACCCAGGTGTGAACCGATGCGAGATTAACTCAAAGGTAAGGTTACAATCAAAATCCAGCGCCTCGTTTATCTGGTCAAACAAACGACTATAGTGCATTTGCCAATCATCTATTGGCATAATTGGCGCAATAACCAAGCCTATTGGATAACCGCCACCGCCACGTTCTTGTGGTAGCGCCAACCGTCGCAACGCATTTAGCCTAGATGCTACGAATGCCGTGCCACCTTCAAACTTGCCAGAAATCGGTGCTGCATTAACACTCATCCGACAGCGAGTATTCCCATTGTGTGGTAAATCGAGTAATCCATCCACAGCATCAAACTTCGATACCCAACGTAGATGTGCATTGGGACGAGTGCCGAAGTAACGGATACATTCAGCCAGACTTCCAGTTAAATGCTCAATACCCAATGGATCTGTGTAACAGCTAACTTCAAAACTTGTGGTTTTCCCCTGTTGCTCGTAGTTAGCTAAATTCTCTAATATCTGCGGTAAGTTGGCAAAAACGCGGATAACAGGTGGCCCCGACAAGCTACCAGCCAAGTAGCAGTATTGACAGTGAGCCGGACAACCTTCGGCAATGTGAAACTGCCAATCCGCAGAAGGTGGGATGGGACTCAGCTTAAAAGAACTGGGTGGTGCAGTAACCACCGCTAAGGTACGCTTGGCGATGTTGTAAGTATCCCGCTCAGACTCACCACGCAGTCCCTTCAGGCGGTTCTGTGATAGTTCTTCTATTGGTAAGTTAAGTGACTGCACACGTTTAAGAATCTGCTGCCCCCAATCCTCATCTAGGGCAGCAGGTGTAAACAGTACCCGTTCAGGTATCCACAACCTTGGCGATTTTGTTTGTGTATCTGATACTGAAACTTGGTCTGTAATGGTATTCAGCAATATCTTTCTCCGTTATTTAGTTTGCTGATTTCTGCAATTAATTTTCCAGGACTTGCTTAATTCGTCGCTCTAACAAATCAAGATCCAAACTGCCTTCATCACGGTTAATTCGGCGCACAGTCAAATTAACATTAGCTAAATTAACCAATAAATCTTGAAGAATTTCCTGCTGCTGACGTGCTTGGGTAACTTCGCGTGGTTCTTGTACTAAATCACGCACGATGGTATCTTCAGCGCGAGAGGCGATAATTGGATCGTTTTGCCCTTGAACGTGAACAAAGGTTCGTCGCCCTGGGCCTCGCTCCTCTTCTATTGGTATAACTGCCGTCACTTGGTCAGAACGCACATATTTGCCAAATCCCAAATGGACTAGCTCTGATGAGAGTATTTTCATATAATTGAAGCGTTATTTTTAAGTCTTACTTATATTGTAAAATCTAGAAAAGTGACTTAAAGCTATAGACCATACGGGTTATACCCAATTCAAAGTAGTAGTTTCCTTGTACGGTTACGGCAATGCCATGTCCCTACCCAATACCTAATCAAGTGATGACAAAATCAAATAAATGATGGGCCATTTCCAATTTAGAACAAGGTGCGATCGCTACTTGCCGTCCTTGGCTATCTAAAAATATCGCTTGATTATTATCACTCCCAAAACCACTATCAGGTTGATCGATGGGATTGGCAACAATAGCATCGAGGTTTTTATTCTGTAATTTTTCTAATGCGGGCTTGACAATATCGCCAGTTTGAGCAGCAAAGCCAATTAATATCTGATGCGGCTGTTTATGTTTTGCTAATTGGGCGACTATATCTGGTACTGGTTCCAGGGGTAAGGCTTGGGGGAGCGATCGCTTGGGCAATTTTTCTGTACTATAATCTCGTGGCTTCACATCCGCCACTGCTGCTGACATGACGATTACATCAGCGTTGGGTAAATATTCCAGCATGGCCTGCTGCATTTGCTCGGCACTAATAACAGGAATTGCTTGCACTCCTAATGGTACATCCCAATTAGCTGGGCCATGTACTAGGGTGACGTTTGCGCCTCGGTGAAGTGCGGCTTGTGCTAAAGCTAATCCCATTTTACCTGTGGAAGGATTGCCAATAAACCTTACTGGGTCAAGAAACTCCCGCGTTCCCCCAGCACTAATTAACACTCGCTTACCCGCTAAATCTCGTTTACCTTGAGTGTGTAACAGCGATTGGATGTGAGCCAAAATTTCTGGAGGTTCTGCTAATCTACCAGCACCGATGCGATCGCACGCTAATAAACCCGATGCTGTATTCATCCCATGATATCGGCTATCGATCAATAGCTGTTGCCAATTCCGTTGCACCGATAGCTGTTCCCACATATCCGTATTCATTGCGGGTGCTAACAGCACGGGACAAGTAGAAGCCAGCACGGTATTTGTGAGTAAATTATCAGCCATCCCGTAGGCTAGCTTTGCTAATGTATTAGCTGTCAAGGGAGCAATTACCATGACATCTGCCCATTCACCCAACTCAATATGCAAGGGACGAGAGTGAGTTGGTTTCCAGAAATCATCATCTGTGTAGGCGGGATGACGAGATAGGGTGGCCATTGTCAGAGGCGTGATAAATTCTTGCGCCGAACGGGTAAGGATAACTCGGACTTCGACCCCAGTTTTAAACAGCGTTGAAACCAATTCACAAATTTTGTAGGCGGCGATACCGCCACCTACACCTATTAGAACCCTGTTCAATTTTGGATTAGTCATGGTAAAAAGTTAGGAGTAAGTAGTAATTTAGGAGCAAGTAGTTACGAATGTTAATTGCCAACTCCTAACTCCTGTACAGGCGCGATTAATCGCGTCTCTCCTAACTTTCAACTACGCTTCATCGTAAGGTTCCAAGTCTAAGAGGTAGATATAGGGTTCAACTAACTCTGGACGCTGAAATGCGATCGCTCGTAATAGATGCCAATCATTTAAACCATCAAAAGCATTACTGTAATTATCCAGATCCAGACGTGTAGCCAGTTCTTCTACTTCTGCCGCAGTTATGGCAGCAATTTCTTTCCTGGAAATGCTTAGAGTTGTCATAATGCTCGCCCCTCCCTTATGCAGCACTCGCCTTCAGCATGGGTTAAGTTGCGCTGAACGCAGCCACCCTATATATATTACTCATTAGAAGGCATGGATTTCGTGAAAATTTTCAGCATTTATACCAGAATTTATAAAAAATTCGTAATTCTGACTAGCTAATTGTATTTACAACGAAATTCCGCAGCACCTTTAACGTTTGTGGATTTATTTCATGCCCCATGTCAAATTCATGGTATTCTGCCGCTAATCCTAGAGATTTTAAAGTGTCTCGTGCCTTTAAAGCAGCTTGCAGTGGAACAACTTCATCATATTTCCCGTGGCTGATTAAAGTCGGCGGAATATCTCTTTGATCTGCCGTTAGTGCATCAGGATGTAAATACCCGCTCATCACAACTAAGCCTGCTAGTGGCAATTTTGAGCCGACATCTAAAGTCATTGCTCCGCCTTGAGAAAATCCACTTAAAATAGTGCGTGACAAAGGTATGCCAGTGGTACTTTCTAAAGATTGCAAAAAATCTATTAGCAGTTTCCGACTTTCTACCAAGCCTTCATACATATTTTCCACCCGCAGGTCATACCATGCCCTCCCTATAGGGGAATAGGGATAAGGATAAGGTGCATTGGGTAATATAAACTGGTAATCAGGTAAATTGAGCAACGGTAGCAAAGATGCAACATCCTCAGCATTAGCTCCCCAACCATGCAAAGTCACAATTAACCCTGTGGCGGGTTGAGAAGTTTCGGGGGGAACGGTAATAAATTGTAAAGACAGAGGTTTACTCCTAAAATCTACTTTTCTCATAGATCCTATCTCTTCAAACAGACTTAGTATTTAAGGGCATTTGTTGCTTACCCAAAGAATGGCTATATGTCATGTTGCGAGTAGGAAAAATTTAAATTTTTTGTTTACGAGTACATAAATTTCACTAAAAGTTAATTTACCTTACACAAAAACCAATTTTTGATATTTTAGCGCCTATTGAATCTGAATCCCCAAAAACCATTCGTAGTAAGGATTTTTGATTTGCAAATAACTCTTTAGCCTTAGCCTTTGAAAATGATGTCGTACAGTGACAGCAGAATTTCCACCACAATCAGAATCACCACATACCACTCTACTCGTTGGCTACTGCTATGCTGCATGAACTCCAAGACTGTTTGTGCAGTTTGGGTAATTAGCTCTAATTTGCGTTCCAAAGCAGTGTGACGCTCACGAATTTCGTATTCATCCTCCAAGCGCAGATATAAGTTTTCTAGCTGTGGGGATTCCCAGAGCAACTCTGGCTTATCAATGATCTCAACTCGACCTACAATCTTATGTTGAACTAACAGCGCAGTCCCAAGTTGACGCAGTAATTCCCGACTCTGCCGTCTTTCCCTGTGTTCACGCTGGAGACTAGCTGCAAACGGTTCAATTTGATCGAATACAGTCGCTAGGCTAGTTTCATAATGAGACAGCACAACACTTTTAGCGAGGATATCAGCCACTATCTGCAAGCGTTCTAGACTAAATTCATGCAGTGAAATTTTTCCTTCCTTAACTCTCTCACTCTCTACAATGTTGAGATGAATTTCCACCTCTTCTGTCTCCGGTTCGGCAAAGGAGCCACGAACTTGAGAGGATAGTTTGGTCAAAAAGGCTACTTTTTCTACAGGCTCAAGGTTAAACAGGACAACTGCCCCATAGTCTAGCAGTACCGCACAGCCGTGTTCACCGACTGAAACCATTAATGGCATAGTCGCCAAGGAAACGTAATTCTCCAATGTCTGTAAGTTAATATCCTTACCAAGGAATAGGGCCTGCGCTCTAAATCTATCTGTATCGTTAAAAAGAAGTTTTTGCATTGTCGCCCTGTTTGCTTTTCTGTCTGCTGATCTTGGAGGTTAGCGATCGCAATTAATGCTTATTATCGGAGATCGCTACAATCTCAGCTTACCAATAAAGCTATCTAGCACTGGCGAAGGTGCGTTTGTATTTCGGTTGAAATTGGTTACACGTTTGGGGAGAATCAGTTTATCAACGCTAAAGAGGAGTGGGGGGTGAAAGATATTAGGCAATACTGCTCGTTTAAGAATTTTAAACTGGAATTTGGTTTGGGGAAAAGGTTAAAGGGTAAGGGTTAAAGGTTTTTTCTTTCCCCTTTCCCATTCCCCTTTTCCCCTTAACAGCTATGCAAAGGAACCGACACTCACAGGTTCAGGAGCAGACGCATTTGTGGTGAACTGGTTTACTGGACGGGGTAAACCGAGATTTTCGCGCAGGGTACTACCTTCATACTCAGTACGAAATATTCCTCGGCGTTGCAGTTCGGGAATTACTAAGTCTACGAATTCCTCTAAACCCCCAGGTAGCCAGGGCGGCATGATGTTGAATCCATCAGCCCCACCATTGACGAACCAATCTTCTAACTGATCGGCAATATGTTCTGGTGTTCCGAGAATTGTTCGATGTCCCCGCGCTCCTGCAATCCACAGATACAGTTGTCGGATTGTTAAATTCTCTCTGCGGGCAAGATCGGTAATCAGCTGTAAGCGGCTTTTGCCCCCGTTGGTATCTGGCAGATCCGGTAGCGGCCCATCTAGGGGATATTTGGACAAATCATGGCCACCCACTAGCCCAGAAAGCAGCCCTAATCCGACCAAGGGATGGATCAACTCCTGAAGTTGCTCATATTTATCCTTAGCTTCCTGCTCAGTCTTACCAATTACCGGGAATACCCCTGGCATGATTTTGAGATGGTCAGGGGAACGTCCGTATTTAGCCAATCTCCCCTTGACGCTGGTGTAGAAGGCTTGAGCTTCTGCCAATGTCTGTTGTGCGGTGAAAATCGCCTCTGCTGTTTGGGCAGCTAAATCCTGTCCAGCCTCGGAAGAGCCAGCTTGTACGATTACTGGATATCCTTGTGGTGGACGCGCTACATTGAGCGGCCCGCGCACCGAGAAATATTTACCCTTGTGGTGGGGAATATGCAACTTTTCTGCATCGAAGTAAATACCTGACTCCTTATTATGGAGAAAAGCATCGTCTTCCCAACTGTCCCAAAGTTTGGTGACAACATCCACAAATTCCCTCGCCCGTTCATAGCGTAGCGAGTGTTCTAGGTGGTTTTCCTGACTGAAATTCTGTGCTGCGGCTTCAGCAGCAGAGGTTACAAGATTCCATCCGGCACGACCACCACTTAGATAATCCAGTGATGCAAACTTGCGGGCGAGATGAAAAGGTTCATCATAAGTCGTTGATGATGTTGCCACCAATCCGATATTTTCTGTCACCGCAGACAGAGCCGACAATAAGGTTAAAGGTTCAAAGTGGACGCTGAATTGTCCCGAACGGCTAAAAGCCTCAGACCCTTGCCCTCTATCCCAAACGGCTAAACCATCTGCGAGGAAAAGCATATCAAATTTTCCCCGTTCAGCCGTTTGTGCCAGGTGCTTGTAATGTTGGAAGTTTAGACCTCCATCAGCCGGCGTGTTGGGATGTCGCCATGCTGCAACGTGATGACCACTACCGGGTAAAAATGCTCCGAGTTTAAGTTGTTTTTTTGTACTCATGTTTGTATTTGCAAAGTCGTACTTATACTTTGAAAAATCTGGTAAATAAATTAGGAAATCTTGGAAAGATATTTCAGTGGCATCTACTAATCTGTCATGTTTAAATTGATAGATAAGCAATTTCGTAGTAAGGACTTTAGTCCTTATTTCTAAGTACTAAAGTCTTTACTACAAACCCTCAAAACTAGCTTGACAAAGTGCTATTTTGAGTCTCCATCCAAAGTCAATGGAAGGTTAAACCAGCAAAGGGGAGTGGGGAACAGGCAGCAGGGGGAGTGGAGTTGAAAGACTCATTAACGGAGTTCAAAGACTCGTTGGCGAGTGTTAAAGACTCATTCACGAGTGCTAAAGACTCATCCGCGAGTATTAAAGACTCATCCACGAGTATCAAAGACTCATCCACGAGTATCAAAGACTCATCCACGAGTATTAAAG
This sequence comes from Desmonostoc muscorum FACHB-395, assembly GCF_014698035.1. Lineage (GTDB taxonomy): Bacteria > Cyanobacteriota > Cyanobacteriia > Cyanobacteriales > Nostocaceae > Nostoc > Nostoc muscorum_A. Next base: position 69,517 of record NZ_JACJSF010000034.1, read on the forward strand.
ACTCATCCACGAGTATTAAAGACTCGTTGGCGAGTATCAAAGACTCGTTGGCGAGTATCAAAGACTCATTCACGAGTATCAAAGACTCATCCCCTATTCCCAATGCCCCATGCCCAATGCCCAAGTATCAAGTATTACGCAGCCACCGCCTCACGTCGGTTGTACTCAGAAGCATCTCCTTTGATAGCCTCACTTTGTTTACCATCGATACCAACGGGGAGATCGCCAACAATTGTCACGCGTTGAACGTGGCGGGGCTGATCGCCATAATCTGCGATCGCATAATGTTGAGTAGCCCGGTTATCCCAAAAGGCTACGTCACCAACTTGCCAACGCCACCGCACTGTATTCTCAGGACGTGTTACGTATGCTTGCAACAGCCGCAGAATATCATCTGATTCAGTTGTTGATAAGCCACGGAATTGGCGCACAAATCCGCCGATGAATAGTCCCCGCTCTCCAGATTCTGGATGGATGCGTACAACTGGATGCAGAGTCTCGTATACAGTCGAGGTAAAGACAGCCCGATGAGCTTTGACATCTTCAGGTAGGTCGAATCCAGTTGCATAGTCGTAGGCGTTGCTGTGTACTGCCCAAAGTTCGTCTGCCAGATTACGCAAATGAGTAGGTAAATCTTGGTATGCAGTCACGGAGTTTGCCCAGATTGTATCGCCACCAGTTGGGGGAATATCAAGCGCTCGTAAGATAGAGCCGAGAGGAGGACGGTCTACAAATGTTACATCGGTATGCCAGTTATTGGCACGGGAAGTAGTGCGGCCATAATTCAGGTCTAACACTTCTGGGTTTTCTGGCAGCGATGGTACAGTGGGGTGGGCTGTAGTAACTTCACCGAAACGACGAGCGAAGGCTACCTGTCCATCAGCATCAAGTTGTTGCTGATCGCGGAAAAAGATCACTTTGTGTTTGACTAGAGTCTTGCGAATATCACTGATGATGTCATCGCTGAGGTTAGAACTCAGATTAACACCAATAATTTCAGCACCGATACGTCCTGCAACTGGTTTGATATCAAAGTATTGAGAACCCATGATTTTATCTCCAATAAATTTATGTTTGGGACTAGCCTTTTCAAGTTGGATGAAAATTTGCCTACACGAAACTCCTCTTTAACCTCTTAACTCTGTGTTCTCTGTGCCTCTGTGGTTAAAGAAAAGATTTTTTAACCGCAGAGACGCGGAGGGCGCAGAGAGAAAAAACAGCTTTTACAAGTCATCTTGAAAGGGCTAATGTTTTTACTAAGAGGTTGTTTGAAAAGTGTTTCGCTGTAACTTTAGGCACTTTAGATCCCCCCTAGCCTTAAAAAAGGGGGGAACCGGAATCAAAGTCCCCCTTTTTAAGGGGGATTTAGGGGGATCTAAAATTTTTGATACCGACAAGAGGACTTTTCAAACATCCTCTTAGGTCGTCAGCAGTCATTCAATTTTGGATCGAAGGAAAAATCTGCTGATTTCTAATTCCTTTCATCTGCTAAATACCAGGAGTAGAACCGCCATCAACGATAATTTCTGTTCCTGTAATCGATGCAGCTAGATCCGACACCAAAAATAACGCTAACGCGGCAATTTCTTTTGGTTGGGCGATTCTTTTTAAAGGAATACTTTGGATGTTTTGTGCCTTCACTTGCTCGACGGTGATGCCTTGCGCTTGGGCGTTTTGTCGAGCTAAAGTCTCGGCACGCTCAGTAGCTGTAGCACCGGGCGATATGGCATTAATGCGAATCTTGTACTCGGCTAACTCTTTAGAAATACCCTTTGTAAAATTGAGTAGAGCCGCATTGCTTGTACCACCAGCTAGGAAGTTAGGGCGAGGTGTACGTCCTGCACCGCCAACGATATTGACAATCCGTCCATCACCGCGACTTTTTTGATGGGGGACGACGGCTCTAACTAAGCGGATGTAGCCCAATAATTTTAAGTTCCAAGCATCCAAGAATAAATCATCAGTGGATTCAAGGAAAGATCCAGCACGGGCTGAACCAGCGTTATTAATCAAGATATCAATCTGACCAAACTGGGACAAGGTGGTTGAAACAACTTTCTCAACATCCTCTGCTTTTGTTAAATCAGCACTAATGGCAATAACTTTCGCCCCTGGCGTGGGTAGGGACTGGATGGCAGCTACTGCATTTTCTAGTCTTTCTTGATTGCGGGCTGCGATCGCAACATTCACACCTTCACTATAAAGGGCTTTGGCAGTAGCTAACCCTATTCCTGCACTTCCTCCTGTAACAATCGCGGTTTTACCTGATAGTTTTAGTTCTAAACTCATACAAATTTACCCTCACAAATGTAAGTAATTTATTTGCGAACCAATAATATTGCCGATTGAGAGCCTGTATTGTGGATATCCAAGATTGCTTGCCTTTCCTCAGATGTACAACCCAGAAGTATCTTGATTTCTGTATCTCGCTTTTCTAAATCAACACTACAAATAACGGCAGTTACGGTTTGACTAGACAAGCTACCTATCCAAACATCAATATCATTTCCATCTCCAGATTGAGTATCTTGTAAGTATCCATAATCTAGTGGATAAATAAAAGATGGATAACGTGGATGTGATGTCCCTTTTTGGCGATCTATCTTGATCTTACTAGCAGCTACAAGCCGATCTAATTTGAACCAGAAATCAGCATAATTCGTAATTATCACCCCACTGATAAATCTGCTTGATTGCAGCAAGAAAGAAAATTAGTCTCTATCCAGAAATGAGTACATAAAAATAGAATTAATTACGAATTATTCGGTAATACTTCAATTGGAAATGTGCAACACAGCCTTACCAGGAAAACGCCTGTCGAGTAGTTGTTGCGCTACGTCAGCTATTTGTGTCCAAGGAGCTTCTAAATCAATGTGAGGATGCAACTGACCGGCTTCTACTAGACTCAAAAGCCGTTTTAGACCGACTGCGGCTGATTCAAATCTCAATTCATCGAACAGACGTAAACCATACAGGCTCACGCTACCAGTCCCGAAAAATTGGGCAGCATTGAATGTCACTTCTGCTCCCCCAGATACTCCATACAGCACAGTTTTTCCATCTTGCGCCAGTAAGCCAAGGGCTACCCCCAAAGTCTTACCACCCACTGACTCTATAATTAGATCATAGGGCCCATACTCACTAGCAAATGAAAGGTCTTCGCCAATCACTACCGATTGTGCCCCTGCTTCTCTAACCAAAGTTTCATAGCCAGGTTGACGAATATGTGCTGTTACTTGCGCCCCTGACAGTTGCGCCAATTGAATAGCGAAGTAACCAACGCCTCCTGATGCACCTGTAACCAGAACTGGACGACCTAATAGTGAACCACCTTTTAGCACTGCATGATACGCGGTTAAACCCGCTACAGGTAGGGTGGCAGCTTGAGCAAAAGATACCGATGGCGGCAGTTCTGCTAAGGCGTTAGTAGGAACAGATACAAGTTCCGCCCAAGCACCGGCGCGGCGTAAGCCAACTACACGCGCTCCTTGGGGAGGCCCAGACCCATCAGCCGCAGGGATTTCTACTACACCTGCCAAGTCCCAACCAGGCTGCCAACCAGCCTCAGCAGTGGTTGAACGTTTTATTTCTCCCCGATTCAGAGAAATCGCCGCTACCCTGACTAGAACTTCATCTGGGGCAGACTTTGGTGCATTCACTTCACTCAGTGCCAAACGCCCCGGCACATTGGGGTCAACAATCACAGCACGTATTTTGCTCATAAGGTTGCCCTGGCTTAGAGATTAATTTCTAGTTCGTTGGTTTGCAATGTACTGTCTGCAATAGATAAACTCGATAGATTAGTTATTTATTCTTAATTCCAAATCCCTGTAACTAGATTAACGAAATTTTATTAACTACGGTAACACAATAGATTTACAGTATTTTTGGAACGTAACAAGAAAATTATCACAGACAGCCAGAATAATCAAGCACCTTGCAAAAAGATTTGTTGCATCAATGCTTACATCTATTGCTGTGTTGTAAGCTAGTCCCTGTTAACCTCGACCTCTTACCTGGCTGTATGACTAGCTGCTCTCCAACTGTCTCTAGATTTTGCTAGGTAGTATGGGGAAATTCAAAATTCAAAACTTTTATATCTTTGATCTAATGAAACTCAAGCGTTATTTCTGGATAACTATTTTAACCATTACTGCATTATTTGTTGCTATTTTGCCCGCTAGAACTCAGCAATATACACCATCAAATACCCTGTTTCAAGCATCAACGATTAGCGCTCTTGCAGTGGGAATTTTTGACGGCAATACTAATTTTCAGCAGTTGAGAAAACATGGTAATTTTGGTTTGGGGACAGTAAATGCTCTGGATGGAGAAATGGTTGGATTAGATGGAAAATTTTACCAGATAAAAGCTGATGGAGTTGCCTCTGTTATTCCTGATTCAATGACAAGCCCTTTTGCTACAGTCACCTTTTTTCAACCAGAAACATTAATTAATCTAGAAGGGCAGATGAATTATAAACAATTGCAGCAATCTTTAGATCAACGCTTACCAACTAAAAATTATCCTTATGCTATTCGTATCCAAGGTAATTTTCCTTATCTAAAATTTAGAATTCCTCCTAAACAAACTCCGCCTTATCGTTCTTTAGCTGAAGCACTAAAAAAACAATTAATTTTTGAATTAAGGAATATCAATGGCACTTTAGTCGGTTTTCGGACACCCGAATATATGCAAGGAGTAAATGTTAATGGCTATCACTTTCATTTCATCGCTGCAAATCACACAACTGGAGGACATATCTTAGATGGACAATTCCAAAATGCTAAAATAGAAATTGATCCTCTATCAAACGTTGAGATAAATTTGCCCAAGAGTGCTGAATTTGTGCAGGCTGATTTGGGAGATAACAAACCTGTTGAAATCAACAGAGTTGAACGTAAATAAATATTTTTGAATAAAAACTATGTCACTACCAGAAACTATTGCAAAACAAACAGATGCCCGCCCACCTGTGGCGATTGGTCATGTAAGATTATATGTGAGTAATGTACCGGAGGCTAGCGATTTTTTCGTCAAGATAGGACTGCGGTTGATTACCCAATCAGAACAATTAGCTGTTTTGGAATTACGGGGAGGAACGCACTTAGTTTTGAGAACAAGTTCAGAGGCGATCGCACCTGGAATCAATGCACCTTTTGATCTGATGGTAGATGATGTTGTCGCCACCAGAGATAATTTTAAGAAGTGGGGACTGACTGTTTCTGAAATCGAAACAGGCAGAATCCACAGTTCATTTAACTTAACTGGGCCGGATGGCTATTTATTGACGGTGACTTCTTCACACACAGGCGGTAGAGAAGTTTAACAATCAAAGAGAAAGGTCTTAGCCGTCACAATTGGGTGTAGTGCGTAATTAGTAGCGATGCCTACTACGGCGTGCGCCAACGCACTATCTTAGCGACGCAACCCAATTACCCGCTCTAAGTCTGCTCCTGTAAAAATTGCATCGGTAACATTAGCATTGGTCAAATTTGCATCTTCTAGATCAGCTTTCGTAAAATTAGCTTTGCTGAGGTTCGCTCCCGTCAAATTTGCCTTTCCTAAGTCTGCATCAGTTAAATCAGCGCCACTCAGGTTAGCATTCCTCAGATTAGTTTCATCTAAGTCAGCGTCAATTAGGATGGCATTACTTAGATCGACTCCGTTGAGGTCGGCTTTATCTAGGTTAGCGCCTCGAAGGTTACAGCCTTGACATTTTCTGGTGGATAAAAGCTGTTGAACTGGATCGCTTGTCGCAGTTACAAGGGTGGGAGGGGTTGGAACACTTTCTGAATTTTGCTGATTTGTTTGTAGAGGTGTAGTTGGGGCGGGGGCTAGATTTGGTTCTGCCGCTTGTGGTTGTTCAGGTTTAGAACATCCGACTAGAACTCCTGCTGCTAACATAGCGATCGCAGTTAGACTAATTTTTTTCTTTACAGCTACAGACTTCAATTTTCGATCAACCTCTTCTACTTTACATCAATTCTTAATTTAGCAATTCAGGCAGTAATGCCAATCTATCTTAAGTTTAAAAAATGATAATTTAGCTTGTTAGTTCTGGGTTAGCTCACAAGATGAAAATATACTCTCAACGACTCTGTTTAGAACCACTAAAACCGCATCATGCCGAACTGCTTTTTGATGGATTACAGAGTGAGAGTATATACAACTTTATCGAAGATGTACCGCCACAAAGTATTGAATCGCTTCGCGATCGCTACATGGTATTGGCACGTCGTCAATCACCAGATGGTACGGAGATTTGGTTGAATTGGGCTGTCTGGTCTTTTCTCGAAAAATGCTACGTTGGATATGTTCAAGCAACAATTACTGTAGATAATGGTGCAATCATTGGATATGTATTTTTCCCTAATTTCTGGGGAAAAGGTTATGCAAGCGAAGCAGTGAATTGGATGATTAGTTATTTAGTTGAAACCTACAAAAATATTGATTTTTGCGCTTACGTTAATGTCCAGAATCACCGTTCTATTGCTTTATTACATAATCTGGGATTTGTCCGCTCAACATTTTTTCCAAATATTGAGTCTAATCAAGATGAATTTAACCAGGAAGTACAGTACCGAAAAGGCTGATAGATAATTAAATTCAGATTATTGGTTTTACAAATGCACAACAATTTGCATTTATTAACACCAGGTTTGCACAACATGACCCTTCAACTCTTGTCCTAACCAAGGTGTATTTTGTGAAAGTGTATAAAGACTTTTTCGTTCAACTTTCCAGATTTGCTGGGGGTCAAATAAAGTAAGTTCAGCTGGTTGATGAGGTAGAATTGCACTGACTTCTTGCCCCAAACATTTTGCTGGACTGGTACTTAATGCCCGCCATAATTCTAAAGCTGTAAATTCCTCAGTTTCAACGAGATATTGCCACAACAAAGGTAATGCTAATTCTAAACCAATTGCTCCTGGAGGGGCTTCGGCAAAGGCTTGGACTTTTTCTTCGTAGCTGTAGGGTGTGTGATCGATAGCGATCGCATCGATCACACCCGCACGCACCCCCGCACGCAATGCCGCAACATCACGCGGATTTCCTAAAGGCGGGTCTAAATGCAAGCTAGTGTGATAACTCTTAACTGCTTTTGTATCGAGTAAAAGGTGCATCCAGGTGGTGCTGGCGGTGACGGGTAAACCAGCAGCCTTAGCTGAGGCGATTAATTCCACGCTGCGAGATGTGGAGACGCGCATGATGTGGACTGGTGTACCGATGGCTGCAACCAATTCAAGCATTGCTGCGATCGCAGTAGTTTCTGCGCTGGCGGGTATTGGGGGTAAACCGAAACGGAGTGCATCTGGCCCTTCTCTCATTACACCATTTGCAGTTAACTGGCGATCGCTAGGCCAAAATGCGACTGGTTTGCCCAACGGCTGGAGATACTCTAACACTCGCCGCACCAGCGCCAAATTTTCAAAGGGCTTACCATCGCTAAAACCAACAACTCCAGCAGACGCTAAATCTGCTAATTCTGTCATTTGGTTTCCAGCAACATCTAGGGTGATAGCACCCCAGATATGAAGTAGAGGAGCAGGGGAGCAGGGGAGCAAGGGAGACAAATTCTCCTCTACCCCTCTGCTCCTCTGCCCCTCTGCCCTCTTCTGCTGCAACTGTGCCACAAGTGCAGGGTTATCAATAGCTGGGGATGTATCGGGTAAGATGCTAACTCTGGTAAAACCGCCAGCAGTAGCAGCTTGTAAAAAAGACAACAGGGTTTCCCGTTCTTCAAATCCTGGTTCACCGGAGTGGCTGTACAAATCCACTAACCCAGGCCCGAGAACTAATCCCTGACAATCTCTAATTTGAGTATCAGGATGAATATCAGCAATGTGCGAAGCCACTTCTTTGATATAACCATCAGCAATCAGCACATCAAAGAGTTCGTCGATTTCAGAAACTGGGTCAATTACCCGTACTTTTTGCAGCAGTTCAGTCATAAAACTTTTTAGTTAGGAGTTAAGAATAAAGTTAGGAGTTAGGAGTTAGAAGAGACGCGATTAATCGCGTCTGTAGAGGAGTTAGAAGTTATCAGTTATTTGTTCCTTGCTCATCATTTTTAACTTTATTCATCACTCATATTTTTCACTCCTAACTTTATTCCTTACTCTTGTCGAGACGCGATTATCGCGTCTGTACTCCTCACTTTTTTACAATGCTCCTGCTGCTGTTTTATCTAGTACGCCTCCACCAAAGTGAGCGGTAATGTTCATCGCTTGCAATACTGGTAAACCATTGATTCCAGAAGGGTAGTCGATAACGCTGACTGCGCCATTACCCTGACGGAAATTCCAGAAATTCTCTAGCGATAAACCCAGAATGTGACAAAGTAGAGTTTTATTTGTAGCGTCATGAGCTACTACTAATACAGTTTTGAATTGATTGTTTAATGCTGCTTCCACAATTGATTGCCAAGCTGCAACGCTGCGTTCCCAAACCTCTTGTAAATTTTCCCCTTCAGGCATTTGTACTTGGGTAGGTACTAAGCGCCAGCGCTGCAACTCTCCGGGAAACTCTTGTTCTATTTCTGTTTCTAATTTTCCTTCCCAGAGTCCGTGGCTGATTTCTCTTAAACCATCTTGCAAGTCTAACTTCACATTAGGATGCTGTTTTAAGATAATTTCTGCTGTTTCTTTCGGGCGCAGCATTGTGCTACTTACTGCAAAATCAATCGCTACCTCTTGGAGAAATTCGCCTGCTTTTTGCGACTGTTGTCTACCGTTGTCGTTGAGGGGGATATCAATTTGTCCTTGAAACCGGGTTTGGCGATTCCAGTCGGTTTCGCCGTGACGCACTAGCAACAACCTAACTCCTTTATGATCTGGTCGCAATGAGGGTAAAGTTTCTCCTGTATGTTGCGTCTGATTTAAAGATTCTAGCTGGACTGGTTCGCCCAATCCCCCAGCAAAATTAAGTACGCTGATGCCACAGTTAGATTGCTGTATGGAATGGTAGCGACTTGCAGGGATTCCCAAGGCTGTACTAATAAGGGCTCGATTAATGCCGTTATGTCCCACTATCAGAATAGTTTCGCCTTGATGCTGAGACAAAGTTTCTTGCCAAAACTGCCGCGCTTGTTCGTATAAAGCAAGAACAGGAAAATGTTCTCTTGTTCCTTCTGCATCATTTAGCAGCATCCGCAGTTCGTCTGGGCGTTGATGCCAAGTGCGGTAGTCTTCGGCAAATTTTTGCTTAACTTCAGCAGTTAGCAGTGCTTCCCATAAAGGAAGGTCGATTTCTAGTAGCAAATCAGAAACTTGAATTACAGCAGATTGTTCGGAATGAGTAGCTAACTCACTATGAATAATATCTGCTGTGTGTTTTGCTCGTTGCAGAGGACTGCTGTAAATAGCATTAAATGAAATATTGCTGAGGGCTTTGCCAGCTTTACTGGCATCGTTACGACCTTTCTCGGTTAATGTGGACGCATCAGTGCGTCCCTGAATACGCCGCTCGGTGTTATAACCACTTTGACCGTGGCGCACAATGATGACACGAGTCATCTCAAAGCCCTCCTGTATCTAGACGATTAATTTTACTGCAAAATGATTGCAGAATTACCGACTCAGGAAAGCGGATTTAGTTAAAAGGGTAGTTATGAATCGCAACTATACACTCAAAACCCACTTTCGTGGGTTTCAAACCCTCAATTATTTACTTAATCAGCCACGCCAGAGGGTGTGTTATGCCGCAATACAGTTCAGTTAAGCATCTCTTTCTTCTCTCTGCGTTCTCTGCGCCAACTCTTGGAGACGCTGCGCGTTGGCGGAAGCCTCTCGTAGAGAAGGCGGTTCGTTAAAAAAATGACTTTGGTAACAGAGTTTTAGCCTTAACTGAACCGTATTGTGTTATGCCGTATGCTAACGCACCGTGAATTGTTGATGGTGCGTTGCGCTATGCGACAACACACCCTACATGAAAGCTTAATTACGAATTACGAATTATTTACACCTGATTATTCTCTCCCTAAATCTAACTGTACTTGCAATCCATCGTTGTCATTGCCAGACTGAGCGGGTGTTAAGAAAACAGAAGTGTCTGGCTGTGATAATGTCTCGTTAAAGCGGATTTTGACTGGAGTTTTGTCTGTTCTATTATTGTTAGAGATTGTTGATGGATTAGTTTGCTCAAAAAACTTTCCAAAGTCATCTTGGGCTGTTCTATTATCAATTCCGACTAGAGAATCACCAGTTAATCTGTATTGTCCTGAATTTAAGCTTGATGCTGGTGACTGGGCGTACACCTGGCTTTCTAAGCTTGTAAAAGCTGCGGTAATTCCCAACAAAGCAATAATTTTGGCGTTCATTTTTTTGTCCAAATTATCTTTAATATTGCTTGTCTTTATTCTCTGGGCGAATTATTTTAATTAACTCTATCGTTAGGTTCTACTACAATAATTGTATTGCGTATATACTTGGCTCGTCAATTATTTCTGCTCTATGTTGATAGTAATACATCTTAATTTAAGTAAGTTGGCGTAAATAATTGTCGTTGGGATCAGGCAATAAGTAGAAGGGTTTTAGAGGATGTTTTAAAAGTCCTTTCGTCGGTAGCAAAACGTTATCGATCCCCCCAACCCCCCTTTTTAAGGCAGGGCTGTTTCATTCCACAAGATGAATGAGTTTGTCAATATCATGAGAGAGAAATCTTTGAGCAATTGTGATGGAATGATAACCATTGCGACGAAGAATATTGA
>NZ_JACJSF010000035.1 GCF_014698035.1 Desmonostoc muscorum FACHB-395
TCTAAGGATGCTGCTTCCCAAATTGGGTAGAAGTGCAAGCCGATAGCGTTGGAGGAAGGTACTACTGCACCAGAGATGATGTTGTTTCCGTAGATCAAGGAACCTGCTACTGGTTCGCGGATACCATCAATGTCTACTGGAGGAGCGGCGATGAAAGCGATTACGAAGCAAGCTGTGGCTGCTAGCAAGGTGGGGATCATAACTACGCCGAACCAACCGATGTAGATCCGGTTATTGGTGCTGGTGATCCATTCACAGAATCGATCCCATACGTTAGCGCTTGAGCGCTGTTGTAAGGTTGTTGTCATTGTTTTATAAGTGCGGTTAGTGATTTATGAATCAGGCTCGTTTGTCTTTGCCTGTGAATACACTTTACAATGCTTTACAATTTTTCATCAACTATTTCACTTTTGTAAAGCTGATGGAACTCATCAGCTTTGCTTATTTAAAAGCAAGCCACTAGATATTATGTAGAAATTCTGATTTTATTGCCTATTGATCTGGGAACAATAGCTTTGTAGATTACCGCTATTCCAAAAAAAATTAACCCTCGGCTTACCACTGGGGGTTTTTTCTGTTTGGCAAAATGGCATATCTATAAATTAGGCCGTTGCTATGGTATTTGAGTAGGATACATTCCATGCGAAAAAGTACTGACTTGCATTACCCCTGGCTAACTACCAGGGGTTTTTATTAGAACTTTTACTGAGATATTGCACCATTCCCAATAACCGTAAGATTGGGAGCTTAGGGATTTCCAGTAAAAAACATCCCATCCCTGCGTTTGGTTAGGGGCGCAAGACCTTGCGCCCCTATAAATATACAAATAATTTTGGATAATTTATTTTTTGGAAGTCTCTTAATATAAGTTGATTCTAGAATTTCGTGCTTTTCTGAATTAATCAGGGATAGCGATTTTTATTTAACTAGGGAAGTGTCAATATAGGCTTATATCGGAGTGAAAAATTAAGTGCAATAAATAACGATGATAGAAGCTAAAAATGTAATTGGTGGAAACCTAGAAGCCTGCTGCACTTCTCCCATGACTGGATTTTACCGCGATGGTTTTTGTCGCACAGGTGGTCAGGATTTCGGATCGCACGTTGTATGCGCCGAAGTGACTGTAGAATTCTTGGAGTTCACCAAATTGCGGGGGAACGACCTAAGCACACCTGTTCCTGATTTTAATTTTCCTGGATTGAAGCCTGGCGATCGCTGGTGTTTGTGTGCTTCTCGCTGGCAAGAAGCTCTCGAAGCAGGTGTTGCTCCACCTGTCGTTCTCTCTGCAACCCATGCTAGAGCTTTGGAAGTGGTTTCTTTAGACGAACTGAGAAAAAATGCCGTAATTTCCTCTTGATCGGTCATTGGCAAAGAGGAGGCAGGAGTTCTTTAATTTTGAATTGATTTCTCTCCCATTCCCCAGTCAAAATCAACTTACTGGAACTTGAACAGGTAGTTTTAATACACTGGCAACCATAGCAATCAATTTAGTGGGGTCTATTGGCTTAGATAAATACTGCTGAAACCCTGCTGAAAGCGCTTCTAAACGATCTTCTTCCCGCGTATATGCAGTTAAAGCGATCGCTGGCATACATCCACCTTTTTCTGGTTCTAAAGAGCGCAGTTTCCGAATTAGTGTATAACCATCCTGCTCCGACATACCGATGTCGCTAATCAGGATATCTGCTTTTGCTTGCTCAAGTACTGCTAATGCTTCATCAACTGATGCTACCGCAGTGGCGATCGCTCCATACTCCTCAAACATAAAACTGAGCAAGTTACGGGTATCTGCTTCGTCATCTACAACTAAAACTTTTAATCCAGCAAGCGGTGTCGATGCCACTGAGGAAGAAATTTCTTCCGTGGCTTCTCTATTTTCCCTATTCGCCCTATTGTCTTGTAGCAGTGGTAGTCTCACAGTAAAGGTTGCTCCCTGTCCACTGCCTGGGCTTTGGGCAAATATTGTACCTTTATGTAGTTCCACTAAATGGCGGACGATCGCTAACCCTAGTCCTAGTCCATTGTGCGATCGCGTTGTGGTGCTGTCTGCTTGCCGGAAACGCTCAAATACTTTCGGTAAGAACTCAGAACTGATGCCTATGCCCGTATCAATAACTTGAATTTGGGCATATTTTTGAGTTATTTGTTGTTCTTCACCACAGACTATTGACAGATTCACTTCTACCCTGCCGCCCTTGGGGGTAAACTTAATGGCATTAGTTAGGAGATTCCATACTATTTGTTGTAACCGCGCTGGATCGCCATAAACTGAACCTACTGAAGTATCTAAGACAGTGTTTAATTGAATCTCTTTTGGCTCTGCTAGGGGACGCACTGCTTCTAAAGCTGCCTCCATGACTGAGATGAGATTCACCGCAGAGACATTTAATCGCAACTGTCCACGGATAATCCGAGATACATCTAAAATGTCCTCAATTAGTTGCATCTGAGATATAGCATTGCGTTCAATGGCCTCTAGGGCGCGGGAAGTGGCTTTGTCGTCAAGTTTCTTAGAGCGGAGAATTTTTGACCAACCCAGCATTGAGGTGAGGGGTGTACGAAGTTCATGGGAGAGAACGGCAAGAAACTCATCTTTCATTCGATTTGCGGCTTCTGCTTCTTGCCTTGCGGTCTGTTCTCTAATTACTTGAGCGCGGACTTCTTCTGCTTGCTTGCGTTCAGTAATATCTTCGAGAGTGCCTACATATCCCAGAAGTTCCCCTTGACCAGAAAGCATTGGTGATGAGCGAACCTGAACCCAACGAATGATGCCTTGAGCAGTTTGAAAGCGAAACTCTTCAGAGTAGTCACGACCCTCATAAATATAAGCAGACCAACTAGCACCTGCTCGTTCTCTATCTTCTGGATGAACAGATTCTAGCCAGCTTTTTTCTAAACTCTCTACCACTTTCAGACCACAAATTATTTGATAGCGAGGATTAGTATATCTACATCCTCCTTCAGTATCAATTTCAAAAATGCCAACGGGTGAACAGGTACTTAGCGATCGCAATCGTTCTTCACTTTGCCTGAGTTCCGCATTCATGGCTACCAGTTGGGCAGCTTGTTGCTTGACAGCTTCTGTTTTCTTAAATAGTTCTACGAATACTGTGACTTTAGAAGTCAAAATATTGGGGTCTAATGGTTTGAGTAAATAATCAACTGCACCCAAGGCATAGCCTTTAAACAGCATTTGGTCGCTGGTACTAAAGGCGGTAAGAAAGATAATTGGAGTATGACGCGATCGCCCCCGATTGCGAATCAAGGTAGCAGTTTCAAAGCCATCCATCCCTGGCATTTGCACATCTAGCAAAATTACTGCAAAGTCTTGATGTAGCAGACACCTCAAAGCTTCTTCTCCAGAAGTAGCTCTCACCAAATTCTCTCCCAGTTTTTCCAGGATTGCTTCTAGTGCTAGCAAATTTTCTAGTTTGTCATCCACTAGGAGGATGTTTACTTTGGGTTCCATCTGCATGGGTTTATTTCCGTGATGAGTGACAGAGCTTGACCATTTGGGAAGCTATGTTTGAGAGTGTCAAAATCCAGTCTACTGTAACAGCAGAAATTGCTGCTTCTGGCATAATATCGCTCTCAGCTGTAGTAGGTTCCTGTACGATGGTTATTCCTCCCCGCGCTTTTATTTTCTTAAGACCTTGCATACCATCTTGATTTGCTCCTGTCAATATTACACCAATAACTTGCTCAGTGTAGACATCGGCTGCTGACTCAAACAACACATCAATAGATGGTCTGGCATAAGAAACTGGCTCATCAGTCGAAAGAGCAAAGTGACCTGGTTCAACCAGTAAGTGATAATCTGCTGGAGCTAGATAGATATGTCCTGGCAAGATTTCGTCTTTGTCTTCCACTTCTCGAATCGGCAGTGAAGTAGATTCTTGCAATAATTCCTGGAGTGTGGTGTTAGATTCCTTGTGACGGTGTTGCACGATCGCGATCGGCACTATGAAGTCTGCTGGTAACTTCCCTAGAATAATTTTTAATGCTGACAATCCGCCTAAAGAAGTGCCAATCACCACAATTTTAAACGACACTTGTTTCGTCCTCACACTTGTAGAATGCAGGTTTAAATTTTAGTGTGACTTTATGGCTCATAAAATCCTTTCAGCTTTCTCCCGTAACACCACAGATACTAACTTACCTTGATTCGTATTTATACCAACTAATCAAAATTATATATTTTTGTCATCAACATTACAATTAAAGATTTTATCATTGTGAAATACTTAACAGAAAAATATTAACATTTAGGGTTTTTAAAATATTTGTTAATGCCAGAACCGCTACATTATAAAAATACTTTTTTGCTAAACAACGAACTTTTAAAATTTTAATTATTATTGTTTTGACAATTCATAAAAATTTACTTAAGCTAAAGGATAGGTTAAGCAAATCAACAAACAGCAGCAATTTAGTTTAGCTCCATCAAGAGTTGCTGTTGCAGACTATTGGCATGAGGAAATTAATCACAATCAAAATTATTCTCTGTCGGCAAGCTCACTAGATTTAGCTGCAAAAAGCTAAGACATGATTAAGCGTATTGCACCGCGCACATATTGAACATATTCCGGTCAATTATCGATAGATACTTGTGGTGATATTAGTAAGTATCTATCAATCATGAAAGTTTGACCACAGTGCGGTAGATATGTCCAGGAGAAGACAATGCTTGAGTATTTTACATCATTGAACGACCACAATTTGCCTTATCCAGATACGATTCATCCCATCGTTGTCCACTTCGTAATTGCGATGGTGTTGTTTTCCTTTTTCTGTGACGTAGTTGGCTATTTTACTGGTAAATCCAGTCTTTTTGAGGTGAGTTGGTGGAACATGTTAGTTGCCACGATCGCCATCTTCGTAGCGATCATTTTTGGTCAGTTTGAAGCGGGTTTAGCACAACCTTATAGCCTAGCTAAATCGGTACTAAATTTGCATACGATGATTGGTTGGTCGCTTTCGGGAATCATCACAGCGATTACAGCTTGGCGCTATGTAATTCGTGCCCGCAACCCGCAAAAATTACCAATTTATTATTTGGGAGCCGGACTAGTTTTAACTTTGATAGTTGGGTTGCAAGTATATCTCGGAGATGAGCTTGTTTGGGTGTATGGATTGCATACAGTGCCAGTTGTGGAAGCAGTAAAGGATGGTCTGTTGCGATGAACTCAGAATTAATTAATCAATTGAGCGGCTCTTTAGGCGCAAACGGATTACCTTACACAATTCCCATTCATCCCAACTTAGTCCATCTGACAATAGGTTTGTTCATCATTGGGATGACCTTTGATATTGTCGGTGTTCTGTTCCCCTTTGAAAAATGGGTCTTCAAATTTTTAGCAATTACTGTGGAACGTCAGAACTTATTTGATGTTGGTTGGTACAACATGCTAGCTGCCAGCATCATCACATTTTTCACAGTAGCAGCAGGTTTTTATGAAATGCTGTTGGCAACACCACCAGATGATATGAAAAGTGCCTGGGGATTGCAGGCAATGGAAACTATGCTTTGGCATGGTGTAGGTGGTGTGTTCTTATTAGCGCTAATTGTTGTCTTGACCATCTGGAGAGGATGGCAGCGCTTCGTTTGGGCCAAACAAGAATATAAACAGACAGATAGAGAAGTGCAATGGATCTATCTGTTGGCAGGCATAGCAATCATGTTCATTCTGTACGTCCACGGGACACTAGGGGCGCAAATGGCTGCCGAGTTTGGCGTACACAATACAGCAGATAATTTGCTGCGATCGCACCAAGACCTCAATACAACTCTCAAATAGTCATTTGTCAATTGTCCTTTGTCATTTGTTTAAAGTTACTAACCAATGACCACTGACTAATGACCACTGACTAATGACCAATGACCAATGACCAATGACTAATGACCAATGACTAATGACCATGAAAATCCAGAAGATTTTAAATATTTTGACGCTGCTTACAGGCGCGATCGCAGTGACTGTTACGAGTCTCTGGATCGGTCAGCAGTCTTACTCCTGGCTTCCCCCCCAAGCAGCAGCCGAATCCCTACTAATTGATGATTTGATTAGCTTCTTAGTAACCCTCGGTTCCTTCATCTTCTTGGGAGTCACAAGTACTTTAATGTATTCTGTGATCTTCCATCGGGCAATCAAAGATGACTTCACCGACGGCCCCCCAATTGAAGGTAATATCACCTTAGAAGTTGTCTGGACAGCAATTCCCATTTTGTTAGTCTTGTGGATTGCAGGCTATAGCTACCAAGTCTACGAACAAATGGGAATTCAAGGCCCATCGGAAATAGTTCACCTGCATAATCCATTGGGAATGGAATCGGCTTATGCAGATCCAAAAGATTCACCAGCTAACGCCTTAGCGGAACCTGTAGAAAAAATCGACGTACTAGCTAAACAGTGGGCGTGGGTTTTTCACTATCCCGAAAGAGATATTACCAGTACCGAATTGCATTTACCTAGCGATCGCAGGATACGTTTAGCGCTGAAATCGCAAGATGTTCTCCACGGCTTCTATATACCTGCATTTCGCCTCAAGCAGGATATTATTCCCAACCATGCGATCGACTTTGAATTTACTCCCATCCGCGCCGGCAAGTACCGATTGACCGATTCTCAATATAGCGGTACATACTTTGCGACGATGCAGGCGAATGTAATCGTCGAATCTCCTGAAGATTATCAGCAATGGCTAGCACAAGCTGCAACCCAAAAGCCATCCGTAGCAAAAAATCAGGCAGCTTCTGAGTATGCCCAAACATCCAATCAATCAGTCCAAACTGGTTGGGTTACAGTTCCACCTGCTGCACCTCCTCTAGTCAATTCACCTGGTTGAAAGGAAAGTAACCATGACTAATGTTCCTATTGAAGGTATTCTTCTCCCCGATGAGAAGCATAACCACGAATCTCCAACTAATTGGAAAGAATACTTCAGCTTTAGTACCGACCACAAGGTAATTGGTATTCAGTATCTCGTTACCTCCTTCTTCTTCTTTCTCGTCGGCGGTATCTTTGCGATGGTGATACGGGGAGAACTGATGACACCCGAATCAGATTTAGTCGATCGCACCATCTACAACGGGATGTTCACCATGCACGGCACTGTGATGCTGTTTTTGTGGACATTTCCCTCACTCGTTGGTTTTGCCAACTATTTAGTACCCCTGATGATTGGGGCGCGAGATATGGCATTTCCCCGCCTCAATGCCGTCGCCTTTTGGATGGTGCCAGTAGTCGGAATTATCATGATGGCTAGCTTCTTTGTCCCTGGAGGTTCTGCCCAATCCGGTTGGTGGTCTTATCCGCCAGTCAGTCTCCAGAATCCCACAGGTAACTTGATTAATGGTCAAGTTCTCTGGCTCTTAGCGGTGGCAATATCTGGCGTATCCTCAATTATGGGGGCAGTTAACTTTGTCACCACAATCGTGAAGATGCGGGCCCCAGGAATGGGTTTCTTCAAAATGCCCTTGTTTGTCTGGGCAGTATTTAGCGCCCAGATTATCCAACTCTTCGGATTACCTGCATTGACAGCAGGCGCAGTGATGCTGCTACTCGACCTCACAGCAGGCACTGCCTTTTTCGACCCCGCTAAGGGTGGTAATCCAGTGATGTTCCAGCATTACTTCTGGTTCTACTCCCACCCCGCCGTTTACGTGATTATTTTGCCCATCTTCGGCATTTTCTCGGAAATCTTTCCAGTTTATTCACGTAAACCCTTATTTGGTTACAAAGTAGTTGCTGTTTCATCAATGCTGATTGCAGTAGTTAGCGGTATCGTTTGGGTACACCACATGTATGTCAGTGGTACACCTGGCTGGATGCGGTTGCTTTTCATGATGACAACGATGTTTGTATCTGTCCCCACAGGAATCAAAGTATTTGCTTGGGTAGCAACTATTTGGGGCGGTAAAATGCGGCTAAATACCGCCATGCTGTTTGCCTTGGGTGCATTAGTCATGTTTGTCTTCGCTGGCATCACAGGCATCATGCTTTCCTCAGTGCCAGTCAATGTCCACGTTAACAATACTTACTTTGTGGTGGGACATTTCCACTACGTCCTCTACGGCACTGTGACAATGGGCTTGTATGCAGCCATCTATCACTGGTTCCCCAAAATGACTGGGCGGATGTACTCCGAAAGCTGGGGTAAAATCCACTTCTGGTTAGCATTCATCGGCACAAACCTCAACTTTTTGCCCATGCACCCATTAGGATTGCAAGGGATGTTACGCCGAGTTGCTTCCTACGCCCCAGAGTATCAATTCTGGAATATCATCGCTAGCTTGGGCGGATTTCTCTTAGGAATGTCCACCTTGCCCTTCATATTCAACATGGTGATTTCTTGGATGCAAGGCGAGAAAGCACCCGCTAATCCTTGGAGAGCAATCGGACTAGAGTGGTTAGTTTCTTCACCCCCCCCAGTAGAAAACTTTGAAGAAATCCCCATCATTATCTCCGAACCCTACGGCTACGGCAAATCAGAACCCTTAACATCCAACCTCCCAGAATAACCACAAACTATCGGGAAGACGCAAAAACTCTCCGCGTCCCTCTGCGCTTCCCTCCGCGTACCTTTGCGTTTCAAACTCCCCCTCAAAAACCAAAATGGACAGTTATATCGATTCCCAAGAATTGCACCACACAGCCGCAGAACATACCCACGACGAAGAAGGCAACAAAATGTTTGGCTTCATCGTCTTCCTCCTCTCAGAAAGCGTCATTTTCTTGAGTTTTTTCGCCGGATATGCCATCTACAAAACAACAACCCCTAACTGGCTACCAGCTGGTGTTTCTGGCTTAGAAGTAAAAGAACCGACAATCAACACAATAATTCTTGTCGCTAGTAGCTTTGTAATTTACTTAGCAGAACGCGCCCTGCAACGCCATGACTTAGTAAAATTTCGCCTGTATCTCTTGACAACAATGGCGATGGGTACTTACTTTTTGGTTGGGCAAGCGATTGAATGGAACGGCCTCAATTTTGGCTTCACCACAGGGGTATTTGGCGGAACGTTTTACCTGCTAACAGGTTTCCACGGTTTGCACGTTTTCACTGGCATTCTGTTGCAGTCGATTATTTTGGTACGTTCTTTCATCCCTGGCAATTACGACACAGGCCACTTCGGCGTGAATGCGACTTCGTTGTTCTGGCACTTCGTCGATGTTATCTGGATTATTTTGTTTATCCTCATCTACGTTTGGCAGTAAATAAGAATGAGGGAGAAATTTCTCCCTCAACTTGTTTTTCTTTACACTAAATAACTCGTATTTGGCACGATCGCAAAAAAGGCATACTCATACCAAGCAGTCCAAATGAAACTACGAATCCATCGCTGGCGTTTTTCGGGACTCAATTCATATTCAAAGGCCCCACGAGATACATCAATGGAAGATAGGTGAGAGTTACAACCACAGCCGTGTTGATAAGTAAAACCGTATTTAGAAGCAATACTTTGCACCTTCATCTGAATCGCAAACACCTTACCTGCATGGAGTATGGCATCCCAAGCACGTTTGTGTTCGATATCGCGAGGGTCAAATCTTAAGGCGCGTTCTTCAAAAACATGATCGCGGTAAATTGGTGCTAGATGCACATGATAGAAGCTGGCAGGTAGTTCATAACCAAATTCATTGAATAAATCTATCCCAATGTGAGCCACTTTTACTTCATCAGCATAAGCTGCCCCCTTTGACTCCACATCACGGAGAATTTCTGCAAAGTTTGGATAGCTGTCTTTGAGAAAGTCTTGCCCAAAAAACTCTAGGGTTTCCCATGCTAGTTGTGCAAATAGCTGGGAGAATGAGGGTATCAAGTGAGCTAGTTGGGGGCGATCGCTAAATAAGTCAACGTCACCATGCTGTAATTTATATAGGAACAACTGCGCCATCTCAACATAGCTTTGGGGATGGGAAAGTCCGACACTCGTGTTTCCTCTAGCAATGTCTTGCCATGTAAAAGGTAATTGAGAAACGTGTACCGCATTTTCTCCAGCAATGACTGCAACAGGAGGACATTCGAGAAGCTGCATCGACAATCTCCTTTAAGACTTTAATGTGTAATTTACCTTAAGCGATCGCTAAGTGTATCTTCTGAACACAATTAAAAATGTTTTACAGACTGTCTTTTGACAGAATTGCAACTTTATTCTAAAATCAAAATTTTTAGTAGCTCAAACAGCTTGAATTTTAAGCACCAGCTATTTTCTTATATAGTTTCTCACCTTTGACTATCTCTTCATAGTGCTGTTCATAAGAGGTGAACCTGATAGATTCTTGTTTTCCTAAACCCAAAATTCCAAAGGTGCAGAGGCTATTATAAAATAGTTGATGTACCCGCTTTTGAAGTGCCTGATTGAAATAGATGAGGACGTTACGACAAAGAATAACATTAAATTCATTAAAAGAACTGTCAGTTGCTAAATTATGCTGGGCAAACACAACATTTTCTCTGAGAGATGAGCGAAAAATAGCATTGTCATAAGCTGCGGTATAATATTCTGAAAACGACTTCTTGCCGCCTGCTTTTAGGTAAAGATGAGTATATTCCTGCATCAGTTTTAGAGAAAAAATACCACTTCTAGCATTTTGTAATACCTTTTCATTAGTATCAGTTGCATATATCCGACAACGGTGATAAAGTCCTTCTTCTTGTAGTAGAATTGCCATTGAGTAGACTTCTTCACCGGTAGAACATCCAGCGTGCCAGATGCGAATAAACGGATAGGTTTGTAAGAAGGGGACAACTTGATTTCTGAAGGTATTATAAAAGCTCGGATCGCGAAACATTGATGTTACATTCACCGTCAGAGCAAGCAAAAATCGTTCTAAATAAGCACGGTTGTGGAGTAAACGCTCTTGCAAAGCAGAAATATTAGCTAGCCCCTCCAATTGCATGAAGCTTTGAATGCGGCGCTTGAGTGAGGAAAGAGCATAATCGCGGAAGTCATAGCCGTAATATTGATATACCCCTTCCAAGAGAAGATGTATTTCGATATCCTCCAAGGTAGGTTTGGGCAAAGTCATAGTACGAATTAGCATATATGCTGAACCAGCTATTTTAATATGCTGGCAATACAAAGAGTTAAGGTGCTTGGAGTTAATCAGACAACTGTTTTCCAAAACGCCTTATGGATCAAAAATTATTCACATTCTAGGCTACTAGAGTTTTTAGAACTCAAGTGCATCTTACGCCTAAAATAGCTTGTTGGATCTATTAAATTTGATAACGGTGCTAATTATGGGTTTCAGTTTAACTTAATTGCTGTCATTGCTAAAACAGCGATCGCTATTATTGAAATCCCAGCTAGCCATCTAACCTGAGAACGCAGATTTTTAATCTCTTGGCTGAGATTTTCTGCCGGTGGTAAGGGATATGGTTGAAGTTCTGCAACTTCAACAGCTACTTGTTGAGGTATGTTTTGGGTACTTCTAAAAGTTACCTGGGTGTGTAGCCAATTAGTAATCAGTTGCGGACAGTTTTTCTTAAACCAATTGAAAGCCAAAGTTCTAAAAACTGGTTTGGACATTCGGGCAATTAATTTCATTAGCCTGTTTAAAGGCTTCATGCGAAGCTTTTGGTTGATCAGATTGACTGAACCAACATCATAGAGACAATCCATAATTAGTTTTACAGTGGCTTCTTCACTGTTAATTAAGTTTTGCAGCAAAAGGAGAACGTCATGCATCCGCTCTGCTTCAATAACCTTTTCTGCCAATGTTTCTGGAGTGTTTACTGAAGGACTTACGGTTGTATTTTGGGCGTTTTGTCTTACTATCGTCATATTGGTAACATAGCAGCCATAATAAAGTCAGTACACCTATCTACCGAGAGAAAGATTTTTTATCTAGAGAGAGAATGTAAAAGCTAAAAGTTGTTTGCGAGATATATCATTACATCGTCTCTGGAAAAAAGCTATTTGTCTAGTTCCTATGAATCTTTTATCGACTTCTTTTTATAACAAACCGCAGAGACACAGAGAACGCAGAGCAGGAGAAGGTAAAAGGGGAGAATCTCAGCCTAAAAATGGAAATATCTATCAAGCTTGCTATGACTTGTCAGATTGCTTCGCTTGATGCTGATTTTTTCGATAAATGACGCTTTCCAGAAGAGTTTATATCAGTAATAAGATAAATTTATTAACTTAGCACTTAATTTTATAATTGAAATTATTTCTCAAAATGACAAATCGGCAAAATTCAAAGCCAAGATGAAAGAATATATTAATAATAGTGTTTAATTAGTAGGATGGTTGTTCGATCGTAAAAATTAGCAAGCTTTAGCTTGTTGTGAGAATGGTTTAATTACTAAATATCCAAATAAATCAATATTAATTGGTAAAAGTTTTGTGCTTCTTTTCGTCTATTTTTAACAGAAGATTAGAAATACGAGGAAACCTTATACCCATTAAACATGAATATTTTTTAAATTAAAAATCGTTTAAAATTACTATAAATTATATCCTTCTACTTCTAGATAGATAATATTTAAATATATATTACCTCGCCAGATAGATAAAAATATGATCTTAATTTATTAAATTAATTCAAGGATATGTTATTTAGCTATTTATAGGAGTTAATTTAATAATGCCAGAAAGTTCTGGATTAGGAGAGCAGGCGCTAAATAAAGCCGCAGAGATAGGCTTGTCTAGCCAATTAGATGAAGCCGAAAACTTAGATGTAAACATTAAAACAGACCCGTTGAAACTCGTTCAGGGACAGGTAGATTCAGTCAGCATTGAAGGCGAAGGTTTAGTAATGCAAAAAGACCTCCGTATGGAGGAATTAAAAATGCAAATGACTGACGTTGCCATCAATCCTCTGAGTGTGGCTTTCGGAAAAATCGAACTTACCCAACCTACTGAAGCTAATGCCCAGGTTGTGTTAACCGAAGCTGATATCAATCGCGCCTTTAACTCAGAATATGTGCGATCGCAGCTGCAAAGTCAAAAAATCCATGTTAACGGGCAATTGACGACTATTGAACCACAAAATGTAGACTTTCGGCTACCTGGTGATGGAAAAATAGCACTAAATGCCAGTATAAAATTAGTAGAGACAGGTGAAAACCACCAAGTTGCTTTTTCTGCGATCCCTCAGATAAGCCCTAATGGGAAAACAGTTTCTCTAGAAAATGTTGAGTATGGTGAAAGTGAAGAAATCTCGCCAGATTTGACAAAAGCTTTGATAGATGAAACTAGCGAGATTTTGAATCTGAGTAATTTTGATTTAGAGGGAATGAATCTACAAGTTAGGCAACTAAGAGCAGATGTAGGCAAGCTAACTCTAAAAGCTGAAGCTTATATTGAACAAATCCCTTCTGCTTAAAAACTAATTAATTGAGGATACTAAATAATGGAAAGTACAGAAACAACGCAAACAAGTTCAACACCTTTTCCCAATATTCCACCAGTTATTGAAAGTAATGACAGTGAATATCGGGATACTGGCGTACCTAGCACAGTTGCGATCGCAGGACATCCCCTACATCCCCTGAGTGTGATCTTTCCCATCGCCTTTTTAGCCGCCGCCTTGGGAAGTGACATCGGCTACTGGTTAACTGGTGATTTCTTTTGGGCTAGGGCTTCGCTATGGTTAATCGGACTCGGATTAGCTGGAGGTTTACTCGCTGCTGCGATCGGTTTGAGCGACTTTTTGAAAATTGAACGAGTTCGCAAGCGCACCGCCGGTTGGGTGCATTTGATCCTTAACGTTTCTATCCTAGTTTTATCACTCGTCAACTTCCTCCTACGTTGGGGCGACGCTGAATCCCGAATAGTTCCCTGGGGACTGTTAATTTCGCTCGTTGTTGGTACGCTGACCAGCGCTTCCGGCTGGTTCGGTGCCGAACTCTCCTATCGCCACAAAATCGGTGTAGTGGGTGCTGGTAGCAGAAGATATCCCTAACAAGACTTAGGCAAACAATAGCCGAAAAGAAAGATGTTCTTCTTAGGAGAATTCATGTAGGCGTAAAGCGGTGAGCCATTCCGGTGTATGGGTTCTCCGGCATAAAGGAAGTAGCGTTAGCGTAGCGATAGCATACCCATCTGGGGAAGCAAGCTACGCGCAGCGTCTTGTAAAGAGGTACAAGCGTCACCCGCAGGGTATTTCCCCTACAGCGTCTAGTTTTATATAAGTACTATAAATAAAATACAAAATTAGGAATTCTTAAGAAAGAGCAGTGTAGAGGCTAAAATTTTCCTTAGTCTTTAGCCTTCATAAAATGCTCGAATCTCGTAAACAAACAATATTTATTATTATTTCTATGCTCATCGTTGTACCGATGGGCCTTTTTTCTAAGTTTTACAGTGGGCCTGGTCATCAGTGGTTTAATGACTACGGAGGAGATATACTTTATGAAATATTTTGGTGTCTATTTGCTTTTTGGTTGTTCAGAAGTCGGGCGGCCATAATCCAAATTCCTATATGGGTTTTTGTCATCACCTGTATACTAGAATTCTTACAACTTTGGCATCCGCCACTATTAAATGAAATTCGTGCCACCTTGATAGGTAAATTATTACTTGGTACTACTTTTGTATGGTGGGATTTTCCTCATTACGCATTGGGTTGTATTGCAGGTTGGTTATGGCTGCGACAATTATATAAAATGGGTTATGCAAAAAAAAGTCAAAGTTAAACCTAATTCAAAACAGCAAAAAATTGAAGAACAACCTGATGGTAGTCTGACTGTATATTTAAAATCGCCTCCAGTTGATGGTAAGGCTAATGAAGAGTTAATTAAACTCCTAGCAAAGAAATTTGATGTAGCCAAATCTGATATCAGAATCAAGTCGGGTTTATCCTCTCGGCAAAAGCTGATAGAAATTGATACAGATACTTAGTTGATACTGAGTAATGTCTTCTTGAAAAACTTTACCTCTTTGCCAAGATAACCCCTACCAGAGGCAATAAATGAGAGATACAAACTTGTAACATCAACTTTTTATACTTCTGTAATGCTGATATATCTTGGTTGAGCTTTGACTCTTTCTATCCAAGCTTGAATAGCAGAAAATGGTGTTAAATCAAACCCACCTTCGTCAGCTACATGAGTATAAGCAAACAATGCAATATCAGCAATTGTGTAACGCTCTCCCACAAAAAAAGTGTTAGAGGTTAAATGTTTTTCCATCAAGCTAAGTGCTGCATAACCTGGTTCGCGTTTTTCCTTAATAGCTTCACTATATTCTTCAGTTTTACCTAAAATAGAAATCCAAAATCTTGATGTAGCAATGAAAGGTTCATGGCTATACTGTTCAAAAAATAACCATTGCAGCACTTGCGCTCTTAAAAAGCGGTCATAAGGCAAAAATTCTGTCCCTTCACTCAGATATACCAATATGGCATTTGATTCTGCTAAGTATTGCCCTGGCTCAATTTCTAGAATAGGTATCTTTCCGTTAGGATTTTTACTTAAAAATTCTGGTGTTCGAGTCTCACCTTTCAAAATATTAAGCTCTACCCTTTCAAAAGGCATACCTAGTTGTGTGAATAAAAGACGTATCTTATAGCCATTACCGGAAGGTAAAAAATCGTACAAACGCAGTAGTTCCATGCTAAAATACAGCTATCAATATGTTGATAAGTGAAGGCTTAAAATACAATATCTTACCAAAATATTTTATCAAAACCGGATAATTTCTTTTAAAATTTAGCTTTTGAGTACTAGATAAAATTATCTGAAAAAATAAAAAAAATATTATTGATTTCTAGATTTAAATATTTAATTTAGTTAGTGGTTGGGAATAAAAGTATGTGTGGAAGATTTACTCTAAACCAGTCAGTAGAAGCTTTAGCCCAAGTTTTCCATGTCGAGCCAGTTCCAGATTTAGCAGCCAATTTTAATATTGCGCCTACCCAAATGGTGGCAACTGTGTTACAAAACCCCGAAAGCGAAAAGCGTGAATTTCAGCAGTTGCATTGGGGATTAATTCCCTCATGGGCAAAAGATGCAGGAATGGGAGCAAAGCTGATTAATGCTAGGGCAGAAACTGTTGCCGAAAAACCATCTTTTCGTTCGGCTTTTAAACATCGTCGGTGTTTAGTGTTAGCTGATGGCTTTTATGAGTGGCAACGTCAACAAGGTAAAAGTAAAAAGCAGCCGTTTTATTTTCGTCTTGAAGATGGGCAACCCTTCGGCTTTGCCGGTTTATGGGAGAAATGGCGATCGCCTGCTAACGACGAAATAATCTCTTGTACAATTTTGACAACGGCAGCAAACGAATTACTTCAACCTATCCACGACCGGATGCCAGTGATTCTAGAGCCAAAAGATTACGATTTATGGCTAGATTCTCAAATCCAAACGCCCCAAACCCTACAGCAGCTATTGCTTCCCTATCCAGCGCCAGCAATGATTGCGTATCCAGTTAGCACCTTGGTAAACAACTCTCGGCATAATAGCCCAGAGTGCATCATCCCACTCAGAGAGGAGAACGCCCCCACAAATCAGTTAAATTAACTATTGAGCGTGCTAAGGGATTGGGAGATGAGGGAGATGAAGGAGCAGGGAGCAGAGGAGCAGGGGAGCAGAGGAGAAGTTGCAGTAAGTTTTTCCTCTCTGTCCCTTTGCACCTCTACCTCTTGTGCCTAGCCCAATGCCTCATGCCCCATGCCCCATACCTAGTAATACCCAGAGACAAATATGCCAAGAACACAAAAAAACGATAATTTTGTTGACAAATCCTTTACAGTGATGGCAGATATCATCTTGAAGATCCTGCCAACTAACAAAAAAGCTAAAGAAGCGTTTGTTTATTATCGAGATGGCATGTCGGCCCAAGCAGAAGGGGAATATGCTGAAGCATTGGAGTACTATGAAGAAGCTTTAACACTAGAGGAAGATACCAACGATCGCGGTTATATTCTCTACAACATGGGGCTAATCTATGCCAGCAACGGCGACCACAACAAAGCTTTAGAACTGTATCACCAGGCAATTGAGTTAAACCCACGCCTACCCCAAGCCTTGAACAATATCGCTGTGATTTATCACTACCAAGGCGAAAAGGAAAAAGAAGCTGGAGATAACGAGGCTGGCGAAGCACTTTTTGACCAAGCCGCAGACTATTGGATTCGAGCTATTCGCATGGCTCCCAATAACTACATCGAAGCCCAAAACTGGTTGAAAACCACCGGGCGATCGCAGATTGACGTATTCTTTTAGTCATTAGTCATTAGTTCTTTGTCACTTGCTAAGGACTAATGACCCTTACGGGTGATGCCTCCGGCACGCCAAGGGCGAACGCCAGTCACTCATGGGGGAAACCCCCAAGACCGCGCTGGCTCACCAATTAAAAATGAAAAATGACCAATGACAAATAACAATTTATGATTGACCAAGAACAAGTTCATAAAGTAGCTAATCTGGCTCGTTTAGAATTGACTCCAGAAGAAGAGGAACAATTTACTACCCAATTGGGTAGTATTCTGGATTATATTCAACAGTTGGATGAGCTGGATGTCAGTAACGTGCCCCCAACAACACGGGCAATTGATGTTAGCAATATCACACGAGAGGATGAATTGCAACCCTATGCTAATCGTGAAAGTATTCTTAACAGTGCGCCTGAACAGGAAGGCGAATTTTTCAAAGTTCCAAAAATTCTTAACAGCAATGAGTAAGTAACAAGACTGTTGAGCAGAGAAAATAATTGCAAAAAATCTAGATTAGTTATTTCATATCTGGGTAATCAAGAGACAATTAAACCATCCTGGACATAAATCAGTTGTTTTGTTTGATCTGCAATATTTTGTTTGTGAGTTACTATCACAATATTCATTCACTGCTCGTTCAACTCTGATAGCAAATTCATCACTTCTTGGGATATTTTGCTATCTAATGCAACCGTCGGTTCGTCTGTTATAACTAAAGTCGGCTTATTGACTGACCTTCAGAAAGTTGATTTGGGTGGTTAAAGATTCGTTCTGTTGCAGTAATCTCACCCTTATCAGTGATTTTTCTGTGCGATTCCGTCTTTGATAGATAAATTAATACCTTTAAGTATAGGAATATTAACTTTCCCTAAATAATATTTTTTGTAATAGATTCTAGATAAATTTCGAGTAGTTAGCTATGACTGCAATGTTGTTTGTTAACCTCAAATCCAGACTATATTAAGTATAAATACTTAATTCGTTCGATAAACATTTAAGGTATTTTTGTAAAATAAATACATACTACATTTTGAAGTTCCGTCTCTGGGTTATAACAGAAGCCGATATTAGGATAAACTGGCTTTTGAATACATCGAGAGTTCAGCAGGGACTTTGTTTTTTACTGCTGGTGACTTATTGCCAGTATCCTATCACCTTTTGCTGTATGAAACTTACTTCAAGCTACGGGAAGTCTCCCTCAAGAAGGTTTCTTAGCATCCAAAACGACTCTCACTCTTTTAAGGCTATAGCCTTAGAATATTTACAAGCTTTGCTTACGAATTAGCTGTCTCTAGAAAAAGTACCGATTTTGCTTTCTAAGCTGACATTACACCCGTTTATATGCGGATTTATGTAGCTTAATAACAAATTAGCGGATTCATTAATATTAAGCCTGTTTTACTATTTAGTTCCTTATCCTGATTTATTAGACAGCTAGAGTGTTCATTTCACTTTGTTCAATAGCTTTTAGCCCTTATCGCTCCCATGCTGACTCATCACCGCAAGCCCGTGTGCTTATCACTTATTTCTACTGACCTACCAATCTGGTCTGTTGTCGAAACTGCTGCGACATTGTATCAAAAAGATACTGATAGATTCCATTTGCTGCTAACTGCACCGCCCCTAATAAGCTGTGAAGTCGAGAGTGTCGTAAGTCCAGAGGATACGCTTCCCCAAAGGAAGAGCAAAGCTTACGCCCCTAACAGTCCGAGAATTTTGTGGCTAGAGATTTCCCCTTATCGAGTCATCATGACTATGCAAGGTAACGCTCAAGTGAGTTACCGTCACTTTTGGGAACAGGGCGTTTATGGTATTAGTCGCTATTGGTTGCCAACTGAGTCGTTGCAACCTAACGACCCTATTCGGTTACGAAATTTTACTAGTAGCCTAACTCTCAACGGACATCCTTTACCAGAGCATTTACGTCTAGAATATGAATTGTGGGCAGAAAAAGTCCAGTTAGGATGCTACATACTTAATTTGGAAATTAAACACTGATATTTAAAGGGGATTGGGTACAGATTATTCTCTATTAGCTGTCACCTCTCCCCTAACGTCAATACTTGTAGCAATCCTATCTTAGAACAGTGGCATGGTTGCGTTGCGTAAGAGATTGGCTGCAACCAGAAAAGCGCTAAAGCCACCACAAATGATGGTAATGGTCTTAAGCCTGTATTAAAACATCTTTAGATACTTTAGAACTAGTATCCTTTGTGAGCTTTGTGACTATTTCCATAGCAGCAGTTTGTGACTTTAACCAATTAGTAAACAAGTCTCCAATGATTTTCAGTCGTCTTTGTTCGTCTAATTGAGGTTTAATGATTTCCTCAACTGCAATTATATGCACTCCTTTGGGAGTAGTTATTGGCTTGAGAATTTGTGGGGGATTAGCAGCAAAGATGGCTGCTGCAATCTCCGGTCTAAAATCAGTGCGTAGACGTATTCCTTGATATCCTCCAGCCCGGCGTATTTCAGTATTTTGGATGTATTGACGGGCGATTTGTTGAAAACTAATTTCCCCTTCTTGCAGCGCATAAAATAGTTCTAGCGCTAAATCTTCATCATCTAATACAACTTCATAAGTGACTGCTGCAATGTAATCGAGTTGGTGTGCATAAAAAAATTGTTCAGCTTTGTCTGCAAATAAATGATTTGCTAATTTGGCTGAGAGAAGGTTGTTTTCGGCTATTGCTTCAAAGTCGTCTAAAGAAAGATGATATTTTTCTAACCACGCCCAGGTATCTTCTGCCTTGAGCAGTTGGTTGGCTAAACGCAGGCTATCTGCTGCGCGTTGCAGTTCTTCTAAACCAATTTGAATACCTGCCTTTTTCGCTTCCTGTTCAATAATTTTTCTGGTTGCGATCGACTCTAATACATTAGGGATTTGGCAAGCAAGCTTTATGTGGTCAAGAATATCATCAGGAGAAACAGTCAATACATTTGACATCATTTAATTCCTCCAATGGCTAACCTAAATCATTAGGATATTATCAGGATTAATCGGACAATATTAATTACATCTATACTATAATTTTCAGATTTAATTATTTATTGCCTCTGTCTAATAGTAGCCTTAATATTTAATTTTGTGCGATTGTGAAAATCTTTTTATAAAATTAATATTTTTGCATTAAGATTATAAATACCAGTAAAAAATACAAGTAATTAAAAATCAAAATAAAATAATTGTTCACGTACAAGTTAGTAATGCTTGATAGAAATTGAACCATGAGGCTCACCCCGACTTTTTTAAGAAGTCGGGGATCTTGTTGTTCATACTCTAAGCTACGGTTTAATTACCTGAAAATTGCTGTAAGTTGGCAAATTTCTAAAGCTCCAAACCACCTTGTTGTAACTTCTTAAACGGATCTAAAATAAAATCTACGATCCGGCGTTGGCGGATAATCACCTCTGCACTTGCAGTTTGACCTGGTGTTAGAGGGATACGTTTGTTGGCAGTTTGGATATAGGGCTGAAGTAGGGAGATTTCCAACTCATAGGTTTCGATGTTACCTTGATTCGTCGTTTGAACTTTCGAGTTAGGCGAAATCCAGCTAACGCGCCCTTGCACTACCCCATAATCTTGGAAGGGATAAGCATCAAATTTGATTTTAACTGGCATTCCTACCTTTAAAAAACCGCTTTGTTGGCTAGGCATCTGCGCTTTGAGAATCAAAGGAGTATTGTTGGGCGCAATTTGGGCAAGCATCTGTCCTGGTTCTACTACAGATCCTGGTTTGTGGATAGGCAATTCGAAAACTGTGCCATCAATAGGCGATCGCACTATTCGTTGTTGCATCTGTAGCTGTAAAGATGTAATCTGGCTTCCTGTTTGAGCAATTTCTGATTGCAGGTTAGTAATTTGTCCTTGTAAATCTTTAAGCTGTTCCTGATTTTTCAGCACCGCTAGTCTACCTGCTTGCACCACACTGCGATAGCTGCTTTGCTGTTCTTGCAGACTAAGTTTTGCCTGCTGAATATCTGAAAGGGCTTGACTCATCAACGACTGATAGCGGTTAAGTTCTTCTTTTAAGCGCAACTGTGCTTGTGTGATATCAGATTTTGCTTGTTCCTGTAAGCGTTGACTTTCTTCTGCAATCTTTTCTAATTCCACAACCTTGATTTGGGGAATTGCACCTTGCCGCAAAAGCTGGCGATAACGCGCAACTTCTGTGACATCTCGGCTGAAACGACTCTTCGCTAACTTTTGAGCAATTTGGGTAGAACTGATATTCTGGCTAGCTTGTTGCACTAAAGCCAATTTTTCTAGTCTTTGTGAGTTATAGGTACTCTGTTTAGCATCAAGATTTTGCTGTGCCTGACTAACTTGAGCAAGTTTTTCTAATTCTTGGGATTTATTTTGTTGCTCTTGGATGTTAATCGTCAAGATAATTTGGTTTTTCAGGAGATCCAGTTGCGATCGCCGATTCAATAAACCTTCCAGTTTTGTCTGCACCTGCTGCAAATCCGTTCGCAGCACATCAGACTCTAATTGAACTAAAATCTGTCCTGCTTTTACAGTTGAGCCTTCTTTGACATTGACGGCGGTAATGCTACCAGTAACTGGACTATCTAATTTTTGGGTAGCTCCTTCAGGTTCCATGCGTCCTCTAGCACTCCCTGTTTCATCAACTTTAGAAAGCATTGCCCAAGGTAAGATGATTCCAGCAAAGCCTACCAGTAAATACAATAGGGAGCGCGTCCAGAGTTTTGGTAAGGCATCTAGTAGTTCCTCGGTGCCATAAAACCAATCATTTGCTTCAGATGTTTTCTGTGTCTGAGGGTGAAAGATGGCATTTGTGTTTTCCACCAGGTGAAATTCAGTTGGTTTTGGGATAGCGAAGGCGGATGATGAATTATTAGATGGGTTTGGCATAAGAATTGGACGTTGGGGATTAGGGACAGGCTAATTTGTAATTAGGGCTAGATTGGAGATTTTGAGTATTTGGGGTAGATGAATCCAGTTCAAAGGTGGATGAATGAGTATCTGAGGTAGATGAATCCAGTTCAAAGGTGGATGAATCCAGTTCAAAGGTGGATGAACGAGTATCTGAGGTGGATGAATCCAGTTCAAAGGTGGATGAACGAGTATCTGAGGTAGATGAATCCAGTTCAAAGGTGGATGAACGAGTATTTGAGGTGGATGAATCCAGTTCAAAGGTGGATGAACGAGTATTTGAGGTGGATGAATCCAGTTCAAAGGTGGATGAACGAGTATTTGAGGTGGATGAATCCAGTTCAAAGGTGGATGAACGAGTATTTGAGGTGGATGAATCCAGTTCAAAGGTGGATGAACGAGTATTTGAGGTGGATGAATCCAGTTCAAAGGTGGATGAACGAGTATCTAATTTCCTTCATCCCCTATTTCTGAGTCCCTTTCAACCTGTTTGCGCTAGTTGTTGCTGATTGAGATAAAAATAATGTCCTTTTTTAGCGATTAATTGCTCGTGAGTGCCGCTTTCGACCAAAATGCCCCGATCTAAAACCAAAATTAAGTCAGCATTACGCACTGTAGAGAGACGATGAGCAATAATTAAACTTGTGCGTCCTTGAAGAATTTTTGTCAGGTTGTGCTGAATAATCCGCTCAGATTCAGCATCTAAGTGACTGGTTGCTTCATCGAATATCAAGAAGCAGGGGTTTCCTAACAAAGCACGAGCGATCGCTAGGCGTTGGCGTTGTCCACCGGATAACATACCCCCACCTTCACCAATTTGGGTTTCGTAGCCCATTGGCATTAGCTTAATAAACTCATCTGCTCCTGCTAGCCGCGCCGCTTCAATAATTTCTTCTTGCGAAACTTCTGGATGAGCAATACTGATATTCTCCTGAATCGTACCGCCAAACAAAAAGGTATCTTGGTCTACAACGCCGATTTGGGAGCGGAGCGATCGCAGAGAAATATTAGTCACATCTTGACCATCAATCAAAATTTTGCCATCCGTCGGCAGATATAGCCCTAAAATCAGTTTGGAGAGGGTTGTTTTTCCAGAACCACTACGACCTACAACTGCTATAGTTTGCTCAGGTTTGATTTCAAAACTGAGGTTTTCTAACACGTTAATATCACTTTCTGGATGATAACGAAAAGTCACATTTTCAAATACAATATGACCGCGTAAACTACTTAAAGTCTGACGTGGTTGAAATTGTAAATCTTCTTCTGGCTCTGCTTCTAAAACATCATTAATTCGCTCAGTGGAAATGATCACTTCTTGCAACTGATTCCACAGGACAACGAGTCGTTGGAAAGGTCGAATAACGTTTCCTAACAACATATTGAAGGCAATTAATTGTCCAATGGTTAGTTGATTTTGAATTACCTGCCATGCACCAAACCAGAGTAATCCTGTAGTAACTAGTGATTCGATACTAGAACTGAAAATTTGTAGTTGGTTACTAATTACCTGGCCGCTAAAGGTCTTTTTAATGACATTATTCAGCAGTTCTTCCCAATGCCATCGGACTGTTTGCTCAATTGCCATTGAGCGAACTGAGCGAATACCCGTGAGGGATTGAATCAAATAACTGTTCTCTTTAGCTGAAGCATTAAAAACTTCGCGGCTAATGCGGCGCAAAAAAGGTGTAGCGACCAGCGCCAATAATACAAAAGGCGGGACGATCGCTAAACTGAACAATGCCATTTGCCAGCTATACCAAAACATCAATGCCACATAGACAAATACTGTCATCAAATCCAAACCAATAGACAGTGCTTCTCCAGTTAGAAAGCGCTGAATTTTTTGGTTTTCTTGGACGCGAGAGACAATATCGCCAACGTACCGCGACTCAAAAAAAGCTAGGGGCAAGCGAAAGGTATGCTTAATAAAACCTACCAGCAGTGTTAGTGACAGACGATTGGCTGTGTGATCTAGTAGATATTGCCGCAGTCCATTCAGAGCAACGCGGAAAAAACCAAAAATTAGTAAGCCTAAACCAACGGCGTTTAAAGTTAGGGTACTTCCCTGGACAATTACTCGGTCTAACAGTAGCTGGGTAAATAGAGGTGTAACTAGTCCAAACACCTGAATCAACACCGAAGCGATAAACACTTCTAGCAGTACTTGCGAGTGAGGTTTGACTAAATCAAAAAATTGCCAAAATGCTGTAGTCGCTTCTTGGGTTTCTTTGAGTAAGTCTGTGGGTTGTAATAACAGGGCGTAACCAGTCCAACCGGCTTTAAATTCGCTAGCAGTAAGGGTGCGTTGACCAATGGCGGGGTCGCCAATAATCACCCGTTTTTTATTGACTTCATAGACGACAACATAGTGCTTACCTTCCCAGTGAGCGATCGCAGGTAGGGGTTGTTGGGCTAGTTTATCGAAGCTAGCTTTCACCGGACGGCTAGCAAAGCCGATACTTTCTGCGGCTGCTGTCAAACCCCGCATTGATGCCCCACTGCGACTGACGTTAGTTAAATCTCGGATGCGGTTGACATTAAAACGCTTCCCCCAATAGCGACTAATCATCACTAGACAAGATGCTCCACAGTCGGAGGCGCTTTGTTGTTCAAAAAACGGATACCGTTTAGTCAAGCGTCCCAACCAATGCCCAGCCCTTACCTTTGGGCTAGGAAAGTACGGCCGTTGTCTTTTTTGCTTTTGTTTTGGCTCAATGCTAGGAATTGGGGATTGTGGGGATTGGGAAAAGTCTTTCCTAGTCCCCAGCCCCAAATCTCCACTCTCCAGGACAGTTTGAGGCTCTTGGGAATCTATCAACTCTGCTAATTGCGGCCAGTGTTGTAGGGCTGTTTGCCAATCTGCATTACTCAAACTGTAAGCGATCGCTGATTGCGCTACCTGCAAACTTCCCTCTTTGGGATTCAGGTAGATGTTTCCAGGTGTCAATCTTCGCCCATGAGAATCTAGCAGTTCGCCCCGATGCAGCAACCAAAGCTTGATATCTTTAGTGAGATTGGCACTTAAAGAACCACTTTCTAGATTGTGTCGCTCAAATAGAGATAGCGCTTTAAACGTCTCCTCAACGGTGCCATTATGCCCAATTAAGGAGTTGTAACAACATAACAGCAGCAAATCCCAGACCTCTGCGCGTCTTAAAAGGCGATCGCGGACACTAAGCGATGTCCGAATTACCTCTTGTAAAGTCTCTTGGTTGATATAGCAAAGCTTTAAGTTTGCCGAAGCTCTAGCAACATAAGGACTAAATTCCTTTTCTGGAAATAAAGTCAACTCGCCAAATGACGATCCAGAAAAGAGAGTAGTAATTAAATTGTTAGAGCTATCCAGCAGCCTGACTTTACCACCCAGGACAATATAAATTCCTGTGTCAGTTGTAGTTGCTTGCCAAAACTGCTTTGCTACTTGTGGTTCGACAATCTTCAGCCCTCCAAGACACGTATCAAGTTCTTCCTTTGACAGCGACTTACCCAAGACTTGGGTAATTTGTTCAGCTAAATATTGCTGGGAAAACGCTGATGGCATTTTCTAACCTCCAAAACAGTATTAGTTATTGGTCTGAATTAGATTAAATGACCAATGCAAACTAGGTTCAGAGTTAGATTGCAAGTCGCAGATTGTAATGCCAGCATCTTTATTTTTGTCAGTTTCTTGTGGACAAGAATTTTTGCGCTTAGTAGAAAGTCCCATTTTTTTTAGCAGCCGATTAACATGGCGATCGGTAATTGCAATGCCAAATTCATTTGCTAAATGTTTACTTAACCATTGTGCTGTCCAGCAGCTAAATGCGTAACCATATTCACGCGGACTATTACTTACCAATTCTTTCAAGCGTTCAATATATTGATCGTTAACAGTCTTGGGTCTACCTATCGGTCGCTCATTCCATTTATGTGCTAAACCTGCCTCTGCTACACCAATCCAGTACCGTGCCATTTCTTGGGAACAACTTAAGATTTCACAGATTTGGCTTTGAGATTTACCTTTATCAGCAAGTAACATAATTTCAATCCGCCGACGATATTCTGGTTGTAAATTAGCTTGCAGGTTTTTCAGCAGTGCCTTCCGTTGGAAAGGTGTTAAGAACTTGCTCTCATGCATGTCATAGCATTCAAAAGCTTTCTCTTGACTGAAATTTTCTGACATAATTTTTATCAGTTTCTACCAAGTATAAAATGTGGGCAAATGTGTCTTTTGCAACTGCTTTAATCCTGACATCTCAGGATTAAAGCAGTTGCAAATTAATTGAGCCTAGAAGGTTAATTAAATATTGACGTGGTGTGCAAATAGCGACAGGTATATATACCCCTAATATTCTGATAATTTAGGAGCGATATTACTGTCTTGATTCAGGTTTTAATAAATTAAAATTGGACATTAATGGTCTTCACTTGGAATAAAAATACTTCACACCATTAAACCAATCACTGGTTAGCCGCTAAAATTTGACAGATTTTCCTGAAGCCCGGTGCAATAATGGTATTGGTTAAGACCATTACCCCTAGTTGATGGTAATAGGTAAACACTTTCAAGGCTTCTGGTAGCCCTTATATTGATGATTTTACTGAGTTCTACAATACGGTTTATAGACTAACCTACTAATATTTAAGTAGGTTAAGTTTTGATTACCAACGAAAAATTGGATCTTGTTTAGTTAATGGGAAGCGAAAAACATTCAAGGTCAGGTATGAATAATAATCTACTTCTTAGACTATCTAAAATTAGTGGCTTTCTCATCAGTAGATAGTCCTAAATTTGAACCTAATTCGAAGAAAATTGCAACGTTGAAGTGACAGTTACCCAATCTTTATCTTAATCCACTATTACTTATTTAAGGATAATCCTACATCTAGTCAATAGCTTTCACAAAAAATAAAAAATATTTACCAAAACTTGATAATATTTTCACTAAAATATTACAAATCATCGGAATAAAAAAAGTAAGAGTTTAACATAGAGTTTTCGCTTTAATAATAATTGCTCATTTAAAATTTATTATCGGAACAAATGGCAAGATACCTAACTTATTGTCTGCTAAAAAATACAGGATTTTTATGAGTTTATATTAAGTCTACATCTGTCCATAGTAGGAAAACTACATCCCTTACTATCTGCCATATATATGATATATATATCTATCTATAGTATGAAAATATTCTAGTTTGGCAAAAAAGCATTTATAGACGTATTTACGACTAATTTGCTCTAGCTAAAGACAGGTTTTACTAAATTTTTGAAAAAGTTGACAGTTTCCTTTGGTTCAAGAAATATTTTTGCAAGGTCATTCATTAGTTTTTGGCTTAGTATATTTAGACACTTCTAAAGAGTGTGCTTACCCTTAATTTCTTTCAAATCAAATAATTTCCTTCTCTATCTGGAAATGACTGAGGACAAATTGTAGTAACCAATAGAAACTAAATCAGGAACTAAAACCTCTGGAGTCCCCAGAGGTTTTTTCTTTAAACCATGCTCCCCTGCTGACGCTTCTATGAGGAGTTAGGTGATATCCGACAACAAGGTGCGGCGTATAAGCATTCGACAATTCGATACAAGCAAAAATTGTCGCAATGAATTAGTAGAGTAAGCTAAATTTAGATATAAGCTACTGGGAGTGGAGATGATGTTGTTGGAATTAAAGCGCATCCATGTTCCACCAGGACAAAGAGTGTTACTGCGAGATGTAACCTGGCAAGAATTGGAAACAATTCTAGAGGATTTAGGGGAACACCGTGTAGCACGAATTGCTTATGACAGGGGAATACTGGAGATTATGGCACCACTGCCAGAACATGAATATGATAAAGAAATTATTGGCGATTTAGTCAAAGCGCTTCTGGAAGAGCTAAATACTGAGTTCATCAGTCTTGGTTCTACAACTTTCAAAAACCAAGTAATGGCTCAAGGTATAGAACCTGACCAGTGTTTCTATATAAAAAATGAATCTAAAATTCGTGGAAAGAAGCGTCTAGATTTAACAGTAGACCCCCCTCCAGATTTAGCTATAGAAGTTGACATTACTTCTCGCACTCATCCTAATATTTATGAAGCTTTAAAAGTACCTGAGCTTTGGCGTTTTAACAAAGGAAAGCTCCAAATTAATGTTCTGCAAGATGGTCATTATGTAGAGTCTCAGCAAAGCCTAAATTTTCCTCAGTTTAAATTAGGTGAAGCGATTACTCAATATCTTGAGCAAACTATAACCGAAGGCAGAAATGCAACATTCAAAGCTTTTCGTCTTTGGGTACAAAAGCAGATATAACAGGGATAATTCGTAATTCGTAATGGGCTACGCTAACGTAATTCGTAATTCAGAATTAATTTTGGGTAATGAGCCGTCTAATTTCAGTTCTATTTTGGTAGGGAACCAGGATGAATAGCGGCAAAGCCGCTTATCCTGTCTCCCGTACATAGTCTCAGGTTATCAAATACCAGATTACTTAGTAATGATTGAGGTTAATACCAGCTTCTTTCGCCATTGCTTCTAACCCTTTAACTTCTAGGGTTTTAATTGCTTTGGTGGACAGCTTTAATTTGACCCAGCGATTTCCGCCAGCCCACCAAACACGCTTGCTTTGCAGATTGGCGTGCTGAAGGCGTTTTGTACGACGGTGGGAGTGAGAAACAGCAAAGGCGTTATTTGCCTTCTTACCAGTTAGTTCACAGCGACGAGACATAGCAAGTATCTCCAGATTGTTATTTTAATACAGCCTTTCCATTCTATGTCTTAGACAACAGAAGTGGAAAAGGGAGTGGGGGAGATGAGGGGGAGGGGGAGCAGGGGAGGTAGGAAGACAAGGGGACAAGGGGACAAGGGGACAAGAGGTGAGAACTTGAAACAAGTCTTTCCCCTTGTCCCCAATTCTCCTTGTCCCCAAGTCCTCTTCCCAATTCCCAATTCCCAACTATTTACTAGCTTGTTCAGTCAACTTGGTGAGTACCTCATTCGATCGCTCAACGAAAGATTTCATTCCTTCAGCGTCAAATCCTTTCTGAGACATCAGCGCTAAATCGTAGACGTGTTGACAAATCAGGTTCACTAACTGATCTGTAGACGATTGACCGTCACCTTGGATAATAGTACCTTGGTTCAGATTTGCCAGATTTTGAATTAGCGGGTGAGCAGTATTCACCAGCAAAATGTGATCTTCGGGAAACTCTGCTGTTCCCTGCTGCATCATGGCATTCATTTCTCGCAGGCGGCGCAGAATCTCTGGTAAAAGAACGATCGCAGGTGGTGTACCTTGAGGATCGTCTGATTTCAACGCTTCGGTACGGATGTTGAGTTTGGGTTTGTTGAGAGATTTCTCAAATAACTCTTTAATAGTCTCACTGCGGGTTTTGTTCGTCTTAGGATCGACAATTTCCTTATCTTTATCTTGTTCCAGCAGAGTATTATCTAAATCTGAGTCTACTCGTGTAAACTTGACATCCTGATATTCTCGCTCTAGAAAGTTGATAAAGTGGGTGTCAATGAAGGAGTCCATAAACAGGACTTCCAAACCTTGATTTTTGTGCAGTTCTATGTATGTAGCTTGGGTTGTTTCATCGGTGCTGTAGAAAACCCGGTTTTCGTTGCGTTCTTTGTTGCGTTCTAGATATTCTTTCAGCGTAGTATAGGGGGCGCTGGGGGTTGAGTTTTCAGCACTGGGTGAAGGAGTCACATCTTGCCAAGCATCCCCGTCTGAAGACTGGACTTCAACTACTGGAGTTTCAGCAGCAACTTTTTCTGTCAGCTTGGCGGTGGTGCGGAAGATGATGATATCTTCGATTTGCTTTTTGAATTTATCGTCGTTGAGAACGCCAAATTTTACAAAGGTGCCGAGGTCTTTCCAAGCACTGATGTATTGTTCACGATTATCGCGGAAAAGTTCTTTGAGGCGATCGCCTACTTTTTTGGCAATGTAGTCACCAATTCGCTTCACGGTGCGATCGCCTTGCAAGGCACTACGCGATACGTTCAGGGGAATATCGGTGCTATCAATCACACCCCGCATCGGCATCAAAAATTGCGGAATAATTTCTTCGCAGTTGTCACTGACAAAAACTTGATTGCAAAATAGCTTGATCTGACCTTTCGTAACATCTACATCCGGTCGCATTTTGGGGAAATACAAAATCCCGTTGATGATAAAGGGATAGTCTGTATTTAAATGCACCCATAACAGAGGTTCTTCCTGAAAAGGATACAGGTAGCGGTAAAACTCCAAATACTCTTCTTGACTCAGATTACTCGGAGACTCTCGCCACGGTGCTTTTTGCTTATTTAATACCTCTCCTTCTAGTTTTATTGGTACTGGTAAAAAGTCGCAGTAAGTCTTGACAAGATTTTTAATTCGTGCAGACTCTAAAAATTCCTCCTCTTCTCCTTGCAGGCTGAGAGTAATAGTAGTACCACGAGTTGTCCGGGACGAATCTTCTAGGGTGAAAGCTGGGGAACCATCGCAAGTCCAGTGAACCGCCTGCGCTCCTTCTTGATAAGATAGAGTATCAATTTCTACCTTTTGCGCCACCATGAATGAAGAGTAGAAACCAAGACCGAAGTGCCCAATTATGGGTTGATCTGATTTGCCTTCATATTTATGAATAAATTCTTCAGCGCTAGAGAAGGCAACCTGATTGATATATTTCTTAACTTCATCTGCGGTCATCCCGATACCGTTATCGGAGATGGATAGGGTTTTGTTATCTTTGTCAATGGCAATTTCAATTTCTGGTTCGCCGATATCTCCAGCGTAGTCTCCGGCGCGGGATACCATTTTCAGCTTTTGGATAGCGTCTACAGCGTTGGATACGAGTTCCCGCAAGAAAATTTGGTGATCTGAGTAGAGCGACTTCTTAATGATCGGGAAAATATTATCAGTATGAATACTGATAGTGCCTTGTTCTAGCATAATTGGTAATTTTTCGATGTTAGTATCTGAAATGATGATAGTGGCTTATACAGCCTAGCCCTCTGCTTTCCAGGATAAACCCGGAGAATACAGAAGGACATGATACCAATTAGGATTTTAAAAGCATAGCTTAGGCGATCGCACCTTTTTTGAGCATTGTTTGCCCCCATTTCTGATTCGGATTTCCCTACTTCCTAGTACAGACGCGATTAATCGCGTCTCTCCTTAATCTCCATTATTATGAGCATGATTGCTATATTTTTTACCTATGGTTAATAGTTCTGACTTACTCGCAAAACTCTACAATGCCTTTAACCCCTTTGAACCCTTACCCGCAGGCGATCCAAAATATGTAGATTGTCAAGATGTGCGGGGAGATGCGGATATTGAGCAAGAGTTGGGAAATCGGATGCGATTGGCAGATACAAATACTTGCCAATTGTATTCTGGTCATCGGGGTGCGGGTAAGTCTACAGAATTACTTAGGTTAAAAAAATATTTAGAAAACCGGGAATTTTATGTTGTGTATTTTGCGGCTGATGAAGAAGATATCGATTCTGAAGATGCCCAATATACAGATATTCTCCTCGCCTGTACCCGCCGTTTGCTCAAAGATTTAAAAGGAATTGCTAGTCCTCGTCCGATACTCGGCTGGTTGAAAGGTCGTTGGGAAGATTTGAAAGATTTGGCGCAGACTCCCATAGAATTTGAAAGTCTGGGAGTGGAAGCACAGCTAACTCAATTCGCTAAGTTGACCGCAAATTTAAGGGCTGTTCCTGAATTACGCCAGAAGATTCGCCAAAAAATTGATCCTCACACCGTCACTTTAATTCAGGTGTTAAATGAGTTTCTGGTGGATGCAAAACAGCACTTACCTAATGGCTACAAGAAACTGGCGGTAATTGTTGATAACT
Source organism: Desmonostoc muscorum FACHB-395 (assembly GCF_014698035.1). Classification (GTDB taxonomy): domain Bacteria; phylum Cyanobacteriota; class Cyanobacteriia; order Cyanobacteriales; family Nostocaceae; genus Nostoc; species Nostoc muscorum_A. Next base: position 31,890 of record NZ_JACJSF010000035.1, read on the forward strand.
TAGACCGAATGGTGTTAGTTAAAGATGGAGAACGCACCAACTATGAAGAAGTCTTTTTAGACCGTAGCGAACAACTCCAAGCTTTAGATTGCCATTTGATTTACACTATCCCGATTTCAATGGTCTATTCTACAAGGGCAACAGACCTCAGAGATATCTACGGCGACCCCCAAATTTTGCCGATGATTATGGTCAACACTCTCAAGGGAGACATTTATCAGCCAGGACTCAAGAAAGTTAAGGAAGTAATTAACAAGCGAGTCCGGCAAATTGCACCCGAATTATCATTAGAAACAGAAATTTTCGACAGTCCCCAAACTTTAGACAGACTTTGTTTAATGAGTGGAGGTCATGTGAGAAATTTGCTATTGTTAACTCAAGATGCCTTTGGACGCACTGAAGAGTTACCTGTTTCAGAAAAGACGGTGCGACGAGCAATTACTCAAGCCAGAGATACTTATCGCCGCGCTGTGGAAAACCATCAATGGTGTTTGTTAGCGGAAGTTTCTTGTTCTAAGCGCATTATTAATGATGATTTGTATCGCAGTTTGATGTATAACCGATGTCTTTTAGAATACCGCTATTTAGATGATGATGGAGAAATGCAGCGTTGGTATGATATTCATCCATTGATTCAAGGAATTCCAGAATTTAAAGAAGCTGTAGCGAAACTTTCATGAACCCAAATTTAAGTGATTGGGATGATGATTTACCCCCAGAACCAGAAGAAGCTTATCAAGATTTGCTTCGCGCGCTGAGGCGAAAATCAGGATTTGGTTTGTTTTTTGTCCAATGTACACCTGGGGAAGCAGACAAGTTCATTGTCAAACTTCCCCAGGAGATCCCGCATAAAAATATTGCAGTTTTGCCGTTAGTTGAAGCGATTGATAATTTATATCAGCCAGTCGCAGAGTTTGTAAAAGACAAGCAAGTTGATATTTTATTGATTAAAGGTCTGGAATATTCTTTATATAAGTATGAAAAAAGAAGTTTTGGCGAAATTACCGAAGGACAATTTAGTAATTTAACCAGTGTTCCGCATATTTTAAATCACTTAAACCAACAGCGAGAACGCTTTAGAGATGATTTTCCCATTAGCTTTGTTTTTCTTTTGCGTTCGTTTTCAATAAACTACTTTATTCATCGTGCCCCAGATTTTTTTGATTGGCGTTCTGGAGTGTTTGAATTACCGACAACACCAGAAGTTATAGAACAAGAATCAAATCGTCTGCTGTTGGAAGGAGACTATAAGGAATATTTAAAACTCAGCCACGAACAAAAAATTGAGAAAATTATAGAAATTCAAGACTTGCTGACCGAAAAACATAAGCCAGATAATAGTCAGGCAAGTTTACTATTTAAATTGGGAAATTTACTATTCGCTGCTAAGGAATATGAACAAGCGATCGCATCCTACGACCAAGCTCTCAAAATTCAACCTGATCACTACAAAACTTGGATCTATCGAGGTGCTGTATTATGTGATTACCTACAACGCTTTGAAGAAGCGATCGCATCCTTCGATCAAGCATTGAAAATTAAACCAGATGACGACAAAGCCTGGTACAACCGCAGCATTGCACTAAACAATTCAGGACGCTATGAGGAAGCTCTGGTGTCTTATGACCAAGCACTGCAAATTAAACCAGATGATCACACAATATGGCACAATCGCGGCATTGCGCTTAAGGATTTAGGACGTAATGAAGAAGCGATCGCATCCTTTGACCAAGCACTTGAATTTCAACCAGATGATTACCACGCTTGGAGTAATCGGGGTATTGCATTAAGAAATTTAGGACGGTATGAAGAAGCAATCGCATCCGACGACCAAGCACTGAAAATTAACTCTAATTATTACGAAGCCTGGAACAACAGAGGTGTTGTTCTATGTGATTATCTACAACGCTATGAAGAAGCAATCATTTCTTTTGATGAAGTACTTAAAATTCAAGCAGATGATTATGTAGCTTGGAGTAATCGGGGTATTGCATTAAGAAATTTAGGACGGTATGAAGAAGAGATCGTATCCTACGACCAAGCACTGAAATTTAAACCAGATTACCACCAAACTTGGAACAATCGGGGCAATGCATTAATGAGTTTAGGACGGTATGAAGAAGCGATCGCATCCTACTACCAAGCACTGAAATATAAACCAGATTACTACCAAGCTTGGAACAATCGGGGCAATGCATTAATGAATTTAGGACGGTATGAAGAAGCAATTGTATCCTACGATCAAGCACTGAAATATAAACCAGATAAATACGAGGCTTGGTATAATCGAGGCATTATATTGACAACAAAATTGGGTCGTCGGAAAGAAGGATTTGACAGTATTAATAAAGCTGCTGAAATCAATCCTAAATTTGTGATAGATATGTCCAAATCTCAGAACAAACAAGTTATTGGCAGTATGTTGCAAAAATTCGGATGGGAGAAATTAACTCAGGCTTGGATAGGTTTACTGAAGATGATTGGTATTAGACGCTGATTTAATTTCTTTAACATCAACAATATCAGCACTGAAAGAAACATTATCATAAGCAATTTTTCAATAGCAATCGCCTTCTCATTTCGACTGAAAAGACTAACTGAAATTAACAGCGATGCCTATACATTACTAAATATAAAGTTAACCTATCTTCAGGAACACAAATCAAATGTCAGAAAATGCCCAAGAGCAAAAACAGATATCTCTCCAAGAAATTGCTAGCCTATCTTTGGCAGAATGTCACAAAATACTAAAACCTTTTACCGCCGCCGCAGACGCAGATTTCTTGAATGACCCAGAATTAACAGAATTCTCTGTTTTGGATGGTGAAGACTGGGAAACTGAGAATGAAAACATAATTCATGCGGAAGAAATTGAAAGCATCCGTAACCATAATGGATTTTTGAATGGCTATATATTAAAAGATGAAGGACTTTATGATGACTATGCAAATCAGAAGGAAAATGCTTAAAAGAAGTATGAAATTTGTATATTAAATCTCAGCTTTAAGCAGCTTAAATTAACAACGATCACTGCTGAAAACTATGTGGCGAAATAATTCGCGACTACACAAGCGAAATCCACCTAGCTTGCAGCTTCTGCAAAGCAGTACGCGAACTAAAAAAATAAACCCACTTCCGTGGGTTTAATCTGTGTAGCTGTGATTTATAATCACCTTCTCTATGTAGCAATCTGTGGTACTGACACCTTCATCAGCACTTTTTTGCTAAAAGACAGACCGTTCTCATTTTTGTCAATGATAATCGTGTCTCCAGAGATAAAAGTATTCTCCAATAACTTGGTGGCGAGGGGGTTTTCTACTTCTCGCTGAATTGCGCGTTTGAGTGGACGCGCACCATAAACTGGATCATAGCCTGATTCCACAAGGTGATCGCAAGCTGCTTGGGATATCTCAAAGAAGATTTTTTGCTCGCGCAGGAGATTTTCTACCCGCTTAAGTTGAATACGGATGATTTGCCGCATTTCCGTGCGATTGAGGGTATGGAAGAGAATAATATCATCGACGCGGTTGAGAAATTCTGGGCGGAAATGCGATCGCAAACCTTCCATTACCCGCTTCCGCATAGTTTCATACTGGGAATCATCACCAGATACATCCAAGATATGTTCGCTACCTATGTTACTGGTCATAACAATAACGCTGTTACGAAAATCTACCGTTCTCCCCTGAGAGTCAGTAATTCTCCCATCATCTAAAACCTGCAACAAAATATTGAACACATCGGGGTGCGCTTTTTCCACTTCATCCAGCAACACCACTGAGTAAGGACGGCGGCGAACCGCCTCGGAAAGCTGACCGCCTTCTTCATAGCCTACGTATCCTGGAGGCGCACCCACTAAGCGAGAAACTGAGTGTTTTTCCATATACTCAGACATATCCAAGCGCACCAAGGCATCATCAGAATCAAAGAGAAACTGAGCTAAAGCGCGGGCGAGTTCGGTTTTGCCCACTCCTGTGGGGCCCATGAACAAAAATGAACCAATGGGACGCGAGGGGTCTTTCATCCCCGCACGGGCGCGGCGAATGGCTGCTGCTACTGCTTCTACAGCCTCTTCTTGCCCAATAACTCGTTGATGCAAATGACTTTCTAGTTGCAGCAATTTTTGCCGTTCTGATTCCAATAAGCGATTGACAGGAATTCCTGTCCATTTGGCGACGATTTCGGCAATATCGGCTTCAGTAACTTGTTCTCGCAGCAACGTCGAACCTTGGTTTTGAATTTCTAAAAGGCTCGCTTCCTTGGCTTCGCGCTCGTGCTGTACTCCTTCCAATTTGCCATATTTCAGTTGAGCAGCTTTATTTAAGTCATAAGCACGTTCCGCCTGTTCAATTTGCACTCGCAGCGCATCTTCTTCTTTCTTTAAAGCGCTTATCGCCTCCAATATCTGCTTTTCACCTTGCCATTGCTCATTAAATACTTGCTGTTTTTCAGTTAAAGTGGCGATTTCTTGCTCAATGCGCTCTAAACGTTCTTTTGTTTGGGGAGTCCCCTTTTCTTCACCAGCTAATGACAGCTTTTCCATTTCTAACTGCATGAGGCGGCGATCGATGGTTTCCAATTCGGCTGGTTTGGAGGTAATCTCCATTTTCAACTGTGCTGCTGCTTCATCCACCAAATCGATGGCTTTATCTGGCAAAAAGCGATCGCTAATATAACGCGCTGATAGAGTTGCTGCTGCTACTAACGCCGAATCAGAAATTTTGACATTGTGATGCACTTCATAGCGTTCTTTCAACCCCCGCAGAATGGAAATAGTATTTTCCACACTTGGCTGATCGACAAATACTTGTTGAAAGCGGCGTTCTAGCGCAGCATCTTTCTCAATGTGTTTGCGGAACTCGTCGAGGGTAGTTGCGCCAATGCAACGCAGTTCTCCCCGCGCCAGCATTGGTTTGAGCAGATTTCCGGCATCCATTGCCCCTTGTTGGCTGGAACCTGTACCGACTACGGTATGTAGTTCGTCGATAAATAGGACAATTTGCCCGTTAGAGTCCATAACTTCTTTGAGGACAGCTTTCAGGCGTTCTTCAAATTCTCCTCGCAATTTTGCCCCAGCAATTAAACTACCGATGTCTAAAGAGATGAGTTGGCGGTTTTTCAGAGATTCGGGAACGTCACCGTTTACCATCCGTTGTGCCAAAGCTTCTGCGATCGCAGTTTTACCTACGCCAGGTTCACCAATCAAGACTGGGTTATTTTTGCTCCGACGAGATAATACTTGAATTACCCGCCGAATTTCGTCATCTCGCCCAATTACCGGATCGAGTTTTCCAGCTTTTGCCTGTTCTGTTAAATCTCTACCAAATTTTTGTAACGCTTCATAGCGCGATTCTGGGCTTTGATCTGTTACCTTTTGGCTACCGCGAACGGCTTTGATAGTAGCTTCTAGTTTAGCTGCGTCTGCACTAAAGCTTTTGAGGATCTTTCGTCCAATGCGATCGTCTTCAGCAAAAGCCAAAAGTATATGTTCTACGGAAATGTAGGAGTCTTTCATCCTGACTCTAGCTTCCTCAGCTTTATCTAGTAAAACATCTAAACTACGGCTAAGATAAAGCTGATCGCTTTTACCAACTTTGGGCTGACGTTGGATAAAGGCTTCTAACTGCTGTTGAAAGCGGATTGGATCGACCTCAGATCGAGCCAGGATACGTATTGCTAGACTAGTGGGTTCTTCTAACAGGGCAATAATTAAATGTTCAACATCTAGTTGCTGTTGTTGATAAGCACGGACTATATCCTGAGATTTAACAATTGCTTCCCAGGCTTTATCAGTAAATTTATTCGGATCTGTAGGTTGCATCTTTATAATTTTGGAATTTTGATTTTTAGTTTAGGGATTGGGCATTGGGGACTGGATATTGGGGATTGGAAAAACTTTTACTTAGTCACTAATTCCTAGTGCCTAGTCCCCAGTCCCTAATTATCCAAACATTCTCAGCGTATATCCGTGTGTATCTCCAGTGGCAATTTAGGAATGGTAATTTGGTGATAGTTTAATCTACTACCTATTTTCTAATTTAACGTGTCGGGGAAGTCCCCACTTTCTCTGCGAGACGCTAACGCGAACAATGTACTCATAAGGTGGGGATTGTAAGCGGGTACTAAGGATTGCATCCGCTATTGTTTTTTTGTGTAAACAAAAACAATAGCGGATGTATGACGAAGCACCAAAATTTTCTGATAAGCTTTGGATTATCTTGACCACCAATGCCGTAAGCGAAAACCAAGCTGGATAGGTATGTGTCGCAAGAGAAAGGTTTGGGTCTTAGGAACCAGGACTCCTGCCCTTGGAGGGAATGTCAGACCAATAGAACTACAAATTTCTGGAGGCTGTTCCCGATGAATTGGGAAGCTCCGTCCGTCTTACGGCGGGGTAGTTCACTTATAAGAATTACTGACTCACAAGTTGCTCTTGTGATTCCTGTTTGGCTGCCGAACCTTGAGATCCTAGTTGAATCAGTTCAATTTTATACCCATCTGGATCTTCCACAAAAGCAATTACTGTCGAACCATGTTTCATCGGCCCTGGTTCGCGCACGACTTTACCGCCCTGATTGCGGATTTCTTCACAGGTAGCGTAAATATCATCAACTCCAAGGGCAATGTGACCGTAAGCATTACCCAATTCATATTTTTCCACACCCCAGTTGTAGGTTAGTTCAATTACTGCGTTGTCGCTTTCGTCACCATAGCCCACAAAAGCCAAGGTAAATTCTCCCCCTGGATAATCTTTTCGGCGCAGTAATTTCATACCCAAAAGTTCACAGTAGAACTTCAACGACTCTTCCAGATTTGCTACCCGTAGCATTGTATGTAGTAATCGCATATTGACCTTTTCTGTGTAATTGATTTAGTGTTATTCTCTGCAAACATTTTACCTAGCTGACAGTCTTCAGGAGAAATGCCATCAGGGAAAAATTGAAGAAGAATTCAGAAGTCAGAATGGGCTAAACGCCCCGCTACCGCTAACAGGAGTCAGAATGCAAGACGCGACGCTAAAAGACTCGCTAACGCTTTGCTATCGTGGACTCGCTAACGCTGCGCTATCCACCAGTCGCACAGAATACCCAACTGAATTCTGGCTCCTGACTCCTGAATTCTGTTTCGATCAAATAAACATTCCCTTACCCGTTTTTGGTGTTGTTCTCGATCCATATAATGGAAATCTTCTTTAATCTCAGCCAATAAAGTCTCTTAACAGCATAAGCTAGCGATTGGGTTAGGCAACTGGACTGGGTGCGTAACACACTCGAATAAAGGATAAAGTACAGATGAGTAAATTTTTAGACACTGCAATTGAAGCGATCGCAGCCCGTGAAATTCTTGATTCACGCGGTAGACCAACAATTGAAGCCGAAGTGCATTTAGCCAATGGTGTTGTCGGACTAGCGCAGGTTCCCAGTGGTGCTTCCACAGGCACTTTTGAGGCTCACGAACTGCGTGATGGCGATAAAAGCCGTTATGGGGGCAAAGGCGTACTCAAGGCAGTAAAAAACGTCAAAGAAGCACTTGCACCAAAATTAATAGGCTTGGATGCCCTCAACCAAGAACTCCTAGACCGGACGATGATCGCCATAGATGGTTCTCCTAACAAATCCAGTTTGGGCGCGAATGCGATTTTGGGGGTTTCCTTAGCAGCAGCTAAAGCAGGTGCTGAATCTCTAGATATTCCTCTATATCGCTATTTGGGTGGCCCTTTAGCGAATTTGCTCCCAGTGCCGTTGATGAACGTAATTAACGGTGGCGCACACGCATCAAATAACGTGGATTTTCAAGAGTTTATGATTGTCCCAATTGGCGCAACTTCTTTTCGGGAAGCATTGCGCTGGGGTGCAGAAGTGTTTGCTACCCTCAGCCAGGTATTAGATGAAAAGGGTTTGCTTACTGGTGTAGGCGATGAAGGCGGCTTTGCCCCGAACCTAGAATCTAATCAGGTGGCTTTGGAACTGCTAGTTGCTGCCATTAAAAAAGCTGGTTACAAGCCAGGGGAAGAAGTAGCTTTAGCTTTAGATGTTGCAGCTAGCGAATTTTACAAAAATGGTCAGTATGTTTACGATGGTAAACCTCACGCCCCAGCTGAGTTTATTGATTATTTAGGACAACTTGTTGACCAATACCCAATTGTTTCAATTGAGGATGGTTTACATGAAGAAGATTGGCAAAGTTGGCAATTGCTGACCCAGAAGTTAGGTTCGCGGGTGCAATTGGTAGGGGATGATTTGTTTGTAACGAACGCTACTCGTTTGCAAAGAGGCATCCAAGAAAAAGCCGCTAACGCCATTTTGATTAAACTCAATCAAATTGGTTCTCTCACCGAAACCTTGGAAACGATTGATTTGGCAACTCGTAATAGCATCCGTTCAGTAATTAGCCATCGTTCTGGTGAAACCGAAGACACAACGATCGCTGATTTAGCTGTAGCAACCCGTGCCGGTCAAATCAAAACAGGTTCCCTCTGTCGCAGCGAACGGGTAGCAAAATATAATCGCTTGCTGCGAATTGAAGATGAACTAGGCGATCGCGCCGTTTATGCTGGTGCTGTGGGTTTAGGGCCGAAGTAGGGAATAGGGAATAGGTTACAGGTTACAGGTATTTTCTGTCCCCTGTACCCTGTCCCCTTTCCCCTAATTAAGGATAAAACCCCAACTTGGGCAACCCCAAAGTTTCATCCCAGCCCATCATTAGGTTTAGACATTGAATCGCTTGACCCGCCTGCCCTTTAATTAGATTGTCAATTGCCGACATGACAATCACCCGACCTGTGCGCGAGTCAACTTCTACGCCGATGTAACAAAGATTGCTGCCGTTAGCCCACTTGGTTTGGGGATAAATGCCGCTACCGCAGACTTTTACCCAAGGAGAGTTGCGGTAGAAGGCTGAGAAAATTGTGATTAAGTCATCTCGCACTAGACCGGGATCGCTCATTTTTGCATATACTGTTGCCAAAATCCCGCGTACCATTGGGACAAGATGTGGTGTAAATTGGATCATCAGTTCGTGACCAGCTAAGTCACTGCAAATTTGCTCAATTTCTGGGGTATGACGGTGACGGCCGATATTGAAAGCTGCGATGGAATTATCTGCTTCAGATAGTAATAAGTTGGTTTGAGGTTGCCGTCCACTGCTAGATGTGCCAGCCTTGGCATCGATAATAGCTGTTTCTGGGACGATTAAGCCTTGCTTTAAGAGTGGCGAAAGTGCAAGGAGACTCGCAGTCGGATAGGAACCAGGACAGCCAATAAGTTGAGCTTCGGCAATGCGATCGCGATAAAGTTCTGGTAATCCATAAACTGCTGTAGCTGCAATGGTGCGATCGCTTCTCTCAATGCCATACCAATTTGTATAAGTTGTCAAATCCCTGAACCGATAGTCTGCACTCAGATCCAGCACTTTACATCCTTTTTCTAATAGTTTGGGCGCGATTTGGCAAGCCAGACCATTTGGTAAAGACAGGAAAACTACTTCACAGCGATGAGCAATTATTTCTGGTTCTACCGCTTCTATTGGTAGATTAGCGGTATGAGCCAGATGCGGGTACAAATCCCCAAAGGATTTACCGATACTACTCTCACCGCCTAAATAAACCAGTTCGACTTCTGGATGATCCATCAGTAGCCGTACTAACTGCACTTCGCCATAGCCCGACGCGCCAACAATCCCAACGGGTACGCGTCTAAATTTGCCCATGATCTGAAATCCTTATCCCATGAATAGTTAATTCGTTCTCAGCTATCAACAATATCAGCGACTAGACTCTTAGCGTACAAAACACCTAAAACCCCTCTACTTTTTTCGGACGGAAAGTAAGAAGACGCGGCGAAGTGACAAAATATTCTATTTGTCCCCCCTTATGAATGGCACTAAGAAAACCTGAAACCTTTGTTTGAGGGAGGTGTGGGAGGTGTGGGAGGATGGGGAAGAAGTCTTACCCCCCACACTCCCCACACTCCCCACACTCAAAAGCCAGTTAAATCAAGGGTTTGCGCTTATCTTAATGCCATTTGTCCCCCTTATCTTGTTCATCCTTGGCTGTCGCTGCACTTTAAATCCCCATTTTGAACGGCAAAAATTTTTGCCCTGTTATCAAATCATTGCTAGTCTACTTCTCTGCCTTATAAAGGAGCTACAATCTAAAAGAAGAAATTGTAAAAAAAATTTACGTTGGTAGCTGGAAATCTTTCTGTGTCACAGCCTAATCCTACCCAAGCTTTTAAATTTGATTCGATTGATGCCGCTTTAGCAGACCTAAAAGCTGGTCGTGTAATTGTAGTGGTAGATGATGAAAATAGAGAAAATGAAGGCGACTTAATTTGTGCTGCCCAATTTGCGACACCCGACACGATTAATTTCATGGCGGTGGAAGCTAGAGGGCTGATTTGTTTGGCAATGACAGGCGATCGCTTAGACGAACTAGACTTACCTTTGATGGTAAGCAACATTACAGATACTAATCAAACTGCCTTCACTGTTAGCATTGATGCTGGCCCAGAATTGGGTGTTACGACTGGCATCTCAGCCGAAGATCGTGCCCGCACTATCCAGGTTACTCTCAATCCAGCCACAAAACCTACCGATTTACGTCGTCCTGGTCATATTTTCCCCATTCGGGCAAAAGCTGGGGGTGTACTCAAACGCGCCGGGCATACGGAAGCGGCTGTAGACTTATCTCGACTAGCAGGGCTATATCCAGCCGGGGTAATTTGTGAAATTCAAAACCCCGATGGTTCAATGGCACGGTTGCAGCAATTATTTGAATATGCCAAACGTCACAATTTAAAAATAATTAGTATTGCGGATTTAATCAGCTATCGCCTACAGCACGATCGCCTGGTGTATCGTGAGGTAATTACCAAGCTGCCTAGTCAATTCGGCCAGTTTGAAATTTACGCCTACCGCCATACCCTGGATAATACAGAACACGTTGCAATTGTCAAAGGAGATCCAGATAACTTCAAAGATGAGCCAGTAATGGTGCGGATGCACTCAGAATGCTTAACTGGTGATGCTTTGGGTTCTTTGCGCTGCGATTGTCGGATGCAGTTAGAAGCTGCGCTGAAGATGATTGAGGCTGCTGGTCAAGGTGTAGTTGTATACCTGCGTCAAGAAGGACGAGGCATCGGCTTGATTAACAAGCTAAAAGCCTACTCATTGCAGGATATGGGACTGGATACAGTTGAAGCAAACGAGCGTTTGGGATTTCCTGCTGACTTGCGAGACTACGGGATGGGCGCACAAATGCTGATGGATTTGGGCATCAAAAAGATTCGTTTGATTACCAATAATCCCCGCAAAATTGCTGGAGTTAAGGGCTATGGATTGGAAGTAGTTGATCGCGTGCCATTGTTAATTGAAGCAACCGACTACAATTCTTATTACCTAGCGACAAAGGCGAAAAAGCTGGGTCACATGCTGTTACAGACTTATCTGGTTACAGTAGCAATTCATTGGCAAGATGACCCGGAAGCAGTGACAGAACGTTATGAACGCTTAGAAAAACTGCGACATCTAGCCAAAACTAATGATTTATTATTGCAAGAAGAAGCGCGTCCCTTAGCGATCGCTATATTTGATGAGCCATCTTTGACAGTACACTTGGGTTTTGATCAAGCAAAAGTTGCTAGCTCTGATTGGTATCAACAAACTGGTCATCCTTATATACAAGCTATCTTCCAAATTCTGGACAACCTTGCAACCTTGCCATACATCCAAAAACTAGAATTTCTGATTTCTTCTGGTTGCGATCCCTTGAGTAATTTACAAGTCCAACTGGATCGGCAGACATTCTCGGATGGTACACTACCTTCATCGATTAGCGATCGCCTAGAAAAGCAGCAAATATATAGCTTTAGCAAATAGCGTGGTTCAATAAATTTTGTAGTGGCGTGGCAAGACTAAAATGTTGCAAAAAAATTGTAGGTTGGGTGGAGGCTTTGCGTAACCCAACATTCTGATATATGTTGGTTTGCGCTCCGCTTCACCCAACCTACGTCTAATGCACTATTTTAGCCTTGCCACGCCATTACGAATAAATTATTTACTTGCTCTATAAATTGGTCTAACTTGACGAAAAGTATTAAGTAAACTCAGAAATTTATTACCATCAAAATTTATCGGGTCAACTTTTTTACCAGAACGATCTACGAGATGATGGGTAGTAATGCGATAGTCTGGAACTTGACTTTGAGCAATTAACCAAGCAAGAGACTTATATTGAGCCTCCGTGTAGCCGCTATGGGTTTGTTGGCTGTTACTGTCATAACTATCTGGCGGTGTTTCTAAAGAAACGTGGTAAGCAAAATTATTCACAGACGCAGGTAACTTTGGATTAGTCTGCACAGTTTCCAATCCCTGTGGACTCTCAAATACTGAGTTAGCTGCACCAAAAGCCCGCTTTTCTGGCGGTACTAGATAAACCACCGTTCCATCTAACTTGACTAAAGCGTGGTAACTTGCCTGTACACTTTCATCGTTATGGGCTACTTGAAAGAAATTAATCGCGCTGGAAGCAGAATAACCAGTTTCATGGAGGACGATAATCGGTTGGTTGTGAAGAGGTATACCATTAACATCTTGGGCGTACCGTTCTCCATAGTTACTTGGATCAACCGAAGCAACTTGATAACTAGGTCTGTACTTTGCAAAAGCTTGAGTAGTTATGTACCTTGATACAGGCTTGTTAGTCTTGACTGGGGACTTGATAACACGTTGAGATTTCTTCTCTGGCTCTTTCGCTGATTGGAATTGCACCTGCGGATATTGACTGAAGGCCATAACCCGTGGATTAGATAGATGGGATGTTGTCGGATTATTGTGTAATTTTGTCGCTCGTCCAATTAGCAGCACCACAATCACAGCCATGAACATCAGCGAGATTAGTAACACCCTAGTCGCCCAGTCTTTAAACCTCATTTTTCTAATACCCGTAAAACGGTAAATATTAACTTATAGCTAAATTGCGATGTCTTTCGTAGAGGCGCACTTCCGTAAACCCCTACCGTAGATGGTATCCAAACGATAATCACTATAACACTTTAATTCTAGTCAAATATACGTTACTAGTATATGTTGGAATGCTAAATAATCGTTTTAGACGCTTCCTCTGTCTAGGGAGCTATTTAAACTTCATAACTTTTGCCATGAGTATGGAATTGCTGCCAAAGGAATTCCGGTAAGTATACCAAGTAGCAATTATGAATACCTTGTATTCCGAGGCATCTCCTCCCTTAAACGGATATGGTTCGGGTTTCTGAGTGAAAGGATTAACCATATTTGTTTGCCAACATAGACTTAATCTCAGTATTCCCAGGAATTATTTTGGTGTATTGCTCGTTCTATACAAAAGAGCGATCGCACTCTCCCCCACAAACTTAGATAAAATCACTATGGTGCTAGTTAACCTTCCCTAAATCTGATGAAAAGCGATCGCCCCCAACTCTCTCTTCAACGTCCTGAACTACTTGCGCCAGCAGGTAATTGGGAATGTGCTAAAGCTGCTGTGGAAAATGGGGCAGATGCGATTTACTTCGGTTTGGATCGCTTCAACGCCAGAATGCGGGCAGAAAATTTTACTGAGGCAGACTTACCCCAATTGATGACATTTCTGCACCGTCGCGGTGTAAAAGGTTATGTCACCCTTAACACACTCATATTTCCCAAAGAATTAGCAGAAGCGCAGCAATATCTCCGCACAATTATTGCCGCAGGTGTGGATGCCGTCATTGTTCAAGATGTCGGAATTTGTCGTCTCATCCGTCACCTCTCGCCTGATTTTCCCATCCATGCTTCCACCCAAATGACCATCACTAGTGCGGCTGGGGTGGAATTTGCTAAGTCCCTCGGCTGTCAATTAGTGGTGCTGGCGCGTGAATGTTCTCTTCAGGAAATCAATAAAATTCAGCAGCAGATTGCCCAACAAGAAACTTCGCTACCCTTGGAAGTTTTTGTTCACGGTGCTTTGTGCGTGGCATATTCAGGTCAGTGTTTGACTAGCGAGGCTTTAGGCGGACGTTCTGCTAATCGAGGCGAATGTGCCCAAGCTTGCCGGATGCCCTACGATTTAATCGCTGATGGGGAAGTTGTAAATTTAAAAGAACGCAAATATTTACTCAGTCCTCAAGACTTAGCAGGGTTAGATGTTTTGCCCGATTTGGTGAAATCAGGAGTAACTTGTCTCAAAATTGAAGGTCGCCTAAAAGCTCCAGAGTATGTTGCTAATGTCACCCGTGTTTATCGGCAAGCCCTAGATCGGGTGATGGAGGAGATCCCCCCTAGCCCCCCTTCAAAAGGGTGGAAAATAGCCCCCCTTGTTAAGGGGGGTTGGGGGGATCTTCCACTTAATCAAGAACACTACAACCTAGAGATGGCATTTTCTCGCGGACTCTACACGGGTTGGTTTGGCGGGATTAATAATCAAGAATTAGTTCACGCCCGCTTTGGTAAAAAACGTGGGGTTTATTTAGGTGAAGTTACCCGCATTCACAACGAACAGGTAACAGTAAAACTGGAAGCGCCTGTAAAACCAGGGGATGGAATTGTATTTGACTGTGGTCATCCCGAAGCGAAGGAAGAAGGCGGCCGAGTTTATGCTGTGGTGTGCAAGGGCAAAGAAGCAATGCTGACCTTTGGGCGAAATAACTTGAACCTGCGCCGAGTGCATATAGGCGATCGCATTTGGAAAACCAGCGATCCCGAACTTGATAAGCAACTGCGTCAAAGTTTTGCAGGTGAGAACCCACAATTTCAGCGTCCCATTGATGTTGAGGCTTATGGAGAAATTGGTCAGCCATTGATTGCGATCGCCCGCGATCGACTTGGTAATATTGTCCAGGTAGAATCTGCAATTTCTCTGGTGGAGGCGCACACCAAACCCTTAGATACAGAACGTTTACAAGAACAATTCGGTCGTCTCGGTAATACGCCTTTCTCTTTGGAAAAACTAACCAACCACCTCAGCACTTCCCTTATGCTGCCCGTAAGTGAGTTGAACCGAATGCGGCGGGAAATTGTGGTGCAGTTGGAAGAATTGCGAAGTCAACCTAAACGTTGGCAGTTACGTTCTGATGTCTCTTTCCAAGACTTACTTCCCTCCTCATCTTCCTCTTCTCCTACCCTGCGGGAAGCTAAAGCTACATCTCCTTCACTCATCGTCTTAGTACGAAACCTCAAGCAACTCCAAGCCGCTCTCAAAGCTGGGATTGAAACACTTTACTGTGAATTTGAAGATCCCCGCGCCTACCGAGAAGCGGTGCAAATGGTTCGCCAACAACAGCAAAAAAACAAAGCAGACAATTCTTCACTTTTAACTGATAACTCAGCACTCCCCACAATCTGGGTTGCACCACCCCGAATTACTAAACCGGGTGAAAATTGGATTTTGCAGCAGGTACGTGCCTGTGAAGCAGATGGCTATCTGATACGGAACTATGACCAACTGCAATTCTTTGCTCAAGACCGTTGTATTGGAGATTTTTCGCTCAACGTTGCTAATCCCTTGACGGCAGACTACTTTCAGCAACGCTTTGCTTTAGAACGGCTGACGGCATCTTATGACCTGAATATTGCCCAACTACAAGACCTGCTCACCAGTTGTCCACCCCAGTGGTTTGAGGTGACAATCCATCAACATATACCGATGTTCCACATGGAACACTGCGTATTCTGTGCTTTTCTATCGACAGGTACAGATCATACTAACTGTGGGCGACCTTGTGAAAAGCAGGAAGTAAAATTAAAAGATCGTGTAGGCAGCGAACATGTCCTCAAAGCAGATGTAGGTTGCCGCAACACTGTATTTAACGGCACAGCCCAAACTGGAGCCGAGTACGTACAGCGTCTGATAGAGTTGGGATTACGTCACTTTCGTATCGAGTTTGTAAATGAAACCCCTGACCAAGTGACCAAAATAATACATCGCTATCGTCAATTATTGCAAGGTGAAATTACAGGTTCCCAACTATGGCGCGAGTTAAAACTGCAAAATCAGCTAGGTGTAACTCGTGGCCCATTGGGACTTTAACCGCACTCACTGCTGAGTTCTAAGCAAATTAAAGTGGGCAGTCTTTTAACTCTAAGACGAAACACAGACTAAACGCTCCGCTACCGCTAACGGAACTCAGTACTCTCGCTCAAAAAAGCAGAACGGCTTTTCTAAATCACCAAATAACTAAACTGTTAATATCTCCTTAAAACTTGAATAACTAGTGCTTAAACCAATAGCAGTATTTTCGTGAGGCTTACCTCATTTTGTAAACATCAATGCAAATACATCTATTTAAGTGGGTGCTTCTTCCCGTTGCATTTTTGGCTGGGAGCTTTCTAAGCGCACAGGCGGCAGTGGCGCAAAACATTGAAGGGATCGAAAATGGCCAAAGGGTCGAAAAAGGCAGAACCCTCAAACATATCTTCGTCATAGATATGGAAAACCATAACTTCACGCAACCAAGCAGTGACACAAAAGCACCCAACCAGATATTCGGCAGTTCCGCAGCCCCGTATCAGAACAGCCTCATAACCCCCGGAAATCCGAATGCTGCTCAGGTCTCCTACGCTGGTGCTTACCATAACGTCCTAGCTACACCGTCTGGCAATAACCCCAGCATCCACCCATCCGAGCCAAACTATATTTGGCAAGAAGCCGGCGATAACTTCGGCGTGCTTAACGATAATGACCCTTTCAAAAATCCAGGCGGCACTAACCAAAATACTACACTCCATCTCAGCGCTTTACTCGATCGGGCTGGTATCTCTTGGAAATCCTACCAAGAAGACATTGACCTAGCAAAAAATGCTAATGGTCTACTTACCAAAACAGTTCTACCTCAAGACCAGTGGACTGTCCCTCTGAGCAGCTTCAGTGGTACATCACCTGATTACACTAACCCCTACAACGGTAGCCATCAATATAATTTTGCTACCAAACACGATGGTCATCTGTTTTTTACTGACACCAACGGCGGTAACGACCCAACAGCAGCAAACCCCCTAGCATCTAAATATGCACCATTGCAACAATTAGAAGAAGACCTTGCTCATAATAAAGTTGCTAGTTACACCCTGATTACACCAGACCAATTCAATGATTCACACACTGCGTTGAAAGATGGCTTTGACTATAATGGGGTGCATTACACAGGCGATCTGGCCGCAATTGCACAGGGTGACAACTTTCTGTCCAAGATTATTCCGCAGATTATGTCCTCGGCTGCTTACAAGGACGGTGGCGCGATTGTGATCTGGTGGGATGAGACTGAAGGTACTAACCAGAATGACTTTAGCCACACCATAGAGGAAATCGTGATCTCACCTCTGGCCAAGGGTAACGCCTATGAAAGCTTCGTAAATTATACCCACTCGTCCGACCTGAAGAGCTGGGAGGAACTCTTCGGTGTATACACACCAGACGGCAAGTTTTTGGGTGATGCAAACTCACCGAACACCAACGACCTCTCGGATTTGTTTAAGGAAGGGGCACTCACTCCGAAGGGACGGAGGCAATGGACAAATAAAGACGAGTAATTCGCGCTGTAGAGAAGCACTCAATTTAAGGACAATTCAACCCAAAAAGCATTAGCATTTGTATCAAATGAAACTATTTAGTTTTAACCAAATACCTTCTATTAAGTTCTATAACAATCCGAATTGAATCTTGAGAAGATACTGAAACTAAAAATACGTTTTTATAAAATTTTCAGCTTTTTTCTGTCTCACATCGCCACAGCTTTGGAAAGCGCTTTAGAAGCATTAATATTTCTGCACAAAGATATAAATCCTTGGTATTTCGCTAGTATTGGTTAGTACGCCAGTCTCTTATAACGGCAAGGCTTCAATATAATTTATGCTATGCTTTTTGCTCATTCAACTCCTTTTGCAGAAACAGAAGCAGTTATGGCAAACTGGATTTAGATGTTTGCCAGCAGTTTTTTAACAGGACTTTCTGGCAAGCAACAAATATAAGTAATTCGCGTCGTTGAAGAATATCTGAGACCAACACTGTATTAACAAGGAACTTGGACAACAGATGATCGAAAAATTCGCATCGTTGCCATTAAACTTTAAACTGTGCGAGTTTTGACTTATGCCTTAATTACGAATTACGTTAGCGAGTATTCGTACTCCTACGGAGAAGCAAGCTACGCGCAGCGTATCGTAGAGAGCATCATTACGAATTACGATATAGTACCAGCTATGCATGTACCTAAATTGTGCGATCGCCCTACAGCCCTTTGGACATCCTACGGCAGGTGTTGGCGCAGTGATCGCCAAACATCATTTTCATTACTACTAACCATTGCCCTCACCACTTTACTAATCCCGTCGCCCTCGCTAGCACAAACCCACGCGATACCGTCGCCTTCGAGTGCGCCTTTAGAACTAGATTTATTGACCAAGCCAAAAGACTATGTAATCACAGCTAACACAATTCATCCACAAGGATTAACTGTTCCGAGTTTATGGTGGGCACAACAAAACTCTGAGAGAAAGCTATTGGATAATTGGATAGCATATCCAGCTTCTGATAAGGAACCTGCACGAGTAGACTTGATCGTAAATCAGCAAATTTGGAGCTTACTAGAGTATATAGAGCGCTACGACTTTGTAAATCGCTTGGGTAGCGCTGCACGAAACTTTGGTTACAATGTCCGGGTATTTAACTATCAAAAGGAACCCTTAGCAACTTACACTTGCAACTTTAGTACAAGTCCAGCTTTATGCAGTATCCAAACAACTGTTAAGAACAAGATAGGCTTACAGCGTTCTCTCTAGACAATTAGGGAGTGGGGAGTGGGGAGATGAGGCAATATGGTTTAGATAAGCAGGTGAGAGGGGGCAGGGGGCAGGGGAGCAGAGAATGAGGGATGAGTGAGTGGAAGAGAATAATTAATAACCAATGCCCCATGCCCAATGCCCCATGCCCAATTCTCAATTAAACCTTCATTTTGGCGAACAAAGACTCGTATTGTTTTAGTGCAGATAGCGGTAAGGGAAGCAAAAATTCACTTTTATCTAAAACTTCGCGATCGCTCTGCAACAAACTCCGTAATGGTTCTTGGATGTCGGAAGCGGCAATATTTGTTGAAATTGGCGAATTACTTTTAGTCAGCACTGAAATTTGTTTAGCTGTACTTGGTTGCCAACAAAAATCAATCCATTGCTCTGATAAAGTACCCTTATTAATACCTGCGGGACGCACCCACAAGTCCGCCCACATTGCTGTTCCTGACTGGGGTATAACTGCGCCAAGTTGCGGATAACGTCCTAGAACTTGCAGTACATCGCTTGACCAACCAACCGCTAGCCAAGTGTCTCCCATAATTAAAGGTTCTAAGTAGTTATCGGAACTGTAGAACTTCACCTGTTGGTTTAATGTCTGTAATTCTTTTACTAAGTCTGGTACTTGGTCAAGTTCCTCTGTATTGTAAGATTTTCCTAGCTTCTTTAAGACCAGACCAATAACTTCTCGTGGTTGATTAAGTAGAGAAATGCGTTGCTGCATTCCATCTCGCCACAAATCACTCCAATCTTTGGGTGTCCAACCCAATTCTCGCAACTTGTCACGGTTATAAACAATCACCGTGGTACCCCACCGATAAGGCGCACCCCACACCTTCCCTTGAGTATCCAAGTTACCTTGGTCGTCGCGTGTTACTAATTTTTTCCACTTTTCATCTAAAGCAGACCATTGCTTTAATTGGTTTCCCTGTAACTCTTGGAGTGGTTGAATCAGTTTCTGCTCAATAGCTGCTTTTAGCCAGTAATCTCCCAATGTCACGAGGTCTGCATCAGCCGTTTTTTGACCTTGCCTAAAGGGTATAAAGCGACTCCATCCTTGCTCATCGGTAGCTTTTGGTTTTTTCTGCCAATTTTGTAATTGCTGAAATAAATCCTCTATCTGCTCGACTGGGGCAAACTTTAACTGCACCTGTTGCTGCAAACCTTTGTGGAACTGATTCACCACCTGACCAGGTATAGAACCTTTTAATAACTGTACTTTTAGTTGCGTCTGCCTGTTTCCACCACAGCCAAAAAGCAGTTGTGAAAGTGCCAGTGTGCTTGTACCGAGCAAAAAAGACCGTCGATCCATTGATTTTGGATTTAAGATTTTTGATTATACCTAATAGTGAACTACCCCAACTTACCGAGTACGGTTGAAGTTGGGGCTTCTGTAATCATAGGGGAGTGCCTAAACTTAGACTTTCGCCCAAGAGTAGGACTTACCTCCCCTCCTACAGCAGAGACGGCTGAACCTTCCGCCTTTATCATTCTGATACCCTCTGCTCTAATATTTGTCGCTGCATTTCCATCCCTGTCATGATGAGTACCGCAGTGAGGACAAGTCCACTTACGGACATCCAATGACAACTCACTGAGTTGATAAAAACAATTAGAGCAGAGTTTGGAACTGGGGAACCATCTATCAATTTCAACTAACTTCGCACCCTTGCGTTCTAGCTTGTAGGCTAAAAAGTTAGTGAATGTTCCCCATCCACAATCAGATATTGATTTCGCCAATTTGTGATTACGAACCATGCCTTTAACATGAAGATTCTCTACTATGACAGCTTGGCTATCGCTGACCAACTTATAACTAAGTTTATGTAGAAAATCCTGCCTTGAATTGCTAACTTGCTCGTACACTTTGGCAACAACTTTTTTATATCTATTCCTTGAAATACTCCTTTTTTGCTTACGTGCTAATTTTTGCTGCTTACGTTTGAGGTTTTTCTCATGTTTGGCAAGGTGCTTAGGATTATCGTATTTAGAGATTTTCTCGCCGTCAGTAACAACAGCAAAGTGTTTCAAGCCTAAATCAATACCATATATCTTACCTTCTGAAATAATTGGTTTTTCACTTGTGTCTCGCTGTGTCGAAACACCCTCTAACTCGGTCAGTATAGACGCAAGGTATTTACCTGATGGTGTTTTGCTTACAGTAACAGTTTTGATTTTCCCCTCAATCACTCTGTGTATTTTGGCTTTGACTATCCCTATATTGCCGGGGAGTTTGACATTACCACCTACAATCTTGACGTTTTGAGGATACTGGATAGACTGTTTACCGTGCTTAGATTTGAACTTAGGAAATCCAGCACGTTTCTCAAAAAAGTTTTTGTACGCTGTAGTTAAGTTAAGTGTTGTAGCCTGTAAAACTTGGCTATAACAATCGGCTAACCACACAGTCTCTTCTGCCTTTTTGAGTGAAGGAAGAAACGCATTGAGTGCTACACGGCTAAGTCCTTTGCCCGTCTCTTTGTAAGTCTCAATAGACTTATTTAGAGCGTAATTCCACCACCATCTAGCACACCCAAAGGTTTGAGCTAATTGGATTTGTTGCTCAAGTGACGGATATAAACGGACAAGAACCACTTTGTGTAACACTCAACATCATCTCCTTGATAAAATACTCTACCACAAATGTATATTATGATAAAGTACTTAAACAAAACAATTGGAGATTCGTCATACATCCGAAATTTGTTTTTGCTTGATGCTTTAAATCAATTCCAGATGCAATCCTCATCCCCCGCTCTCTATGCCCACCTTATGAGTACATTGTTCACGTTAGCGTCTCGCAGAGAAGGTGGGGACTTCCGCGACACGTTAAGCAGAGATTCACCAGAGGCTGACTAGGTGAAAAAGCGGAGTTGGAAAATTATTGGAGTTTTATGTGGTTAATACCGATAATTTGGAATATTTGACTCAAAATAGCAACTTTATCAGCAAATTACTACCTAAAAGTGAATTTATCTCCATAAATTTCATTAGTGGTACTTGTAGTCTAACTTTACCTACATTTAGAAATAATGATTTAAATGTCACATTTGCACCAAAAGTTATCAATACTTAAATAATCCATAAGTATCGTTAAGGTTGGGAGTAAATTGAATAACATATAGAAAATGTACGGATAAAGGTATTAAATGGAGCTATTACAGCAACAGATCCTGACTTTAAGCGAAAAACTGGATGCCCTCTGTCAAGTAATTGAGCAACTTGATGCTAAAGTCACTCAAACTTTCTCAGAGTGTTCTATAGCCAATACACAAGCAAAGGATAATTATCAGGAAAATGGTGCGGCTGGAGGCTATCAGCTCAGACGTATCAGTTTAAATCCAGAAATGGAACACAAGGATGTACTAACAGATGGTATTTATCTAGATATGCATCGTCAAAGTGGAGATAACATAACACCAGAAATTCAAATACAACGACTAACAGCGCAGTTAACAGCAGCATACAATCGCATTGCTGCCTTGGAAGAACAATTACTTAGAGAAAGAATTCATTAAATTTAACCTGAGTTCAACGAATTAAAAAATGCCTGTAGGTATGAAAGTCAAGCCTTTAGGCTCAATATCAAGTGATGGTTTCGTGGGCATATATTTAAGTATAAGCAACTAATCCAGCTATCAAATTGATGAAAAGTAAAACACACTATTACGTAAATATATGTAATAGTGTGATGTGTACCACCGTAAGCTTTTAGTGCATTCCTCACTATGAAACAAATGGAAGTTTTTAAGAAAGCGCAGAGGGATGCAAATTCCTGACAAAATTAATGAAATGCTGTACTTAGCCGTTCAAGCTGAGATTCAATAGCTGCTAAAAGTTTATCTTGCTGCCAATTTTGGCTAAGATGGGCGGTTATGCAAGCTGCCCCAGCACCCATACCTTCTTTCACAAAGCCCTGCTCATAAGCTCTCAGTTGAGGATAACGAGAATCAGCAAAGCTGAGATTAGTTGCTAATAGGGGAGGGGTTGTTCCACTCTGAGTCAAGTTGCCTTTTTCTAAGCTGAGGGCTAAGTCAACTGTAGCGCCAGTAGGATCTTCTGCTACCCAACGGGTTGTGCCTACGACTACTGCTTCTGATTGCCATGATAAGGCATAAGCTTGAGCGATCGCACTCATCAGAGCATAAACCGCCAGCATTTGCGTCCCACCGGCAAGCATTACACCACAACTACGACTAGCTGCGATCGCCATCCCAGCTACCACCACCTGCATGGGATCGCCTACGGCTGCGACAAGTTGTAGAGGATCGACAGAATTTCGGATTTTAGATTTTGGATCTTGGATTTTAGATTGGAAGTTTATCTCCCCCTGCTCCCCCTGCCTCCCCTGCCCCCTGTCCCCTGCTTTCTCTAGCCCTGCTTGCACTAGTGCCCACTTTTGCCCGTGGTTACAAATAGGGTGGCTACTGTTAACTTTTCCAGCAGCATCTATACCCAAAGCAGTTAAGATTGCCAGGGCAGTTGTAGTACCTCCGACGACGCACTCACCAAAAATCACATAACTCTGTTGCATATTGGCAGCAAGGCGTTCTCCCCAAAGTAGCCCTTGTTTAAACAAGTGGTGTACCGTTGTAATTTCCATAGCAGCGCCTCCACTTAAACACTTAGCAGAAGCGCCACCCAAGTCAATTAATGGCACAGCCGGAGGGTGGGGTAAACCAGCATTAAACAAATGAACTGGTATCTTTAGCGACTCAAAAACAGCGCGAGAAATCAGCACAGGTGAAGCCCCAGCCGCTAATGGTGGTAGAGGATGTTGGGGCTTATGTTCTGGGCCGTAGTACAAAAACTCGGCATCGGCACAAGCGGTATATTTTCGATCCTCTGGAGTACGACCGGCTGCTGAAATCCCTGGAATTAAACCAGTTTCAGTAAATCCTAAAACACATCCAAATATGGGTAGACAACCACGATATCGTCGTAGCCATTCTTCACCTTGTTCTTTTTGGGTATAAATACGAATTTGGGAATTGGGCATTGGGAATTAGTTAGGACTAATTATTTAACCAAGGACAAAGGACAAAGGACAAATGACTAATAACTATCCCTCATAATCCATGAGGACTTGTACCCAGCGTGGTGGACGGGGAATAGGGTTGCCCAGACGGTCAAAAAGAAACCATGCTGCGAGGTGTACCACAAAAAGGTAGATAAAGTTGTTGAGTAAAATTAGAGCGATCGCTCCCACTTGAATCAAAAACACGCTGGGACTCGCCAATAAACTCAGCTTCAAAAATACCCACTCAATGAACTCAGTCACTTGGGTAATCACATAAATCCACAGGTCTTCACCCGACAAAACAGACAGCAACCACAGTCTAAAAAAGACCCCCAAAGTACCCAACAGCGTACCCAAGGTGATAGAAACAATCCAGGGAACACGACGACGATACCATGTCGCTCCCAAAAGCACGCCCATAAACCCGTAGGGCATGACAAACAGCAAACTACGGGCTGGCCCCATCAGTACAGTCAGCAGTAACCCAGAGGTGAGTGCTGCCATCCATGCTGCACGCTTGCCCCAACGCAGATAAACTAGAGCGATGGGAACCGGAAAAAATATCCGTAAAACTGGGCCCAATGGAAAATAGAAATTAATAAACCAAATTAAGCTAGCAGTACTGGCTAAAAATGCCGTTTCTACCATCCTCAACGGCGCATCAGCCTTGAGTTGAGGAGGCATTAACTGTTGTTCTTTGTTTAACCAATGATTGTGGGGAGTTGAAGATTCAGTTGATGGTTCTTCCTCCGGTTCATCTGGCAGAGAATCTAAAATACTCATATTTGACAAGTTCTTAAACTATCATTCTTTCCAAGGCTGACAAATCGGGAATACAAATAGTGTCTTGATCCCGTTTAATCAAGCCTTTTTTTTCTAGCCTTGTCAATACTCGTGTCACAGTTTCCCGTGCCAGTCCGCTCAAACTACTCAATTCTCGATGAGGTAAATTGGGGATTTCGGTTCCTGTTTGCCCTTTTTTTCCCTGTCCTTCTGCCAAAAATAGCAAGGTATCTGCCACTCGTGACTGGCTATCAGATTCCCGCAAACGCAATCGGCGATTTACTTGCCGCAAACGTCGTGCCATTAATTGCGCCAATCGAACTCCAGCCAAGGGTTCTATCTGAAGTAATTTGACAAAATCCTGAGCAGGCATACTGCCAATTACTGTTGGGGCTAAGGTAATCACATCTGTGGAGCGAGGAACTTCATCTAGCGCCGCCATTTCACCAAACAATTCCCCTTTACCAAGAATATTCAGCGTTACCTCTTTTCCTTCCAGATTGTAGGTGCGGATTTTGACCCATCCGTCCATAATAAAATACACAGAACCACCCCAGTCATTTTCTAGCAGAATTACCTGATTGGCAGGGTGAGTGCGGGTAACAAGATGGATAAGGGCTGATTCCACAGCAGGTTCTGGCAACCCTTGAAAAAAGGGAGCGGAGGTGATCATCCAGGGATTAGCCTGTGCTTGCAAGCTATATCGGTCTTCCATTACGACATTTTTATTGAAGCTGCTATGTACACACAACAAACAAGAGCGCCATTTCTAGCCTTAGTCATCAAAGCACAGCTCCCTTTAAAAGAGAAAACTAAACTATGCTACATAAGAATACGACAAGAACCTTTTTCTAAATAATCTTTACCTATAAGTTTAAACGGGGTAAAAGTTTTGCAAAAAGTAGTTTATAGCCGACGGTTGTATTGCTCAAGGGCTAGCTGCATTGCAAACTTGATTAGATGAACTACCACACACCAACCGCTAGGCGGTGTGGTCAGGGCTTCTCAATTAATCACGAATAGCCAAGAGAACATCATAGTCCTATTGTCTTGCATTCCCTCCAAGGGCGGGAGTCATGATTCTCAAGACTCAAATAAATCTTTCTTTTGCGACGTGTACCTATGAGCTTGATTTTCGCTTACGGCATTGATATCAAGATGTACAATTATACCAGAAAAAGAGTTTGTTTCCCCATGTCCATTTTCAAAAATGGGCAACCAATCAGCGGCAAAACAAAGCTTCTTAAACAAACGCTGACTCAAGATTGCCACAACTCCCAGTAATCCATAACATAATGACAGTCACAAGTCCAAGCAGAAGCTTTTGCCACTCAAAACTTCTCAGATGGGAGCTTACTTCCTCGCAGGGGTACGGTGACTGTAAATTAATTGTCACATTAGTTGATATACGTTTTTAGGTAAGGTAATAAAAGTGACTTCCAGTGCAGATGAAATTCAAAAGCTGATCGCAGACATTGACAACTTACTTGCCAGTGGTGGCAAGCGCTTGTCTAGATTTCTGCCTAGTCAGGGGCAGGAACCTAAAGAAGTTTTAGAACGAATTCGCAACTTCTTGGTGAGGCTCCAAGAAAAAGAAGCATTAGAGAGCGATATCCCAAATAATTCTTCCGAAGAACCGCGTTCGCCTTTATTAACAAAATTTATTGAGCGAGGTTATAACCAGTATCCCCTACCGCCGCTCGAATCCCATCAGGAACAGAGTCCTGTTGCAGCCGGACAATTAAAAAGTGAATTTTCGAGCTTGATCCAGCCATTGCGATCGGAATTAGAAGGGCTATTGCAAGAGCGAGCCGCTCTCATCCAAGAAATTAGGCAACTAGAGCAAAGGCGATTGCAAAACTACTCCTTAGCGCAACAGTTGACAAACCAAGATCAAATGATTACCGAGTTTTTACAGGTACTCATGAATCGGCTGGTGCCAACTGTAACGCCACTGTTAGCACAACCGGGGGAAAATTCCACCATTTCTCCAGAAGTAACTAATCACGCAACCTCTGTAACTCAACCTTTATTAGAATCAGTAGACCGTGTGGAGCAGTTAACCCAGCTAGCCAGGGAGTTGGATCAACGCCTATTATCACTAGATGGAACTGTGAATGTAGTCTTTGAGGCACTACAGCGCAATATTCATACTTATTACGAATCACTGTCGCAAGCACTCGCAAGAATGCATAGCAAGGGAATGCAAGGCGAACAGTTGATGGCCAGCTTTCTCAACAATTTGACCCAGCATTTACAGCAACAATCCCCTATTTCCCCGCCATCTTTGCTGAGGGTAGAATCTGATATATCACCATCATTGCCTGACCCAGGCGCGATCGCTGCTAAAGTTGCATCTCAACCCCTGGAGGCAATCCTGCCAGAAACTTCATCTCCACTCACAATAAATTCTGAGCAACAGGATACTACCCTCACAGAGGATCTAGATGCAGTGCTGTTGCAGCTTGGTATAGACTCGTCTCAATCTTCCGAAAACCTGACCGAATTATCGCAAGATATTTCTGCATTAGTTGGTGATGAAGTAGACCAACTTTACGCGAGTTTATTTGGTATTGGTGATGTTAATAACCCAAATCTTGATGTATTGACGAATGACTTATCTGCTTCCACAGCCTCCCAATCAACGTTGACAATCGCTGAGAGTCCATCTGTCCCTCAAAACGTTGATTCTGCGGTTGTGACACCAGATACAGGTATTTCAGCTCAAGAGACTTTAGTAGAAGCCACAGATTTATTATCAGAGCCACAGGAAGAACTATTTTTTGCAGAAGATACTGATCTAGATTCGCCTTTGAGCTTTTCTACACCACAAACAGACAGTTCCCCCACGCAACTCGACACTCAGCCAGCTAGTTTTTTTGCAGAGGATACTGAGCTAGATTCGCCTCTAAGCTTTTCTACACCACAAACAGATAGTTCCCCAACACAACTCGACACTCAGCCAGCTAGTTTTTTTGCAGAGGATACTGAGCTAGATTCGCCTTTGAGCTTTTCTACACCACAAACAGACAGTTCCCCCACGCAACTCGACACTCAGCCAGCTAGTGTTGATACAATTAATACCCTAACTGATCTATTGACTGGTGCAGGTAGTGAGCAGGAATTACTGGAAATATCATCCTTTTTGGATAATGGCACAACTACAGAACCAGTTACTCCGAAAGCAGCAGAAATTGCTTTGGCATACCCCTACGAAGAAGCAAGCTACGCGCAGCCTCTCGTAGAGAAGCCCACCGAAGGTATCGCTCCACCGGAAATATTGAGCAACAATGATCCGCCAGACCCTTTTTTAGATAACTACATTGCTGCTTCACCACAAGAAAACTTGCTTTCTGTTGAGTTAAACCAGACTCCAGTTGTACCTGATATTTCTTTAGATGAAGAACAGTTGCAGCAATTAGATCGAGATTTGGCTAATTTTGATCAGCAGCTAAATTCTGATTCGCAACCAGGTACCAATTTGGATATTGCCTCGGAACTAATTGATAAAACTCAAGACACAATCCCTACAACTTACCCTGAGCCGCAAACAGAAAATACCTCAACAGAGGATTTATCAAGTTTGACAGTTACCCAGGTAGAAAGTGAAGAAAAAAAGGAAATCACAACTCCTATTCAAGACAGTTTTTTATCTTCAATTTCCAACTCCATCAATAATCCAGAAGTTTCGCCTAATGTTCTAGAACCAGTTTGGTATTTAGGAATTGATTTAGGTACAACCGGAATTTCTGCCGCATTATTAAATCGATCAACTTTTGTTGTACATCCTATCTACTGGTCAGCAGAAAATCCGCCGGGAACAAGTTCCTTCCAGGAATCATTTCGTTTGCCAACAGAGGTTTATCTTCCTACAGCTTCTATACCCCAGGGTGAAAGTGTAAATATAGAAGTCAATGAGCAGACAGCACCTGCGGCTGTTGCTCAAGATAAAGCACCTGACCACTCGGTTCCTCCTACAACACGTAAATCAACAGCAGATTCGACAATAAATAACCTCTACTCGGCACAGTTGAAGCCCTATTTACAAGTAGCCATTCCCTATAAGAAGGAACGGCAAAAATGGGAACCTGTTTTACAATTAAATGAATTTTCGGCAGGGCCTTTAATTTGGGTTGTGCGATCGCTCTCTAAACTACTATTAACCCTCAAATCCGAAAAAACTTGTACCACCCCTAGTTTAATGGCTGCTGCTGTTGGGATCAGCGAACAAGATTTTCCGCAGATTATCAATAATATTGCTGGTGTGATTTGCACCTGTCCATCTAGCTGGTCGGAACAATACCGCTTTAATGTGCGGGAAGCTTTACTGACCAGTAAACTCATCCAACATCCGCAGCAAGTCTTTTTTGTCGAAGAAGCGATCGCTAGTTTACTCCCAGAACTCGATGCTGCTAGCGGTGAGCAAATAAAATTAAGCCAACGTCAAGGTTCTCAGCCGGCAAAAACCAGCGAACATCCGATTGTTGGTAACACTCTGGTAATAAACATTGGGACAACTGCCACAGAAATGTTGCTAGTTGATGTCCCAGAAAGCTTACCGCAATTGACATACAATGATTTTATGCTCCATAGTTTTGCTTATGCTGGCAAGGGAATTGAACAAGATATTATTTGCCAGTTGCTATTACCACCTAAATCTCGGCAATCACGCCTAGAAACACAAAGCGACCGCAAAACTACCAGCAGTAATCCTTGGCAATGGCAACCGTCAATTCCCGGTTTAGACCAAATGCGCTGGCAGAGTTTAGGGTTGGAAGAATTAGAACTACCGAGAGTCGGAGAACCAGATATTACCGCGCGAATTCGTCTTCAGCAGCGTCTAGAAAGTTCTTTACTGGGACAGGCGGTATTAGATGCGGCACTAGCTCTGAAGCTGATTTTGCAGCACCAAGAATCTTTTACCCTAGAATTAGCCGATCAGCAGTGGATTTTGCAGCGACGAGACTTAGAAAGCCAGGTATTTATCCCCTTTGTGCGCCGCCTGAACCGAGAACTCAACAAATTATTGGTAGCTCGTGGTATTCCGACAGAATCTATTAATCAAGCTATCCTGACTGGTGGTGTGGCTTGTGTTGGGACAGTAAACCGTTGGTTAAAGCAGAAACTCCCCAGCACCAAGATTATTCAAGATTTATATCTCGGTGAAAATGGCGCTCCTAATTGCAGTCGGGTTGCTTATGGTTTAGCGATGCTGCCTTTACATCCCCAGATATTAGATATACCCAGACAACAGTACACTGATTATTTCTTATTTACCGAATTGCTGCGGCTGCTACCAGATCGGCCCTTATCTTTCGGTGAAGTTATCCAGTTATTTGAGAGTCGCGGGATCAATACTCGCACTTGTCAGCAACGCCTGCTAGCTTTTTTGGAAGGTGAACTCCCTTCAGGATTGATACCTTCAGCTATAGATTCAACTTGGCTAACCCAGAGTTCACAAGAAAATCCTGACTATCAGGCGATCGCCACAGCACCACTTTTTGAAAAACAAGGGAGCCTTACCTATCGTCCCAATTCTCAACAACTGTTGCATTTGCGTCGCTATCTAGATGCTATCAAGGCTAGTAACCAGCAATCATTAGAAGAACCATATACAGTGAATTTCGCCTTAGAGGTTCATGATTGAGACTAGTACATCTCCCTAGAAATAAGGATACTATTCAAAATTCAAAATGCTTATAACTATTAAATCTGAGCTTGCTCCAGAACAACGGGATATTGTCTCAAGCCTGACCAAGCCTGATTTTGTGTAGTTTCACAAAGGGTTAGTATTATGTCATAAGCATTTTGAATTTTGCAAAGTACTACTAGTACTTAAGTATGGTAATTTTTTGATGTGTACCATTCGCAATAGATTTTTTATTTGATGGATGAAAATACTGTAAATTTACAATCTATAACTTCAATTGGAAGATTCTGTAAACTTTGGGTTTTCGGTTTTTATATTGTTTAAATTTTGTGTATATTAACACTCGGTGGTAAAGACAAGAGCAGTAAAAATCGTCTATCAATTATCTCCATGTCTACACTACTGATGCTAAAACCCCTGTTATAAAATAAGTTAGACCTTGTGAATAATCTTTCTCTTTATTCAGTTAATTGTTCGCAACAGCCTTTACACCCTTCAACTTTAAGCCTAAGAAAACGGTTAATTGACATTGTTGGAGCTATTGTCGGGCTAATAATCACATTTCTGGTAGCGATCCCTGTGGCGATTGCTACCTTTATTCATGAGCCAAGTCCAATATTTTATTCTCAAATTCGCTGTGGTTTGAACGGAAAAACTTTTCGCATCTGGAAATTCCGCTCCATGATCGTAGATGCTGATAAAGTCAAGCATTTGGTTAAAAATCAAGCCAAAGGTCACATCTTTAAATCTGTTGACGATCCTCGCATTACTCCTATGGGTAAATTTTTGCGGCGTACCAGTTTAGATGAATTTCCCCAATTTTGGAATGTTTTGGTAGGGGACATGAGTTTAGTTGGGACTCGTCCACCCACTCCTGATGAAGTCAGCAATTACGATCCACATCACTGGGATAGATTACGAGTCAAACCAGGCATTACCGGAGAATGGCAGGCTAATGGTCGTTCGAGTATTACAGACTTTGAAACCATCGTCAAAATGGATATAGATTATCAACGCAAGTGGTCTGTAAGTTATGATCTGAGTCTGATTATTAAAACTATCTCGGTAGTATTGAAAAAAACTGGTGCTTATTGAATAAGTCATTAGTTTTTCTCTTGTGTTCCCTTATCTCCATTTCTTATTCAACCCTTAACACCGCTACCTGTTTCTGTGGGTACAATGTAACGTTGTAAAAATAAAAATAGTAATAATACTGGAGCGATCGCAATTATAGAACCAGCAGCTACCAAACGCCAGTCAAGAGAAAATGTCCCTGCTAGCTTTGCGACTCCCAAAGGAAGAGTGTATAAATTTTCGTCTTGGATGACAATTAAAGGCCACAAAAAGTCACTCCAAGCACCAATGAATACGAAAATAGCTAAAGTTACTAATGCTGGGCGAACTGCTGGTAACATCACATGCCACCACAAACCTAACTCCGAACTGCCATCCATTCGGGCGGCTTCTTCTATCTCTTTGGGGACACTCATGAAAGCTTGGCGTAACAGAAAAATACCAAAGGCAGAAGCCAAACTCGGAAAAATCATCCCTAAATAACTATTTCTCAAACCCAACTGGACTGTCAAAATATAGAGGGGAATCATCACGATTTGGAAGGGAATCATAATCGTCGAGACAATCGCCACAAAAATCCAGTCTCGCCCCACAAATGACAATCTTGCCAAGGGATAGGCCGCTAAAGCGCAAAACAGCAGATTTAAGCCCACAGTCAGCACTGACACCAAAGTGCTGTTATACAGGTATTGCCCAAAAGGTAGAGAGTTC
Organism: Desmonostoc muscorum FACHB-395; assembly: GCF_014698035.1. Taxonomy (GTDB): domain Bacteria; phylum Cyanobacteriota; class Cyanobacteriia; order Cyanobacteriales; family Nostocaceae; genus Nostoc; species Nostoc muscorum_A. The sequence goes on from NZ_JACJSF010000035.1 coordinate 63,917, forward strand.
CAGACACTAAAGAAGTTATCTAGTGTCGGTGACGCAGGCAATAGCTGTGGCGGCGACTGCAAGATATTTTCCGTCGGCGATTTCAACGCTGTACTAATTAGCCACAGTAAAGGAAAGAGCATCACCAGTGCGATCGCTCCCAATAGCGCATACATTAACAGATTTTGCGATCGTGATTTTTTCCAGTTCAGCATTTGATTAATAACCTAAATACTCTAAATTGATTGTGCTTAGGAGCTTACAATAACAAAATTCAATAAGTCGGAATCTAAATCCATATAGATGTAGAGAGTAGAGACGTAAAATCTTACGCCTCTACAATAGTTTTGGTTGCAAAACTTATAGCGTTTACTAAGCAACTGAGGTACACCCAAATCTTGGTTAGTAAGGTTAGTAGCTTTGAAAACGTACCTCACCAGATCGGTAAGCGCTATATAACTTTGATACATCAAATCAGCAACACCAAAAGTCGTATCTAATCAAGTAGGCTTATAGCCTATCATCCTACAGTTTTAAGCCAATTCACAGTGGTTAATCTTCAACCGCTACATAAGGTTGTGGTTCCAGCAAACGTTGGGCAATTTGTTCTCGTCGATACTTTGCAAGTTCGCTGTAAAGCCTCTTGCGAGAGAGATTCACACTTCCAATAGGCTCATGGTCTAGCAGTGTATGCCAAGGGGAAAACAACATCCCCTCATCCAAGCGTTTGCGTTCTTCAAAATCAAATTTCTGACTAAAAATGCGAACAGTTGCAACTTTAACAAACGGTGAATCTGCTTCTTGCCATTCTTTAACATGGTCTTCAATGGGCGTTTTTTCATCATCTACATAAAACTGAATAAAGAAGTCAAAAGATGCTTCTTTACCTTCTTCAGTCAAATATTTGACTATTGCTTCCCGGAGGTAATTTTCTGATTCTGGAAGTTTTTCGGGTGATTGTTCAGGCTGTTGAGATTTAACAGACAATCTGACAATGCGATTTCCAAACTTAAACGGAGCCATACTCCAATATTGAATCAAAAGCGGATTTCCTACTTTCTGGCTGCCAATTTTTTGCAAGATTGCAAAGGCATAACCAAGTTCCTGGATGCGCTCTGGGCTAAGTTGTCCACTACCGGCTCTCGAAAGATCGGCGTAATCACGAACATCTTTGGTCAAGAAAATAGGATAATTGTTGAGTATAAAATCTTGAGTTTTTTCTTCATCATCCAGCACTTTTTGCCCGTCTACATTCATCACCTTGATGGCAATACCGCGAACATCCGGCTGGCTATCGGAGGTGAATTCACCACGCTTTTTAGGTGAACCACCACTAGAGAAACGAATCCACGCAGGATAGGTTTGGGGCTTTTTGAACAAACCTACTCTCAAGTCTTCAGGAAGATTGGGTTCAATAATAAACTCTCCTCCAAGGAGTCCATGACTTTTACTATGAATTTGGCGGAGGTCTGGACCTGTTTTTTGTTGGGCTTGGAGACTAGTTGCTATTATCTCGTCGATTATTGCTTCCTGCTCAGTGGTAGATGACGTTGGATTAGTCATAAAACATTTGATAATGTGTCTTCATTATCCTGAATGCTTCAACCTTTCCGAGTCAATCCGGTTTCTGTAGAAATAGCTTGTAGTGGTTTATCCCAGGATTCAATAGGTATTTGGGATAAATAGGCGAAATCAAAGACAATTCCGATAGTCGGTTTTGTCTGCCACTGCGGTAAACTGAGCAAGCGATCGTAATATCCGCCACCATAGCCCAGGCGATATCCTTGATAGTCACAAGCTACACTGGGGACAAGAATCAAATCCACTTCGGCAGCATCTAAGATTGGAGCGTCAGGGTGCGGTTCAATAATGCCATAAGCGCCACTTTGAATAGAATCTTGAGGTGTCCAAATATGCCAACACAAGGATTTATCAACGCAGCGAGGAAATCCCCAACGGTATTTGGTATTTGCAAATAGTGGACTGAGATCGGGTTCTTGGCGAAAGCTAAAATAAGCGAGTATTGTTTTTGCTTGGGTAAATAAAGTAGAGTTTTGTAAATGAGAGCATACGCGATCGCTTTTTTCTCTCCATTCTTCAACAGACATTGATTGGCGTGTTTTGAGTAGAGTGCGGCGTAGTTTTGCTTTATTTAGTTGATGATTAACTTTATCCATGAAAATTTATAGCCTCAAACAAATAAGCTGGGCATCGCCCAGCTTATAACACCCTACATTCACTAATACATTGTTATGCGGCGTGTTGACGATACCACTCAATGGTATTCTTTAACCCTTCCTCAAAGCCCACCTGAGCAGTGAAATTAAAGGCTTGCTTTGCCCGTTCAGTATCCAAACAACGGCGGGGTTGACCATTAGGCTGGTCAGTTTGCCAAACAATTTTACCCTTAAACTCCATCAATTCGCAGATTAGAGTTATTAAATCAAGAATGGAGATTTCATAACCCGTTCCCAAGTTAACTGGTTCCAATTCGTTATAGAATTGAGTTCCCATAACAATCCCCCGTGCTGCATCTTCTGAATACAGAAACTCGCGGGTGGGACTGCCATCACCCCAAACGGGCAGTTGCTTTTCTCCTTGAATTTGGGCTTCGTGAACTTTGCGAATTAACGCTGGAATAACGTGGGAACTTCCGGGGTCAAAGTTATCTTCTGGGCCATATAAATTCACTGGCAGTAGGTAAATTCCATTAAAACCGTACTGCTGGCGGTAAGATTGCAACTGAACTAAAAGCGCTTTTTTAGCGATTCCGTAGGGGGCGTTGGTTTCTTCTGGGTAGCCATTCCAAAGATCGTCTTCTTTAAATGGCACTGGGGTAAATTTAGGATAGGCGCAGATAGTACCAACACAAACAAATTTTTCTACTCCAGCTTGATAGGCAGCGTGAATTAGGTGCGTACCCATGATCAAGTTATCGTAGAACAACTCTGCGGGTTTTTCGCGGTTTAGACCGATGCCACCCACATGAGCTGCTAAGTGGATAATTATGTCTTGCTGGTCAACTGCCCGTTGGCTATTTTCCCAGACACGCAAATCGCAATCGCGCGATCGCACTATTGTAATTTTCTCACGATCAGCCCCTGCTTTACACAGTTGATCTATCACCTGACGACCTAGAAACCCCGACCCACCAGTGACGAGAATTCGTTGATTTTTTAGTTCTAAGGCGGTCATATTTTTATCCTCTGTGGTGCAAATCAGAAGTGCAAAGCGCCTAGTTCTTGACGAACAGTGGCAATATCCAATGGAAATTGCGAACCTTTTCCATTGGGTGAAGTATGACCCAATGCTTGTAAGTCTGCTTCTACCATTAAGGAAACTAATTCTTCAAAGGTTACTGATGTTTTCCAGCCCAACTGCTGGCGTGCTTTTGTAGCATCGCCAATCAACAAATCTACCTCAGATGGACGCAGGTAACGCTCATCAAACTCTACATAATCTTGCCAATTGAGATTTACGTAACTAAATGCTAGTTCCAAAAATTCTCGCACTGAATGGGTTTCACCAGTAGCAATTACATAATCTTCTGGCTGGTCTTGCTGTAACATCAACCACATTGCTTTCACGTAATCCTTCGCGTAGCCCCAATCTCGCTTAGAGTCTAGATTACCCATGTAAATCTTTTTTTGCTTACCAGCAACTATACCAGCAACTGCTCTAGTAATTTTGCGGGTTACAAAGGTTTCACCACGTCTTGGTGATTCGTGGTTGAAAAGTATACCGTTGCAAGCAAACAAATCGTAAGACTCACGATAATTTACAGTTTGCCAGTGGGCGTAAACTTTTGCACAGGCGTAAGGACTGCGGGGATAAAAGGGCGTTGTCTCACTTTGGGGTATTGCTTGTACTAAACCATACATTTCTGAAGAACCCGCCTGGTAAAATCGCACCTGAATTCCAGTCCGGTGTTGGTAGTCTCGAATTGCTTCCAACAGACGCAGTGTCCCCATTCCTACAGCATCCACTGTATATTCTGGTGAATCAAAGCTTACTCTGACATGGGATTGAGCGCCGAGGTTGTAAATTTCTACTGGTTTGACTTCTTCTAAAATACGTCGCAACGTCGTACCATCTGTCAAGTCACCATAGTGAAGAAACAACCGCACTCCCTGTTTGTGAGGGTCTTCGTAAATGTGATCGATGCGGTCTGTGTTGAAGGTAGAAGTCCGGCGAATGATGCCATGAACCTCATAACCTTGTTCCAGTAAAAACTCACTTAGATATGAACCATCTTGACCAGTGATACCAGTAATCAACGCTCGCTTCTGTTGCGTCATGCTCAATTATCCCTTATGTGTATTAAAAAGTTACAGCTAATCTGATACAACCTAGCAGTTAATCGCTAAATTGCCTAACGGGAAACCTACGAGTTCTTGTTGCTATAAGACTTTTTCCCGTAAATAAATATACTTAATAAAAATAATTTAACACCTAAGTTAAACCTTAGATAGACCAAGGTTTTTTAAGTATGTATATTTTTCTTTTACCAGATATATCAAGATTCTTTTTGTATACGTTATTTTTTGTCAAAATTTCATATATGTCTGGTTTTGTGAAGACTGAATAAAATAGGTATTTGAAATTAGAATTTTAGGGGCATTAACTGCCCCACAGAATTGCCCCTCAATATTGACTCAGTATGCCCCGTTATTTTTGGGTAGAATAACTACATCAACAGTTTTCAAAATGATCCATAAATCAAGCCAGAAATTCCTAAATTTGACATAATGCAGGTCTATTTGGACTCGCCGAGGATAGGGAATGTCATTACGCCCAGATACCTGCCACAAACCAGTAATTCCTGGACGGATTGTTAAAATCTCATCAATGTGACAACCGTATTTTGGTAGTTCTTCTGCTACTAAGGGCCGGGGACCGACTACACTCATGTCCCCTTTTAAAACGTTCCAGAACTGGGGAAATTCGTCTAAGCTAGTAATTCGCAAAAATTGACCAATTTTGGTAATCCGGGGGTCTTGTTTCAGCTTAAAACTGCTTTCAAATTCTTGTCGCAACTCGGGCGATGTTTCCATCATCTGCATGAGGATTTCGTCCGCATTGCTTACCATTGTTCGGAATTTAATACAATTAAACGCTTTGTAATTTTTTCCTACCCGTTCCTGGACATAAAATATTGGGCCTTCTGAGCTGAAGGCAATCAGCAAGGCCAAAATTAAGTAGACGGGGAAGAACAAAATCAATACCGACAGCGAAAACACTATATCGAACAGTCGTTTGGCAAACTCTCCGTTTAAACCCTGAAAAGATAAACCTTTGGGTTTAACTTTTGGCGTCTTTGTTTTTTGACCGCGTTTTAAGAAAGTACGCGTAGACGCTCTAGTGTCTTGCCGTACGCCTCGCTTGCCGGAGAGGAGTGAGCTCTGGGCAGTCATCATACTCCTTAATAATCCACACCACACATAGTCCCAATATTAAAGCCAAAATGATGTGCTTCTGGGGAAAATTGCCAAAAGCCTAAAAAAAATAAGACATTAACCAAGACCATCATTCCGAAAACGGCCTTTTTCGTTGCACTTGTTTACAAAGTTTAGATAACGATCTGCAAAGATTTGCGGTGAGAACTGCGCGGCGTGCGATCGCATATACTCGGAACTGAACGAACCCTCATACACTTCAAACTTTTCTACTGCCTCCACTAAAGCCGCCTCTGTTTGCGTCTTGAAGAATATACCTGTCCCTGTATCTACACAAGAGCGGATATCTCGCACTGTTTCGAGAGCCCCTCCTGCACCGTAGGCAATTACTGGTGTACCACAGGCTTGTGCTTCCACTAGGGCAATCCCAAAATCTTCACAAGCTGCATACACAAAGGCCTTAGCCCTAGACATATATTTTTTTACCACATTATCGGGTTGCCATCCCAGTATTTGAATATTGGAGTTTGCCATCTCGCGAATCTTATTCATTTCATCTCCTGTACCAATGACTACTAATGGTCGTTTTAGTTGATTAAAAGCCTTGACAATCAACGATATTTGCTTGTAACTCACTAAGCGGGAAACTGTCAGGTAGAAGTCCTCTTTCTCAGACAGAAATGGAAATTCCGCGATATTCACTGGTGGGTAAATGACTGTTGCTTCTCGCCGATAGCAACGCCAAATCCGCCGAGCCGTATGTTGCGAGTTAGCAATGAAGTAATCAACGCGATTGGCACTCAATACATCCCACTGGCGCAAACGATGTAATAAATATCGCGTCACCCACCCAGGTAAGCCACTACCCAGTTTGCTGTAGCGAAGATAATCAAAGGTCAAGTCCCAGGCATAGCGCATAGGGCTGTGACAGTAGCAAATATGCATCTGTTCGGGAGTGGTAAGGATTCCTTTGGCAACAGCGTGAGATGAAGACAGAATTACGTCATAGTGCCGCAAATCAAGTTGTTCAATTGCCAAAGGCCACAAAGGCAAGTATTTTTGTATACCGTTGCGGGCAGATGGAAAGTTTTGGAGAAACGTCTTGCCAATTTGACGTTTATATAAATAACTTTCTTTATTGCTGGATTCAAAATCGATCAGAGCATACAAATCAGCATCAATGTGATTCAAAATTTCTCGGACAACGAGTTCAGAACCACCGGTGGCTTTGGGTGTCAGCCACTCATGAACCAGAGCATATTTCAAGGGCACAGCTAACTTGAATAAATGGAAGATACAAAGGCTAACTTGATGACGTTAACTGAAAAGTTTCCCCTTGTGATTAATTAATGGGAAGCGCCCCAGATTAGCACATAAGACGCAATTTTTCCGTTAGAGGTTCCAGATGGATGATAACCTCAGATTGGGTATGGGGCATTGGGCATTGGGCATTGGGCATTGGGCATTATTATTCCTCTGCTCCTTCATCTCTCCCACTCGCTTCCTCGCTGCCTACTCCTGTAACGACAACTGATATGCAAAAGGTGAATTTATGCGAATTCTAATTATGGGTGGTACTCGGTTCATTGGTGTCTATTTGACTCAATTACTAGTGGAACAAGGACATGAGGTGGTGCTGTTCAATCGTGGAAATCGGGCAGCACCTTCTTTACAGGGAGTAGGACAAATTATAGGCGATCGCACTGACCCTACCCAATTAAAAGCCAAGTTATCACAAGAAAGCTTTGATGTCATTTTTGACAATAATGGGCGAGAACTTACTGATACTCAACCACTTGCAGAGATTTTTCAAGGACGGGTGCAACATTTTGTATATATGAGTTCTGCGGGGGTGTATCTCAAATCCGATCAACTACCCCATGTCGAAGGAGATTTAGTAGATCCCAAAAGTCGCCATAAGGGTAAGCATGAAACAGAAGCTTATTTGACTCAATTGGGATTGCCCTTTACTTCCATTCGTCCTACTTATATTTACGGACCTCGTAATTATAATGAGTTGGAAGGGTGGTTTTTTGACAGAATTGTGCGCGATCGCCCGATTCCCATCCCCGGAAATGGTTTGCATATCACCCAGCTAGGTCATGTAAAAGACTTGGCACTAGCAATGACTCAGGTTTTGGGCAATAAACAAGCCGTAGGACAGATTTATAATATCTCAGGCGATCGCTTTGTCACCTTTGATGGTTTAGCCCGTGCTAGCGCTGTGGCGGCTGGCAAATTACCCGATGCTGTAAAAATCGTCCATTACGACCCGAAAAAGTTTGATTTCGGCAAGCGCAAAGCTTTTCCGATGCGGGTGCAGCATTTCTTTGCTTCGGTGAATAAAGCGCAAACAGAATTAAGCTGGCAGCCTGAATATGATTTGATTTCTGGGTTGCAAGACTCATTGGAAAAAGATTATTTGGCTAATGCAAAAGATAAAGCCGAAGTAGATTTTTCTGTAGATGACGAGATTTTACAAGCTGTTTAGAAACAAGATTCCCACTTTTTTATCGAAGTCGGGAATCTCAAACTTAGCCAAAAGGAAGAATTTTTTCTTTTACCTGGGGAAGACGCAATGAATTGCGTCTTCAGTTTTTACTTGAATTTGATTGAAGAAGAATTCAGAAGTCAGAATGGGCTAAACGCCCCGCTACCGCTAACAGGAGTCAGAATGAAGACGCTCGTTCCTCTCTAGCGCTACGCTATCAGTGGGGGATTCAGACCCGCCACGGAATTGTTGCACCACTAAATCTTTGATTGGGGGTCTTAAACCCCTGGATTCAGACGCTCTCTACGAGACGCTAAAAGCGAACGCAGACTCACTAAGGCTGCGCTATCCACCAGTAGCACAAAATACTCAACTGAATTCTGGCTCCTGACTCCTGAATTCTGTTTCGATAAAATTTTTTCCTGTTGCCTATATGGTGTTATTGATTGATAAAATGAACGAGTTGCAATATCCACTCCACAATGTTCTAGAAGCCCGCGCCCGCTTGGGTGAAGGCCCCATCTGGGACTCTATCCGAAAACTACTATACTGGGTCGATATTTATAACCATCGAGTGCATCAGTTCAATCCTGCTACGGGGGAAAAGGGCTTTTTTGATGTAGGAGACGTGGTAAGTGCGATCGCAACAGCAGGTGCAGATAGATTAATTATGTTGCTGCGTCATCACTTGGCATTCCTCAACACTCAGACAGGTGTAGTTACTCCCATTTTGGAAATTGAAGCAAATCTTCCAGATAACCGTCTCAATGATGGTAAATGTGACCCTCAAGGACGTTTCTGGTTTGGTTCAATGTGTTCTATAGAAAAACCTCAAGCTAGCCTTTATCGCTATGACACTGATGGTTCATTGCATTTAATGGAAACGGGCTTGACTATTTCTAATGGTTTAGGATGGAGTCCCGATCAAAAGACATTTTACCTAACAGATTCTCCTCAACAAAAAATATATGCTTACGACTTTAATTCAGTAACTGGAAGTATTACTAATCGTCGGATTTTTGTTGATTTAACTCATGAATATTTCTATCCAGATGGGTTGACAATAGACGGTGAAGGACATATCTGGTCAGCTATGTGGGATGGATGGTGTGTGATTCGTTTCAATCCCAAGGGTGAAGAGATATTGAGGATAAAGCTACCTGTGCAATTGCCAACTAGCTGTACTTTTGGCGGTGATAATTTGCAAACCCTCTACATTACCACTGCTTCCGTTGGACTCAGCGAAGCAGAGATCGAAAAAAGTTTCTACTCTGGTGATTTGTTTGCTCTCCAAACTAATGTTACTGGATTACCTACTTATGATTTTTATAAAAAATAGCAAATATACTCGGTGATTAGAAATCGCCAGAGCATTTTGAGGTATTCTCTATTTATTCTTTCCACTGCGCCACTTGCTGCTTGAGTTCTCTCATATCTAAATAATCGCTAGCAAAAGCTTTTCGTAAAAGTGGATGAGGAATAAATTGATCATATTTTTGAATTTCCGGTGCTTCTGAAGTACTGAGTAAATCTTCTGAGCTAATTCTTTGTTCACACAATGAAGCAATTTCGGGATAAAGATATTTAAATTTATCTTTGCCTAATTTGATTGTGAAATAATAGGGATTTAATCCGCCAATACTTGTAATTTCCAATGATTCTCTACAGTAGGAATTGAGTAATCTTTCTAGGGTGCGATGAGCAACCGTACCCATCCAGGGAAAAATGCAGCATTTACCTTTTTCTAATTGCACAATATTTTGTTTATCTAATCCAATCTTCTGTACCAATTGACGAACTTGACATAAACGTTGTAAAGCATTTTTTTGCAAATAGCTATACTCGATATTTTCAAATAAAACCTGTTGAATTCGTTGTAAAACTTTGGTGTGAATAGTGCCACTACTACCACGCCAATAAATACTAGCTTTACCCTCGGCTTGTTTAACAAAAATAGCCTTCTTTCTAAAGTCAACTTCTACAACTTCCCAACTTCTGCCAGCTAAAGCAAATTGATTTCCAACAGCAGGTGGCGTGACGATACTGCCAATTTGTGTTGCGCCTTGCTTAACAATATATTCTTGTTGTTCAGCAAAGACAGCATAAAACTGAAATTTTCTCACAATCTTTTCTCCTGCCAAACCCAGGATTAATTTACCTTGTTCAGTATGCTGAATATGACCAATATCAATTAAATAGCGAAGCAATAATTGGAAATCTTCTTTGGAAATAGCAGCAAAGGGTGGCAGACTAAAAATTTGTTTAGCTAAAGCATTAGGTGAAAGTTCTCCTGTTGCTGTTAAGATACTCATTGTCTGATGATAAAGCAAACTCAAAGGATATTTGATCGGTCTGATTGGTTCAATCCATTGTTCCTCTAAATAAAGTTGAATGATAGCGATAGACTGTAACAACTGCCAGGGTATTTGCTCTGGTAGAGAAGCTTCTGCTAATGGTTTATCTTCAGCACAGATAAAGCGCATATCGGCAGCTTCACCTCTCCTGCCACTACGTCCTAAACGCTGTAAAAAGCTAGCTACAGATAAGGGTGATTCTAACTGAATAACTCGCTCTAAATGACCAATATCTATGCCTAATTCTAAAGTCAGAGTGGCGGCGGTAACTGCTGGATTGTTCGGTTCACGCATTGCATTCTCGGCGGCTTGCCGTAAGCTAGCAGATATACTCCCATGATGCACATGATATATATCTGGTAGTCCTTGTTCTGTGGCAATTTGTCGCAAAGATGCGATTACAGATTCGGTACGCGTGCGATTATTAGCAAATATCAGACATTTGCGAGATTTGCTGAGGTTAAAAATATATTTTTCATAATCTGTTGCCTCTGATTCATCTACTTCATTAGTAATATAAAAATGTTCTAAAGCTAGTTTTATTTGGCGTTTTATCCCATCAGTTTGAGGTGTAATCACTGGCTTATCTGTTCCTGAACGCAACCAATCTTCAGCTAGTGAGTAATCACCAAGAGTTGCCGACAAACCAATACGGCGCGGTTGTTTTTGCGTTAACTGTGCTAAACGTTGTAATTGGCAAATAATTTGACAACCACGTTCTGAACCCATAAAAGCGTGAATTTCATCAATGATGACAAATCTTAAGTCACCAAATAAGCGAAGGAGGTCATTATTTTTATTGATTAACAAACTTTCTAGAGATTCTGGTGTAATTTGGAGAATACCTTGAGGATTTTTTAAAAGTTTGTTTTTGCGACTTTGAGAAACATCACCATGCCAGTGCCAAACTGGAATATCTGCTTCTTTGAGTAAGTCGTTAAGACGCTCAAATTGATCGTTAATTAAAGCTTTGATTGGACTAATATATAATGCGCCGATGGTGGTAGCAGGGTTGGTATGTAATAACGTCAAAATTGGTAGAAAGGCTGCTTCTGTTTTACCCGCAGCAGTTGCAGCAGTAACTAGCAAGTGAGCATCAGTGTCAAATATAACCTGACAAGCGGCAATTTGAACTGGTCGTAACTCAGTCCACTGATGATGATAAATATATTCTTGGATGAAGGGTGAAAGTCGGCTAAAAGCATCACTCATTTTTCTATGAATAATTGGATTAAAGAATCGGTCACGTATCTGTAAGATATGATGGGCAATTAAATAAATTTCTTAATTATATATAGGACTAGCCCTTTCAAGGTGGGTAAAAAATTTTTTCAATAAATTCCTTTTTAAGCTCTTTACTCTGTGTCCTCTGCGCCTCTGTGGTTCAATAAGAGACTTTTGAACCGCAGAGGCGCGGAGGACACAGAGAGAAAAAAAGAGATTTTAGCAGTCAGATTGAAAGGGCTAAATTAAATGGTATTTTGAAAAGTTTTGCCGATTTTCCTCCTGTTGACTCAAGACAGATTAACATCCATAAATCAAACTGAAGTAATAGAGACAAGTATATAATCAGGCAAAACCATGAATAAGTATAAGGAAATATTACGTGTAGTTCTTGCTATATCTATCATTGTGGTTGGAATGACACATTTTGTTGTTCCAGGAGAATATGTCAAAATTGTGCCGCCACAACTACCTTACCCTTTAGGATTAGTTTATCTGAGTGGCTTTTATGAAATTTTGGGTGGTATCGGCTTATTAGTCCCGCCTGTAAGTCAAGCTGCTGCTTGGGGACTTCTTGCTCTTTTTATTGCTGTTTACCCTGCCAATATTAATATGGCGGTTAATCTTATTAAGATTGAACATATACCAAATTCACCTTGGGTACACGTAGTCAGGCTTCCCTTGCAAGCAGTTTTAATTGCTTGGGCTTGGTGGTACACAAAATCTTCTGATTGGGAAAAACAAGCTTCCATCATTCCCAAATCACTCATTCCCAAAGAATTAAAATTGAAATGAGTGCGTTTTTTATATTTGAATTATGCGTGTCACAACTTTATTTGGGATAACACTTTCGTTAGCAATCGGTATTGGGGGAGTAACACTTCCGGTGACTGAAGCGGTGCAGCTTAGAGATGGTACAGTCTACTTTGTCCAACCGCCGAAACTTGTGAATGCAAGAACTACTTACAAAGATGTGAATGTTTGGGGTGGAACTTACTATTTCACTATCAACCTGCCGGAAAATGCTGGAGAATCTCTCCAGAAGGTAACGATCGCACAAAGGGAGGGAACAGAGAACATCCGCTACAATCTTAATGATACCCGCGCCTTTGTCGGAATGAGCGAGCGCAAAGAATTTCGGCTAACACTAGGCCCAGTCACAGACGAACGCGGCACACGAACCGTTACTGTGAATTTTGATCCGCCTGTCACTCCCGGACAAACAGTGACAATCGCCCTCCGTCCTGTGAGTAATCCCAGCTTTTCTGGTGTCTACTTACTAGGTGTAACAGCATTTCCAGTGGGTGAAAAATCCCACGGACAATTTCTCGGCTTTGGACGGTTTCAGTTTTACAGCAATAGAAATAGCTGGTGGTTTCCATAAGTAGTATTACGTCAATGCTATGAACAACACAAGTTTCTATGGTATTGACAGTTTGCTGTAAGCCGTTACGGAGTTGTTATCACAAATCAAATTTTTATCCCCAAATTATTTGCAAATTTAAAATAAATCTTGGAAAAACATCTTCTCCTGATAATTCTTGTGGAGATGCTAGTATTTCTACTGGTTTACCAAGACGATAGATTTATACCTGACGCATTTTCGGATTAATTAAACAGCCTAATTTAACTCCGTTGTCAATATATTCCTGCATTTTGGCTTGCGTTTCTCGCAAACTATGGTATTACTAGGATGGCAATTATTCAAGCGATCGCCGATGGAGAAAGAGACCCAAAGAGAAACGTAAAGGTGGACAACCAGAAGGGAGTAAGAACAAGAATAAAGTCGAGGTAATTTTCACATCTGAATTACTTCAAATTCAGAAATTGATTCATTCGTTATTCCAGTTATTAGAGGTTGTTTGAAAAGTGTTTCGCTGTGACTTTAGGCACTTTTAGATCCACCCCTAACCCCCCTAAAAAAGGGGGAAACCGGAGTCAAAGTCCCCCTTTTTAAGGGGGATTTAGGGGGATCTAAAACTTTTTGCTACCAACAACAGGACTTTTCAAACATCCTCTTAGACGGGTTTATTTCTCTTTCTTACTTAGTACTAAATGGTATTTTTGGAAATTATAATGCCTTGCAGATGGCTCGGCAAGTTAACTTCCATATAATTTCCAAGCTTCGCTACGATTCAGTATTATATATACCTTCTAAAAATCCTGACTCCAATAAGCACTTTCGTCGTAGGTCTAGTGAGAAGATTGACTATGGTAATATATCTGACAAATATTTATGTAAAAGTCCCATTGAACAGGATATTAAAACAGATATTTATGAAGCTACTTTACTCTACAAGGAATTTGCTCAAGCACTCAATTATTCATCCCGTTTCTACGGGCGTTGAACCCTTGTCAATTGGCAGAGTATTGGAGAATAGGTAGATTTATTTTCTTGAAAGTCATATCTAATAAGGATCTCGGTGAATTACAATCTCATTCTGGCTCGTCAATATTTAGATGTGTTTGCCTAGATGCCTAGCCTAGATTAATGGAAGAGTGATAGTCATCGCATTTTGAAGTAATCACATTTCGAAAATTTTCTAAGCCGAATAAATACTGAGGTTGTTAGTTCGATTTCTAATCTATTATCTCTAGCATATTTCAAGAGTCATTAGTAGATTTAATAACTAGCAGCCAGTTAACTGTGGCTAGTTGATTTATCTTTTGATTCAGCAACGCCGTTTAATTTCAGAGGATAAATAATGTGAACCCTAAATTAAGCAGATTCTTTCTGCACACTACGATTACGTTACTGTTACTACTGAGTTTATCCGGCATTACTCATGTATTAAATATTCCGGTTTTGGAGCCACTGAAGGTTGTGGCGGCTACCAGCACATCGACTATTCCGTCGAGCGCGCTAGCACCTTGGCC